>JAJDNV010000160.1 GCA_022340545.1 Acidobacteriota bacterium | reverse complement strand
AGAGCTTCTCTTCGTCGTCCCCTCCGCCGACTACTTCGCCGACCCCGGCATCTACACCTTCATGGGGTACCTGCTCCTCTTCGAGCACATCGGCCTCGACTACACCCTGAGCGCCTACGCCTCCGAGGGCGGGAACTTCGGCCTCTTCACATCCCACGAGACCATCAAGCGACTCAACTACAAGATCTACGCGGAGGCGAAGCGCCTCGGCGTGAAGTGGATCCTGGGCGGCGAGTGCGGACACATGTGGCGAGTGGTCCACCAGTACATGGACACCATGAACGGGCCGGCCGACTTCCTGGAGTTCCCGGTGTCGCCGCTGACCGGCACGAGATTCGAGAACGCCGCCTCGACGAAGACCGTCCACATCACCGAGTTCACCTCGGACCTCATCCAGCACGGCAAGCTCAGGCTCGACCCGAGCCGCAACGACCACCGCAAGGTCACGTTCCACGACTCGTGCAACCCGGCGCGAGCGCTGGGGCTGCTCGAGGAGCCGCGGCACGTGCTCCGCACCGTCTGCAACCACTTCTACGAGATGCCGGAGAACACGATCCGGGAGGAGACGTTCTGCTGCGCCGGGGGGGCAGGGCTCGGCAACGACGAGAACATGGAGATGCGGCTGCGAGGCGGTCTGCCGCGCGGCAACGCGCTCAGACACGTTCGCGACAAGCACGGGGTCAACCTCATGGCCTGCATCTGCGCCATCGACCGGGCCACGCTGCCTCCTCTCGCGGAGTACTGGGCGCCGGGGGTCGAGATCTCCGGGGTCCACGAGCTCGTCGCCAATGCCCTGGTGATGGAGGGCGAGGCGGACCGGAAAACCGACCTGCGGGGCGACCCGCTGGCGGGCATGGAGGCCGGCCAGAATTCGGAGGACGACGATGCATGACGCCGGCAAGATCATCCCGGGGCTGGCCTTCTTCCTGGTGCTGGCCACCGCCCCCATCTGGTACAACGTCGCGAGCGGCCACGGGGCGGTCGTTCCCGAGATCGAGAAGCCGGAGGGCCAGACGCAGTGCGTGGCCGACGCCGCCTTCATGCGGCGGGAGCACATGCAGCTGCTCCTGGAGTGGCGCGACGAGGTGGTCCGCGACCGCGCGCGAGTCTATGTCACCGCCGACGGGCGCCGCTATGACAAGAGCCTGACCCGGACCTGCCTGGGATGCCACCAGAGCAAGGCCAACTCCTGCGACCGCTGCCACAACTACCTCGACGTGCAGCCGTACTGCTGGGAGTGCCACGTGGATCCGAGAGGAGGTCTCTAGATGGCCGTGAACAGGAGGCGTTTCTTCCAGCTCACCGGCGCCACCGCCCTCGGCGTCGCGAGCAGCCAGGTGCTGCCGGCGGCAAGCGAGGAGAGGTCGCCGGGCCCGGCCCGACCGGCGGACAAGCCCCTCGTGGGCCAGCGCTGGGCGATGGCGATCGACGTTGGGAAGTGTCGCGAGGAGGAGGACTGCCGCGACTGCATCGCCGCCTGCGACAAGGCCCACAACGTTCCCCACTTCGACAACAAGAAGGACGAGGTCAAGTGGATCTGGAAGGAGCCCTTCGAGGAGGCGCTCCAGAACCAGAGCAGCCAGTTCCAGGCGGAGCGCCTCCGGCACGCCCACGTCCTGGTGTTCTGCAACCACTGCGACAACCCGCCCTGCACCAAGGTGTGCCCCACCCAGGCCACCTGGAAGCGCGACGACGGTGTCGTGATGATGGACTGGCACCGCTGTATCGGCTGCCGCTACTGCGTCGCGGGTTGTCCCTACGGTTCACGCAGCTTCAACTGGCGCGACCCCCGTCCGCACATCGACGAGCTCAACCCCGAGTTCCCCACCCGCACCCGCGGGGTGGTGGAGAAGTGCAACTTCTGTGAGGAGCGCCTGGCCCGCGGCGAGCAGCCCGCGTGTGTCGTCGCCTGCAAGGAGAAGGCCCTCATCTTCGGCGACCTCGAGGATCCGGAGTCGGAGATCCGGAAGGTCCTGCGGGAGCGGCCCTCGGTCAGGCGCAAGGTCGCCCTGGGGACCCAGCCCCAGATCTTCTACCTGCTGTGAGGCACCCATGATCGAGAGAGCACTGACCGGAGACCGCAGATACTGGGGCTGGATCGCTGCCCTGCTGGGCGTCATCACCGTGGGATCACTGTTCTACCTCCGCCAGCTAACGGTGGGCCTCACCATCACCGGGCTGAGTCGGGACGTCACCTGGGGCTTCTACATCGCCCAGTTCACCTTCATGGTCGGCGTCGCCGCCTCGGCGGTGATGGTCGTCCTGCCCTACTACCTCCACGACTTCAAGGCGTTCGGGCGCATTGCCATCCTGGGGGAGTTCCTGGCCATCGGCTCGGCCGCGGTGTGTGGACTGTTCATCCTGGTGGACCTGGGGCAGCCGGCTCGGGTGTTCAACATGTTCCTGCACCCCAGCCCGAGGTCGATCCTCTTCTGGGACAGCGTCGTGCTGACCGGCTACCTCCTGCTCAACGCCGTCATCGCCCACCAGACCCTGAAGGCCGAGGACCAGGGCACCGCCGTCCCGGCCTGGGTCAAGCCCGTCATCTACCTGTCGATCCCGTGGGCCATCAGCATCCACACCGTGACCGCCTTCATCTACCAGGGCCTGGCCGCCCGGCCCTACTGGATGACGGCCATCCTGGCCCCCCGTTTCCTGGCCTCGGCCTTCGCTTCGGGACCGGCGCTCCTGATCCTGATCTGCCTCCTCCTCCGGCGCACGACGCGCTTCGACCCCGGCGAGAAGGCGGTCCAGAAGCTGGCCACCATCGTGACCTACGCCATGCTGGTCAACCTCTTCTTCGTCCTGATGGAGGTCTTCACCGCGGTATATAGCGGGATCCCCGAGCACATGGCCCACTTCCAGTACCTGTTCCTGGGCCTCGGGGGTCACGCCGAGCTGGTCCCGTGGATGTGGGCGGGCCTGGTCCTGGCGGTCGTGGCCCTGGCCATCCTGCTGCGTCCCTCGGTGAGAAGCCAGGCGAGGTGGCTGGCGGTGGCCTGCGGCGCGGTGGTGGTGTCGGTGTGGATCGAGAAGGGGCTCGGGATGGTGGTCGCCGGTTTCAACCCCTCGCCGCTGGGCCACGTCACCCGATACTGGCCCACCGCGCCCGAGGTCCTCATCGGCCTCGGGGTCTACGGGATCGGCGCCCTCGTCGTGACGATCCTCTACAAGACCGCCCTCTCCGTCCGGGGTGAGGTCGCCTGAGGGAGCGAACGCCGTGGCGCCCAGTGACCGAGCGGTCGTCGTGGTCGGGGCCTCGGCGGCCGGTCTGCGCTGTGCCTGCCGCCTCGCCCGCCTGCAGCCAGGCTGGCAGGTGGGGGTGGTGGAGGCGAGCCCCGTCTTCTCCTACGCGGCGTGCGGCCTCCCCTACGTGCTCTCGGGCGAGATCTCCGACCCGGTGGCTCTCCGCCAGACCCACTACCAGGCCGTTCGGGATGCCCGCTTCTTTGCCGAGCAGAAGGGAGTCACGGTCCTGGCCGGCTGGAGGGCGACGGAGATCCGGCTGGCCGAGGGACTTCTGAAGGTTCAGAGCCCGGAGGGGGAACGTCAGCTCCGTTGGGACGAGCTGGTGCTCGCCACCGGCGCCCGTGCGCGGCGCCTGCCCGGGCAGCCCGAGCATCCGCGGGTGCGGGCGTTCCACCGATGGGACGACCTGGAGCCGCTCCTTCAGGGCCTGCGCAAGGGAGAGATCGGGCGCGTGGCCGTCGTCGGGGCGGGGCTGGTGGGCTGCGAGCTGGCCGAGGCCTTCGGCGCCCTCTGGGGCGCGGAGGTCACCCTGGTGGAGGCCGGGTCCGCTCCCCTGCCCGAGATGCTGGATGCGGAGGTCGGGGCCTGCGTGGCCCGCCACCTCGAGACGAGCGGGGTGGAGCTGCGGGTCGACTCGCCGGTCCGACGGCTGGAGGCCAGCGACGGGGGGGTGACGCTGCTCCTCGACAAGGGGAAGATCACGACCGACATCGTCGTCGTCGCGGTGGGCGTCGAGCCCGAGGTCGAGCTGGCCCGCAGCGTCGGCGCCCGGATCGGGCCCACCGGGGCCATCGCCGTCGACGAGCGGCTGGCCACGAGCATCCCCCACGTCTGGGCGGCGGGGGACTGCGTGGAGGTACGGGACGTCGTCACCGGGACGCCGATCTTCCGTCCCCTCGGGTCCCTCGCCAACCGGCAGGGCCGCACCCTGGCCAACATCCTCGCGGGCCGGGGCGACGCCTTCCCCTCGGTGGCCGGGGCGGTCGCGGTCAAGGTCTTCGACGTCAACGTCGCCGCCACCGGCTGCACCGAGACGCGGGCCCAGGCCCGGGGTGTGGCCGGGCGCTCGGTGTGGGTCACGGCCGACGACCGTGCCCACTACTGGCCGGAGAGCGAGAGAATCCACCTGAAGCTGGTCTACGAGCGCGGCTCGCAGCGCGTGCTGGGCGTGCAGGCGGTCGGGAAGGGTGAGGTGGTCAAACGGATCGACGTGGCCACCCAGCTTCTGGCCCGCGGGGCCACGCTCGGGGAGCTGGCCCACGTCGAGCACGCGTACGCCCCGCCCTACGCCCCGGCCGTCGACGTCCTCTCGGTCGCGGCCTGCGTCGCCCAGAACCAGGAGGACGGTGTCGAGGCCGCGGTGCCCACCACCCCGCTGAAACACGTCGTCGACGTCCGGCTGCCTGACGAGCGACAGAATCGACCCGCCGGTGCGGCCTGGGTCGAGGAGCTCTCGGTGGCAGAGCTCCGTGAAGCCCGGCAGGTCCGCACTGCCCCCCGGGGTCTCGTCGTCTGCGAACGTGGGACCCGCTCGGCCGAGGCCGCCCGGCTGTTCCTGGACCGGGGGGGCGCTCGCTATCTCGGCGGGGGGCTTCAGTGGCGGGAGGCCGCTCTCTCAGGAGACGCGCCGAGCCCGCCCGGGCAGTCGGCCAAGACCGATGGCGCGACGCAAGACTCCGCCACCCGCGTTCGCGACTGACCCGGCCTGATCTCCCCGACTCCGGGCCCGCCGAGCGGACGGGTGGTGGTGAGGCGGGAACCCTCAAGGTCGTGTAAGCTCGCCAAAATCGAGCACGCCCGCCGCACGCGTGCGGGTCGCCGGGGATCGGGCCCTCCGGGAGGAATTGTCTGTATCCAGTCACGCTCAGCTTGAAGGGCCGGCGCTGTCTCGTCGTGGGAGGAGGCGCGGTGGCGCTGCGCAAGGTCCTCGGGCTGCTCGAGGACGGGGCGCACGTGACCGTCGTGGCCCCGGAGGTGGTGGCCGATCTGGAGGAGCAGGCGCACGCCGAGCGGCTGACCCTGGAGCGGCGCGAGTATCGCCCCGGCGAGGCCGCCGGCTATGCGTTGGTGCTCGCGGCCACGGACCGCCGCGAGGTCAACCGCCGGGTCTTCACCGACGCAGAAGCCGCCGGGATCTGGGTGAACGTGGCCGACGATCCCGAGCTCTGCAGCTTCCATCTCCCGGCGCGCGTCCGTCGCGGTCCCCTGGAGATGGCCGTCGGGTCCGGCGGACGCGCCCCCTTCGCAACCCGCCGCATGCGGCAGCTCCTCGAGCGACACCTCGGGGCGGAGTGGGGCCCCTGGGCCGAAACCGCGGCGCGTTTCCGCGAAGAGGTGAGGCGACGCGGGCTGGACATCCCTCAACGGGAGAAGGCCTTCGACGCCTTCTTTGGCCAGACCGTGGACGCGGCAACCCTGCGCGCGCGTGTCCCCTCCGCCCAGGACCAGATGGCCTGGATCGAGGCGGCCGGCGCGGGGCGGGAACTGCCGGCGACACCCTTGCCATGGGAGGGGGCATCTGCCCTCGTCGACGCTCCCCGCGGTCTTGTTTCTCTCGTCGGCGCCGGACCCGGCTGCGCGGGGCTCCTCACCCTCCGCGGCCGCCAGCGCCTCCTGGCGGCCCAGGACGTCGTCTACGACCGCCTCGCCGCCGCCGCGCTGCCGTGCGACCTCCCGGCGGACGTGGCGCTGCACCCCGTCGGCAAGGAGGCGGACCACCACCCGATGCCCCAGGAGGAGATCAACGCCCTCCTGGTGCGCCTCGGCAAGGAGGGGCGGCGCGTCGTGCGCCTCAAAGGAGGCGACCCGGACGTGTTTGGCCGGGGGGGCGAGGAGGCGGAGGCTCTGGCCGCCGCCGGGATCCCCTTCGAGATCGTCCCCGGCGTCACCTCCGGGGTGGCGGTGCCGGCCTGGATCGGCGTCCCCGTCACGCACCGCGGGGAGGCCGTGCGGCTGACGCTCGTCACCGCCCACGAGAGCGTCAAGCAGGACGGTCCCCAGGTCCGGTGGGATCTGATGGGACAGGATCCCCACGCCACCATCGTCGGCTACATGGGTGTGACATCGCTCCCCAACGTCGTCGACGAGCTCCTGCGGAGCGGGATGTCGCCGCAGACCCCGGCGGCCATGGTGCAAAACGGCACCACCGCCGCCCAACGGTCGGTGGTCTCGACCCTCGTCGAGCTTCCCGATGCAGTGGTGCAGGCCGGCCTGGGCCCGCCGGGACTCTTCGTCATCGGGCCGACGGTCCAACACGCCGACCGGCTGGACTGGGTGGGTCCTCTCCCTCTCCGACGGGAGCGTCTCGTGGTGCCCGCCTCGGCGCAGGACCTGGTCGAAGCCCTCGAGGACGCGGGTGCAGACGTCGTCCCGATCCCACGGCCGGTCACGCCGGCGGCTCGGATCGTGATGACGGCGCTTCCCCTCACCGGCTGCGTCATGCGCAGCCGGGCGGACGTCGAGGCGCTCGCGGAGGAGCGGGACGGCCTGGAGTGGCGCGACGGCGCCGCGGTCTGGTGCCTGGGATCGGCAACCGCCGATCGGGCCCGCGCCCGACGCTGGCCCTCGGTTCAAGAGCTCGAGGCGGGTGCGAGTGGCCCGGACCTCGTGGAGCGGATCTGTGCGCGGGCGAACGTGCTCTAGGCTCCTGGCGGCTCTGGCCCTCGCGGTGATGCTCCCGTCCGCCGCGGGAGGCGAGGAGTCCGCGGAGGAGCCTCTCCGGCTCGGGGTCGTGACCTTCTACAACCCGCGCCTGATGTTCGTGAAGTATCAGCCGTTGGTGGACTTCCTCACCGCCCACACCGGACGGACCTGGACGCTCGACATCAGCCACTCCTACGACGAGACCGTGGACAACCTGTGCCGCGGTCGCCTGACGCTCGCCTACCTCGGTCCGCTCACCTACTTGCGGGCCCACGCTCTGTGCTCCGTCGAGCCCCTGCTGCGCCTCCGGACCCGCGGTCGCGTGGTCTTCTACAGTGACGTGCTGGTGCGCTCCGACAGCCCCTTCGAGCGAATCGAGGAGCTCGCGGGCCATCGAGTCGGCTTCGGCGATCCCCTGTCGACCTCCTCGCATCTCGTCCCGAGGTCCATGCTCCAGGATGCCGGCCTCGAGCCGGGGCGAGACTTCGAGTGCCGGTACTACGGACAGCACGAGCGGGCCGCCCACGCCGTGCTGATGGGCGAGGTCGAGGCCTGTGGCGTCCGTGACATCATCGGTGAGCTCTTCCTGCACCGGGGGCTGCGCCGACTCGCGCGTTCGGGTCCCGTCCCGGCCTACCCACTGGTGGCCTCACCGGACGCCCCCCGGGAGCTGCGCGAGACCCTGACCTCGGCCCTGCTCGGCTTTCCGGGAGAGGCCCGGCCCCGACTCGACGAGGAGAGGTGGGACCTGGAGCTGACCGGCGGCTTCACCCGCACCGTCGACTCCGACTACGACCCGGTGCGTCGGCTGGCGGAACGGGTCTTCGGGCCTCGCTTCGCGACCCGGCCCGAGAGAGAGCTCCGGTGTCGCTGAGGACCAGGCTGGGGCTGCCGCGGCTCGGCCTCCGGCCGAAGATCATGATCTTCAGCAACGTGGCGATCTCCGCCACGATGGGCCTCATCACCGTCCTCGGCGCCGCCAACGAACGCCGCCACCAGTACGAGGCCCTCGAGCAGCGCGCCCGCAGCCTGGGCGCCGCGCTGGCGGTCCCGGTCACCGACGCACTCATGAACAAGGACCTCGGCCTGACCGCCGACACCGGCCTCACCGACACCTACATCTCCGAGATCCTCGCCAGCAACCGCGACTCGATGCTCTACGTCATCGTCACCGACGCCGCCGGCGTGGTGACCCACACCAACCTCTGGTCCATGGTCGGCGAGCCGTTCGAGCGGGCCCTCGACCGGTCGTCGATCGTCCACCAGCCGGACGCGGAGATCCGCTCTGCAGACGACGGCGAGCGCATCCTCGAGGTACGGGAGCCTCTCCATGTCTCGACGAAGTTCTGGGGATCCCTCGCGGTGGGCTTCTCCCTCGAGCCGGTGGAGCAGCGGATCGAGGTGATCGTCTCCCGGCTCGTGGTGATTGCCCTGCTGGTCATCGCCGCGAACTCCATCATCAGCGCGATCTCGATGGAGTGGCTGATCAGGCCCATCCTCGCGCTGCACCAGGTCATGCAGAGGGCGGGCGGCGGTGACCTCTCGGCGCGCGCCGCGGTGCGGCGGCACGACGAGATCGGGGAGCTCGCAAGGGCCTTCAACGGCATGATGGACGAGCTCGAGGAGAGCCGGGAGCGAGAAAAGGTCCGACGGTCCCAGCTCGCCCACACGGAGAAGATGGCGGCGGTCGGCACCCTCGCCGCCGGCGTCGCCCACGAGGTGAACAACCCGGTGGCGGGTGTTCTCACCTGCATCGAGAACATGCAGGCGGATCCCGAGAACCGCGAGATGCGCGAGCGCTACCTGAGTCTGATCCACGACGGGGTCAAGCGGATCGAGCTGACCGTGGCCAGCCTTCTGGACTTCTCCCGTCCGCGCTCGATGCGGATCGGGCCGACCTCGCTCAACCAGAGCCTGACCCAGGTGCTCGACCTCGTGCGGTTCCAGCTCCGCAAGGGCGGCGTGGAGTCACGTCTCGACCTCGATCCCCGCAACCCCTGGATCGCCGGCGACCGGTTCCAGATCGAGCAGCTCTTCCTGAACCTCATGCTCAACGCGCTCCAGGCCATGCCGGATGGGGGCACCCTGACCCTGCGCACCCGGCGACACGGGGCCTGGGAGCTGGTCGAGATCGGCGACACCGGGACCGGGATTCCGGAGGCCATCCGCGAGCGGATCTTCGATCCCTTCTTCACGACCCGCGAGGTGGGGCACGGGACGGGCCTGGGTCTCGCCGTGAGCTACAACATTGCCGCCGCCCACGGCGGCGGGATCGAGGTGGAGACGACCGAGGGCGAGGGGTCGGTGTTCCGGGTCCTTCTGCCCGCAGACGACGAAGAGGACGAGGAGGCGTGATGGCGACCTGCGGCAGTCGCCTCCTGATCGCCGAGGACGA
The DNA here is from genome assembly GCA_022340545.1 of Acidobacteriota bacterium. Lineage (GTDB taxonomy): Bacteria > Acidobacteriota > Vicinamibacteria > Fen-336 > Fen-336 > JAJDNS01. Next base: position 10,068 of record JAJDNV010000160.1, on the reverse strand, counting down.
GCCCCTCCTCCGCGTGAGCATGGCCGATGCCCTGCGCAAGGAAGGGTGGACGGTCGACGTCGCGGCCGACGGCGCGAAGGCGATGGCCCTGTTCGAGCAGTACCTGCACGACGTCGTGGTGACGGACCTCGTCATGCCGTCGTTCGATGGAATGGAGCTGCTGCGACGGGTCAAGGCGCTGCAGGCCGACACGATCGTGGTCCTCGTCACCGCTCACGGCTCGGTGAACAAGGCGGTCGAGGCGATGCGGCAGGGAGCGGCCGACTTCATCACCAAGCCCTTCTCCATGGCCCAGCTTCTGGTGCGTCTGGACACGGTCTGTTCCCGTCGCCATCTCCAGGAGCAGAACGTGCGACTGCAGGAGCAGCTCGAGGGTCGCTACTCCTTCTCGAACATCATCGGGAAATCCAAGAGCATGCAGGAGGTCTTCTGGCTGATCCGGGAGGTGGCGGGCTCCGACGCCACCGTCGTGATCCAGGGCGAGAGCGGGACCGGCAAGGAGCTGGTGGCCTCGGCCATCCACTTCAACTCGCGACGCCGGGCGCGGCCGTACATCCGGGTCAGCTGCGCTTCGCTTCCCGAGTCCCTGGTCGAGTCCGAGCTGTTCGGGTACGAGAAGGGGGCCTTCACCGGCGCGAGCCAGCGTCGCATCGGACGCTTCGAGGCGGCGGGCGGGGGAACCCTCTTCCTCGACGAGATCGGCGATCTGCCCCTCGCGGTTCAGGCCAAGCTCCTGAGGGTGCTCCAGGAGCGGCAGATCGAACGTCTCGGCTCGAACCGCCCCATCGACGTGGACGTACGTATCGTCTCGGCGAGCCTGCGGCCGCTGGAAGACGAGATGGCGGAGGGCAGGTTCCGCGAGGACCTGTTCTTCCGAATCAACACCGTCCCGATCCATCTGCCCCCGCTTCGGGAGCGACGCGAGGACATTCCCCTTCTGGCCCAGGCGTTTCTCCGGGAGTTCAACCGTGAGCGGGGCAAGGAGATCGAGGATTTCACCGGCGACGCCCTCGAGGTGCTCGACACTCACTCGTGGCCGGGAAACGTCAGAGAGCTCCGGAACGTGGTCGAGCGGGCGGTGGTGTTCTGTCGGGACTCGCGCATCACGCCCGACCACCTCCCGCCCGGCCTGCGGGAGACGCCCGCCGCTGCCACGCCGACCCCACCGGTCCGACGGGCGGAGCCATTGCGAAGTGCGGTCGAGCGGGCCGAGGTCGAGACGATCCGGGCCGCCCTGGCCGCCACCGACGGCCGCCGCAACGACGCCGCCGAGATCCTCGGGATCAGCCGCAAGACCCTCTGGGAGAAGATCAAGACGTATGGCTTATAGCGGCGGGATCCCCGACTAGGCCAGAGATGCCGCCGCAGTCCGTTTCCGTTTCTTGACGGACGTCCCTCCGTCAAGGAAACGACGCTGCGCAAACCACCCCGACCGCTTGTTCCCGACGGATAGCCCTCAGCTGGCCTTGGAACTGCAGATCTCGTCGAGCCTCACGCGGCGGGATCTCCGACTCGCCGCAGATCCCGGCGCAACTCCGTTCCGTATGCTGGCCGTCGAAGCTACTCCGCCTTCGTCCCGCAGACCTGTTCGAGCGTGCTCAACAGCTTCTCGGGCTCAATGGGCTTTTCGAGGTAGGCGTCGGGATGGTGCTTCTTGAAGCGGTCGAGAAACGCGCCGAAGTCGTGGGTGAGCGTGTCCTGGATTCCGGTCACCAGAACCACCGGCACCGACTTCGTCCGCTCGTCATTTCGCAGCGCCACCAGGGTGCTGAGACCCCCGCGCTCGGGCATCATCACGTCGAGCAGGACGACGTCGGGGACATCCGCTTGAGCCAGGGTGAGGCCCTCGTCGGCCGAGTTGGCCGTCCGAGCCTCCCACCCGTGATCCTTCAGCAGCGTAGAGAGGTACGTCGTCTGGTCGGGCTCGTCGTCGATCACGAGAGCGCGGAGCTGGGTCATGTCGCCTCCCTGCGGCCGTTCGGGGAGAGCCGACCGCGGTGTCGTTCGTGCGCCAAGCATAGCACCGTGAGTGTGTCCCCGCGCCTCAGTTGGAGGCCGTGCTCGGCACGCCGATATCCCTCAAGACGGAGAGGAGCTTGTCACGGTCCATCGGCTTTCCGAACACATGGTCGGGTCCGCGAACATCCCGATGGGACCCGAGATAGGACCGGCAGTCGTCTTTCAGGACAGAGTCGTCGCCCGTCACCAGGACGAGCGGGATGCCGGCCCAGCGTGGGTCTCGCCGCAGGCAGACCAGGAGGTCGAGGCCCGATCTCCCGGGCAGCATGACGTCGATCAGGATCACGTCGGGGCGGGAGCGCTCCACCTCGGCCAGCGCCGAGCGCCCGTCGGCGGCCGCGCCCACCTCGTAGCCTTCGTCCTCGAGAAAGGAGGACAGGTACTCGACGACGTCCGGATCGTCATCCACCACCAGGATCTTCATGTCGTTTCCGGGGCCGCCGGCTCGGGTGGTGGGGTGCTCGGCCGCGCCTCCAGGGGCAGACGCACGAGGAAGCGGCTCCCACGCCCCGGCTCCGATTCCACCTCGATGTTTCCCCCGTGTCGATCCACGATCTTGTTGGCGATGAACAGCCCGAGGCCCGTGCCCTTGATGCCCTTGGACGAGAAGAAGAGAGAGAAGATCTTCTCCCGGGTCTCCCGGTCCATCCCGATCCCGTTGTCCTCGATCTCGAAGACCATCCAGGGCGGGGTTCGCCACACGCCGAGCCTGACCCGGTGTGCGTCCTTCTGCTGATCGCTCCGGCAGGCCTCGAGCGAGTTCTCCAGGACATTCACGAGCATCGAGCGGATGGCCTTGTAGTCGCCCTGGAGCGTGCCGGCTTCGCCACGCACGTCGATGTCGAGCTCGGTCCCCTGGTCGGTGGCCTTCTTGTCCATCACCTCTCGGAGCTCGGCGACCAGTTGCCCGACGCTCACGGCGCTCAGCATCAGCTCCCGGTCCTTCGCGTAGTAGAGGATGTCCAGGACCATGCTCCGTATCGCGGTCACGTTCCGCTGGACCATGTCCCAGCCCTTCTTCACGCGCTCGGGACGTTCCTTCTGTAGACCGGTGTTGACCAGGTAGATGCCCCCGTCCAGACCGCTCAGCAGCCCCTTGATCCCGTGGGAGATGGAGCCCACGAGAAGTCCGATCGAGGCGAGCTGGGGCTGGAGCCGGCGCAGCTCGGTGATGTCCACGGACATCTCGATGGCCCCCTCGACGTGGCCCTCGGCGTCGTGGACCGGCGCGGTCGTGCAGAGGACGTTGATCCTCTCGCCCTCTGCCGAGAAGACGGTCTCTTCGTGATGGCGCACGTCGCCGTCGGCGAGGGTCAGCAGGGTCGGGCACACGAGGCACTGCTCCTCGCGGTGCTTGTACACCCGGTAGCAGTGGTTCCCCACCGCCGTCCCGAAGGTCTCGCGGAACCTGCGGTTGGCGTGGCGCACCACGAGGTCGGGCCCCTGGACGGTGACGTAGCAGGGCACCTCCTCGAAGAGCTGGGCCAGGCGCTCCTGACTGTGCTGGAGCAGGCTCTCGAGACGCTTCACCTCGGTGAGGTCGGTGTGCATCTCCACGACCGCCACCACCGTGCCGTCGTCGTCGCGGACGGGGGTGGTGTTGACCATGACCGGGACCTTCTGGCCCCGCTTGTTGATGAGGGTCTGCTCGCTACTGTGGCTCTCTCCGTCGGCGAAGGTCGCCTCCACCGGACAGTCCGGACAGACGCCGTCGAGACCCTTGTAGATCTCGTAGCACGGCTCACCCAGCCGTCCCCCGAAGTCCTCGCGGAAGCGGCGGTTCCCGTCGACGATCCTGAACTTCCGGTCGTGGACGGAGAGGTAGCACGGCATGTCCTCGAAGTACTGCCGGTACGGACCTTCCGGGCCCGCGGCCCCCACCGTCGGTGCGGCTCTGTCAGCCGGCATCTCTCTCTCCCGGCGCTCCGGCCACGGCGCGGGGCCGGTCCTAGCCCTTCTTGTCTCGCAGGTCGAGGATACGTTTGACGTTGGAGACCAGCTCCTCCTCGTCGACCGGCTTGTCCATGTAGCCCTCGGGCGGCGGAACAGCCCGGTCGTAGATCACCTTCCGGAACTCCGGGTGACCGGTCACGACGCACACCGGGATCTCCTTGACCTTCGGGTGCTTCCGCATCTCGGCGAAGGTCTCGACACCGTCCTTGCCCGGCATCGAGAGGTCGAGGGTCACGAGGTCCGGCTTCTCCTTCGTCATGATCGCGATGGCCTCGTCCCCGTCCGTGGCCTGCAGGACCTCGGCTCCCGCGTCCTCGAGGACCGTCGAGAGGAAGACCCGGACGTCCTCCTCGTCGTCGACGACGAGCAGCCGCCGCCCGCTGAGGGCCGCCGCCGGCTCCGGCCTGGGCTGGGCCACCTCGATGGGGACCGGCGCCGGGGCCGGCACTTCAACCTCCTTCGGCGCCGCCACCGCCTCCGGCTTCTCGAGCTCGTCGAGGACCAGGGCCTCGGCAACGAGGTCCACCAGCTGCTTCACCTCGCAGTCGAGCTTGTAGTGCTTGATGAGGTCGCCCAGCCCGTCCACGCAGTTGTGGCAGGAGGTGACGACGACCTTCGCCCCCGTCGCCTTGATCTGCTCGGCCTTGATCTTCGCGGACTCGAGCCGACGCGGGGTGTACTCCGACATCGACATCGCTCCGCCCCCGCCGGTGCAGCAGTAGTTCTCGGCGCGGTTGGGGTACATCTCCTGGAAGTCCGTGACCACCAGATTCAGCAGCTCACGGGGCTCCTCGTAGAAGCCGCAGCTGCGGGCGTTGTTGCAGGAGTCGTGGAACGTCACCCGTTCGGTGTTGCGGGTCTTGTCGACCTTGATCCGCCCCTCCTTGACGTATCGCAGCATTGTCATGACCGAGCTCTCCATGGTGAAGCCTATGTCCACGCCGGCCCAGTTCGGGGCCTCGCAGCGGGTCGAGCGGTAGCCGTGGCCACACTCGGAGATGACCAGCTGCTCGGAGCCCAGCTCCACGACCTTCTCGTAGACGCGCTTGCCGCAGACGCCGCCGAGCTGGTCGTCGCCGGAGAACAGGCCGAAGTTCGTCTGGTCCCAACCCTCGCTCGGCATGGTCCAGTCCTCGCCGGCGGCGTAGAAGATGAGGGCGGCAGCCTTGATCGTGCGCGGATCGTACTTGGCCTCGCGCGGGTTGATCGCGTACATCACCTTCGCGCCCTTCTTGTCCACCGGGATCTTCGCCCGATCGTGACCCAGCTGATCCTCGAGCTCCTCGGACATCCACTCGAGAGTGTCGAGGTAGTCCTCCTTGAGGACGCCCATCTGGTTCCCGATCTCCCACTGGTCCTTGCTGACCACCCGCACGCCCTCGGGCATGACCCCCACCCGGGACAGCAGCCCGCGCGTGATGCGGTTGAGGGTGGCGGTGTCGACACCCATCGGGCAGTTGTACGTGCAGCGCCGGCAGTTCGTGCAGGTCCCGAAGGCGATGTCCTTCAGCTCCTCCAGGTCCGCGTCGGTCATCGGTGTTCCGGCCTTGACCCACTTCGGGAACAGGCGTCCCGTCCAGTCGTGGTGCTGCTTGAAGATCTTGCGGAGTTGGTCCGCCTTGTAGGACGGGGTCATCTTCGGGTCGTCGGGAAAGGCCAGGGCGTAGTGACACGCCTCGTGGCACATGCCGCAGTGCACGCAGCCGACCAGCGACCCGACCACCTGCCGGGTCAGCTTCTTGGGGAGCTGCTCCAGGATCTTCTCGACCTTGTACGATGGCTGTGGCGTGCTCAAGTCGGCCTCCTTCACCCGCGGACGTAGGGCATGCTGCCCCGGTGGCCCAGGCTGCGGCCCAGCCAGTAGCGGGTGAACGGGTAGTAGAGGTAGTGGGAGATCTTGGAGAACGGCACGTAGATCAGGAAGAAGCTCGTCGCGAGGAGGAACGCGACGAGGAAGAGCTCGCTCTGCAACCAGCCCAGGAAGTAGGCCTCGGCGAGCAGGCCGGCGAGGAACCAGCCGGTGAGCATGATCACGCAGAAGTAGTCGTCGGGCGAGCTGATCAGCCGCAGGTGCGGGAGAGTGAACCGCCGTACGATCCGAAAGAGGCCAACGAGGAACGCCACGCCCAGGACTCCCATGACAGTCATCGCGACCACCGGGATCTCGACCGCCGGCCGGTACAACGAGCTCACGAAGGCGAGCCCGATACCGGCGGTCACCCCGAGGTGGAACAGGATGAACGTCGCATAGAAGGGCAGGCCGTCGCGGGTGCTCTCCATGGCCCAGGGCATCAGGACATTGCCCAGGGAGTACAGGCTCCCCTTGGTGGCATTCGTCTTGTCGGGCCGTCCCGCGGGTTGGCGCTCGCGGGCGTTGCGGAACTGGAGCAGCCAGGCGAGGCGCACCGTGTAGACGATCGCCATGATGGCCAGGGCGACCCAGTGGATCGTCTCCGCGGTAGCCAGGAGGGTGCTCGGCTCGTGGTGCTGCATCGTCAGGCTCCTTCCTGGATCCGGGCCTCGAAGGCCCCGCGTTCGCGGGAGTCCGGGATCACGAACAGCACCTCCCGGAGGGAGGTCTCGCCTTCGAGGTGATGGAAGACGGTCTCGACCATGACCCGTGCGCACAGGTCCACCGGCACCTGGTAGAGCCCCGTCCCCATCGGGGGGAAGGCGAGGGTCGTGAGGCCCGCCCGGTCGGCGTGCCGGAGCGCGGCCTCGGTGGCCTGGCGCAACTTCCCTGCTTCGTCCGGCTCGCAGAACTTCGGTCCGTTGGCGTGGATGATGTGCTTCGCCTTCAGCAGACCGCCGGTCGTGATCACGGCCTGGCCCACGGGGCACCGCCCGATCGCGTCGAGCTCCTCCTGGATCTTGACTCCCCCCCGCTGCTGGATGGCGCTTCCATGCCCCGAGCCGAGCTTCAGATCCTCCGTGATGTCGAAGACGAACGCGTCGATCTCCATGTCGGTGATGTCGTCGCGCACGATCCGAACGACCTTGTCTCCGATTCTTCGCTCCACCATTGGCTCCACCATCGTCGTGGTCATTCCCTCGGGGCTCCTTTCAGCGTGCTCGACGGGCGTCCACCTTCTCCTTGCCGCCACGTGGGCGGCCGCGCCGGGGGCCGTGCGACGCGGTGCACGGATCGGGGCCCTCGGGAAGGGAGGCGGCGGCCCCGGGATCGAATCCCCCGTGGAGCGCCACCCACTCGGGGTCGAGCAGGTCCGCCAGGGTGAGATCGGCCAGCGCATCGGCGATCCGGCGGTTCACCAGGCAGTAGAGAGCGCGCGTCTCGCAACGGGCCGCCCGCGCACAAATCGACGGGTCCAGCACGCAGTCGACCAGGCAGACGGGGCCGATCGAGGCCTCGATCACGTCGCCGATCCGGATCTCGGAGGCGGGCCTCGCCAGGCGGTAGCCACCGTTGCGGCCGGCCACCCCCCTGAGCAGGCGGGCGCGCCGGAGCCCGATGACGAGCTGCTCGAGGTAGCCGCGGGAGAGGTCGGTGCGGTGGGCGACCGCGGCGAGGGAAACCGGGGTGTGGGCACCCTCGTGACGAGCCATGTCGATCATCATCCGAAGCGTGTACCGGGCTCGGGTCGAGAGCTTCATCGTTCGCTCCTCTTCCCTAATATCCAACTATTCCTATCGGTGCTTCCATGAGCCGTTTGGCCTAGGAGCACCATTCCATTCATGGGGATAGCCGCTGGGTGGGAGACGCACCATACGCCGGTAGGCCGGTGACTCGGCCCCGGGTCACAGAGGTTGTCGTCAGGTTCAGGGGCGCTCGTCGAGTCCGCTCGCGCCCCACGACTGGAGCTCGATGATGTTGTCCTCGGGGTCGCAGGCGTAGACGAAGGCGAGGGGCCCCTTGCCGGGCACCTCGGCCGACGAGACCACCCCGAGGGCCCGGCCGCCCTCCGCCAGGACCCGCGACAGCGTCTCCGTCACGTCCGGTACCCGGAACGCCACATGGCCGAGGCCGAGCCGGTTGGCGGCGGCCTTTGGCCTCTCGTGGGAGCGTGTGTACGAGTAGATCTCGAGGGTGGGCCCCTCGGGGCCGTGGCCGGGGAGACGGAGGTGCTCTCCCTCGAGCGCCGCGCCCTTCACGGCCGTCCCGGCCTCGAGCCACGCCCCGGACAGCTTCCGGCGTGGGGGCACCGGCACGCAGCCGAAGACGTCGCGGTAGAAGCGCGAGAGCCGCCTCCAGTCGCGGGCGACGATGTTCACGTGGCCGAAGGTCACGCCGGCCGGGGCCATGGCACCCTCCCGCCCACCTCGGGCCCCCCGATCCTACCCGAGGCCTGGGGCACCGAGGTGAGCGGGCCCGGTCCGTCAGTCGAGCGACGTCGTCACTCGAGCGGGATGAGTCCCTTGTTCTCCGCCAACCACGCGTCGAAGCTCTGCAGCGACGGGTTGAGCTCGCGCGCGGTTTCGAGGTTGCGGGCGCCGCAGTAGACGTCCTGGAAGTCGCGCTTGAACTGGAACATGTTCCCGAGATCCTCCGCCCCGGGGAAGCCGAAGCCACGATAGACATCGGGCGGCACGTCGTTGTACCGGATCTCCTGGCCCAAGGCCCGGCCCAGGGCGGCCGCCATCTCGGCCCCGGTCAGGTGCTCGCCGGCGACACCAATCGTCTGCCCGGCCAGCGTCGGGCCCTTCTTGAAGATCCCGTAGGCGGCCCGTCCGATGTCGGCCGCGGCGATACCCGGCAGCTTCCCCTCGCCCATGGGCATCGTGATGGCGAGGACGCCGTCCGGACCCTTCTTCGGGCCACTGCCAAAGTAGATGAAGTTGTCCCAGTAGAACGACGTCAGAAGAAACGTCGTGGGTACACCGAGGTCGGTGAAGTAGTGGTTGGCCTCCGCCTTGGCGTCGAAGTGCGGCACCTTGTACTTCTCCATGAGCGTGGGCATGCGGTCGTCGTTGAGAGGCACCCAGTTGCGCGTGTCTTCAAAGGTCGACCAGATGACGTGCTTCAGCCCGGCGTCCTTCGCGGCCTCCGCCATCCCCCGGGCCTGGGCGATCTCTTTCTCCGGCGAGAAGTGCTCCCAGAAGAACGTGACGCAGTACGCCCCGTAGGATCCGGAAAACGCCTTCTTCACACTCTCGGCGTTGTCGACGTCGGCCTCGACGATCTCGGCCCCGAGCTTGGCGAGCTCCCGCGCCTTGTCCGAGCCTGCATTCCTCGTGATCGCCCGCGCGGCGAAGCCTCCGCTCGGGTCGGCCAAGATGGCGCGGACGAGGCCACCGCCCTGGGCCCCGGTGGCCCCCAACACCGCAATGATCTTCTTGTCAGCCATCACCGCTCCTTCTCTGTCCGGCGAGTCACCGACTCTCCGGACACGCCCCCTTCACCGGCTCGCGCCGCCGCGAGCCTTCCGCTCCCCGCCGAGCCCTCGGCGTTGCCGCCCATGCGAGAACACGAAGGCACGGCTCCGCAGAGGAACGGGGTCCGATGGTCCTGATCCGTCGGAGTCGAACTGACTCCATCGTAACCCAGGACCGGCGGCCGGTGGTACGAGCCCGAGATCAGGACGAGAGGTCGAGGGCGATGTCGAGGGAGGGGGCGCTGTGGGTGAGCCAGCCCAGTGAGATGAGGTCCACCCCGGTTTCGGCAACCGCGCGGATGTTCTCGGGGCGGATGCCCCCGGAGGCCTCGGTCAGGACGCGCCCGCGCGCCCGGCGCACCGCTTCACGCAGCGTGTCGAGATCCATGTTGTCGAGGAGGATCACGTCGATGTCGAGCCCAAGTGCCTCGTCGAGCTGAGCGAGCGTGTCCACCTCCAGCTCGACCTTGACCATGTGACCCACGCTGTGGCGCGCCCGCTCCACGGCGGGGGTGATCCCCCCGGCCAGTGCCACGTGGTTGTCCTTGATGAGAACGGCATCGTCGAGGCCCTGGCGGTGGCTCTCCCCGCCTCCGACGCGGACGGCGTACTTCTCGAGCGCGCGGAGCCCGGGGGTCGTCTTCCGGGTGCAGGCCACCCGCGTGGGCAGGCCGTCGAGACGCCGGACAACGTTCCGCGTCGCGGTGGCGATGCCACTCAGGTGACCGAGGAAGTTCAGGGCGGTGCGCTCGCCGGTCAGGAGCGC
>JAJDNV010000153.1 GCA_022340545.1 Acidobacteriota bacterium | reverse complement strand
CACGAGCCTGCGGATGCGCTCGTCCTCTCCGGCCGCAACCTCCCGGGGGTGCAGGTGATCGCCGACACCCACCTCACCGCCTACGACGCCCTCGACTGCGTCCACCTCCTGCTGTCGCAGGAGGCGGTCGAGAAGCTCGAGGAGCGCCTGACGCCGGAGAGCCGGGGGTAAGCGATGAAGAGCATCTACGACGTGATTCGCCGGCCGCTCATCACGGAAAAGGCCGCCATCCAGAAGGACGCCCAGCACACGGTGTGCTTCGAGGTTCACCGCGACGCGACCAAGCCCGAGATCAAGAAGGCGGTCGAGGCCCTCTTCGACACCAAGGTCGAGGGCGTACGGGTGGCCCGCGTGCACGGGAAGGTGAAGCGACAGGGCCGATACTCGGGCCAGCGCCCCGACTGGAAGAAGGCCTGGGTGGTCCTCAAGAAGGACCAGAAGATGATCGAGTTCTTCGAGCAGGCCTGACGAGAGAGCCACGGGTAGACAGATATGCCACTCAAGCAGTACAAGCCGACATCCCCCGGGCGCCGCTTCAAGTCGACGCTCGACTTCTCGGGCCTCACCCGCAAGAAGCCCGAGCCGGCGCTGACCAAGCCGCTGCGCAAGAGCGGGGGGCGAAACAGCCTCGGGCGGACCACGGTCTGGTTCCGGGGCGGGGGCCACAAGCGCCGCTATCGGGTGATCGACTTTCGGCGGGACAAGCAGAACATACCGGCGAAGGTGGCGGCCATTGAATACGACCCGAACCGCTCGGCGCGGATCGCGCTCCTGCACTACGTTGACGGTGAGAAGCGCTACATTCTCGCCCCCGACGGGATCAAGGTCGGACAGGCCGTGCTCACCGGGGAGAGCGCCGACATCCTCCCCGGGAACGCGCTCCCCCTGAGCGCGATCCCCGCCGGCACCATGATCCACAACCTCGAGCTTCGTCGCGGCAAGGGGGGGCAGCTGGTGCGCAGCGCCGGCGCCGCCGCGCAGCTCGTCGCGAAGGAGGGAGACTGGGCCCTGGTCAAGCTTCCCTCCGGGGAGGTCCGACGGGTCGCGGTGGAGTGCATGGCGACCGTGGGCCAGGTCGGGAACATCGATCACAAGAACGTGAAGCTGGGGAAGGCGGGGAGCCAGCGCTGGCGCGGCCGTCGGCCCCACAACCGCGGAGTCTCGATGAACCCCATCGACCATCCGCACGGGGGCGGCGAAGGTCGCACGTCGGGCGGTCGTCACCCGGTGACGCCCTGGGGCAAGCCGACCAAGGGTGCCAAGACACGGAACAACAAGCGGACCGACGGCTTCATCGTGAAGAGGCGGGAGAGGCGGAAGTAGAGCCATGGCGCGATCGCTGAAGAAGGGCCCATTCGTGGACGACCACCTGATGAAGAAGGTGGTCGCGATGAACGAAGCCGGCGACCGGAAGGTCATCAAGACCTGGTCTCGCCGATCGACCGTCATCCCCGAGATGGTGGGTCACACCCTGGCCGTCTACAACGGGAAGAAGTTCGTCCCGGTGTACGTGACCGAGAACATGGTCGGACACAAGCTCGGCGAGTTCTCGCCGACCCGCATCTTCAAGGGCCACTCCTCCAAGGTGGAGAAGGTGGCCAAGGTCGGGGGCCGGTAGGAGGCGGGCATGCTCGAAGCGAGTTCCACCAACCGATACGTCCGGACCTCCGCCCAGAAGGCGGGTCTGGTCCTGGATCTGATCCGGGGCAAGAGCGCCGCCGATGCGCTGAGCATCCTCCGCTTCACCAAGAAGTCGGTGGCCCGGGACATCGAGAAGACGCTACGGTCGGCTATCGCCAACGCGGTGCTGGTGGCGGACCGGAATCAGAAACGCCGTCTGGACGAGGAGGCCCTGGTCGTGACCGGGGCCCACGCGAACCAGGGGCCAGCGTTCAAGCGGGTGCGGCCGGCACCGATGGGTCGGGCCTACCGGGTCCTGAAGCGCACGGCCCACATCACCGTCCGGGTGGCGGAGAAGGAGTAGCGAGATGGGTCAGAAAGTCCACCCCACGGGCTTCCGCCTCGGGTACAACAAGACGTGGCGGAGCCGCTGGTACGCGGACAAGGAGTACGCGGACCTCCTCCACGAAGACCTCAAGCTGAAGCGGGACCTCAAGAAGCGCTTCGCCCACGCCGGTGTGAGCCGGGTGGACGTGGAGCGGGCGGCCAACAAGCTCAAGATCAGCATCTCGACCTCCCGGCCCGGGATCATCATCGGCCGGAAGGGGCAGGAGGTCGACAAGCTCAAGCAGGAGATCCAGAAGAAGACCGGCAAGGAGGTCTTCATCAACATCCAGGAGATCCTCAAGCCGGAGCTCGACGCCCAGCTCGTCTCGGAGTCGGTGGCGCTCCAGCTCGGCAAACGGATCGCCTTCCGGCGCGCGATGCGCAAGGCGGTGGACGCCGCGTTGCGCTTTGGGGCACGCGGGATCAAGATCAAGGTCTCCGGTCGTCTGAACGGGGCAGAGATCGCCCGCTCCGAGTGGTACCTGCACGGGCAGCTGCCCCTGCACACCCTGCGGGCCGACGTCGAATACGGGTTCGCCGAGGCCGACACCACCTTCGGCCAGATCGGCGTGAAGACCTGGATCTTCAAGGGCGAGACCGACACCGGCAAGTCGAGCCGGTCGTTGGCCTGACGGGAGACGCGTCGCCATGTTGATGCCGAAGAAGGTCAAGTTCCGCAAGGTGCAGCGGGGCCGGATGAAGGGCAAGGCCTGGACCGGCGGCCACATCGCCTTCGGCGACTACGGCCTGAAGGTGCTCGAGCCGGGCTGGATCACCCAGCGTGAGATCGAGGCTGGCCGGATCGCCATCACCCGCTTCATCAAGCGCAGCGGGCGCATCTGGATCCGGATGTTCCCCGACAAGCCCATCACCAAGAAGCCGCAGGAGACGCGGATGGGCAAGGGGAAGGGCGCGCCCGAGAGCTGGGTGGCGGTGGTCAAGCCGGGCCGGATCCTCTACGAGATGGAGGGGGTGCCGGAGGAGACCGCCCGCGAGGCGCTCCGCCTGGCCGCCCACAAGCTGTCGCTCAGGACGAAGTTCGTGACGCGCGCGGAGGGAAGCTGATGAAGCCCAGCGCCATGCGGGAGATGGGGACCGAGGAGCTCCAGCACAAGCAGGCGGAGCTGCAGGAGCAGCTGTTCCGTCTCCGGATGCAGCATTCTCTCGGACAGCTCGACAACGCGATGAAGCTCCGGGTCGTCCGTCGGGACATCGCCCGCGTCAATACCATCCTCAAGCAGAAGCAGGTGTCGCGATGACGGACAAGAAGGACGAGTCGGCCCGGCCTCGCCGGCGCCAGGAGCGCACCGGCGTCGTCGTGAGCGCGAAGACCCCGAAGACGGTGGTGGTCGCAGTCGTGCGGCTCACGAGGCACGGCCTCTACCGAAAGACCATCCGTCGCACGTCGGCCTTCATGGCCCACGACGAGCTCGGGGCTCGCAACGGGGATCGCGTGAGGATCGTCGAGTCGCGACCCCTCTCGAAGCGCAAGCGGTGGCGGGTCGCGGAGATCCTGGAGCGCTCGGCCGAGAGCCAGCTCGACGCGGTCGGGGCCTGAGGCGAGGGGGAGCACGACATGATCCAGATGCAGACGGTTCTCCAGGTGGCCGACAACAGCGGCGCCCGGAAGATCTCGTGCATCCTTCCCCTCGGGGGCTCGACCGGACGATACGCACGGCTCGGTGACGTCATCACCGCCAACGTGAAGGAGTGCACGCCGGAGGCCCCGGAGGCGGTCCGCAAGGGCAAGGTGGTGAAGGCGGTGGTCGTGCGCTGCCGGAAGGAGCAGCGTCGGCGGGACGGCAGCTACATCCGCTTCGACGAGAACGCGGCGGTGCTGATCAAGGATGACGGCGAGCCGGTGGGGACCCGCGTCTTCGGACCGGTGGCCCGAGAGCTGCGCGACAAGAAGTTCATGAAGATAGTGTCCCTGGCCCCGGAGGTGCTCTGAAGCCATGGCGAGACAGAAGCTTCGGACGAAGGAGCGGACCAGGATCCGCCTCAGGAAGAACGATATCGTCGAGGTCATCTCGGGACGAGACGCCGGCAAGCGGGGCAAGGTCATGGGTGTGTTTCGTACCGAGAGCCGCGTCCTCGTGCAGGGGGTCAACTTCATCAAGAAGCACACCCGGCCCAACCCCCAGCGCAACATCAAGGGAGGCATCGTCGAGCGGGAAGCGCCCATCCACGTGTCGAACGTGATGATCGTCTCGCCCGACGACGACAAGCGGACCCGGATCGGGTCGAAGCTCCTGACCGACGGGCGCCGGGTCAGGACGGGCCGCCGTGGCGGCGAGGTGCTGGACAAGTGAGCGCGAAAGCCGTTCCCCGGATCAAGGGGTCCTACTACAAGGAGATCGTTCCGCGCCTGATGAAGGAGCGGAACTACTCAAGCGTGATGGCGGTCCCACGCCTGGTCAAGGTCGTCGTGAACATGGGTGTGGGCGAAGCCACCCAGAACGTGAAGGTACTCGACAGCGCGGTAGACGAGCTCGGTCTGATCACCGGGCAGAGGCCAGCGATCCGACGAGCGAAGAAGTCGGTGGCGTCCTTCCGCCTGCGCGAGGGCATGCCCATCGCGGCGGCGGTGACGCTGCGCGGGGACCGCATGTACGAGTTCGTGGATCGGCTCTGCAACGTTGCCCTGCCCCGAGTGCGGGACTTCCGCGGGCTTCCCACCAACTCCTTCGACGGCCGGGGCAACTACACCATGGGTCTCAAAGACCAGATCATCTTCCCCGAAGTCGACTACGCCAAGGTCGAGAAGCTGAGGGGTATGAACGTGACGTTCGTAACCACTGCCCGGACGGACGAGGAGTCTAAGCTGCTCCTCGCGTCTCTCGGGATGCCGTTCCGGACCCAGTGAGGAGGTAAGGCGAGTGGCCAAGCTGTCTCTTATTGCCAAGGCCCGGCGCAAGCCGAAGTTCTCGGCCCGGGCCTATCATCGCTGCCGCCTGTGCGGCAGGCCCCGCGCCTACATGCGCAAGTTCGAGATGTGCCGGATCTGCTTCCGGAAGCTGGCTCTGGCCGGCGAGATTCCGGGAGTGATCAAGGCGAGCTGGTAGGAGCCCGGAGAGGTAAGTCCGATGAACATGACGGATCCCATCGCGGACATGCTGACTCGTATCCGGAACGGGGTGCGGGCGAGGCTGCCGAAGGTCGACGTCCCCTCCTCGCGCCTGAAGGGCGAGATCGCGCGCATCCTGAAGGACGAGGGATACATCGCGAACTTCAAGGTCGTCGAGGACCCCCGGCAGGGCAGCATCCGCGTCTTTCTGAAGTACGGCCCGGGCCGGGAGCGGGTCATCACCGACCTGCAGCGGGTGAGCCGTCCCGGCTGTCGCATCTATTGCGGCAAGGGCGAGATCCCCCGCGTGTACGGCGGCCTCGGCATCAACATCCTGTCTACCTCCCACGGCGTCATGACCGGCCGTGAGGCCGCGCGCACCGGGGTGGGTGGCGAGATCCTCTGCAACGTCTGGTAAGGAGCAAGAGATGTCGAGGGTCGGAAAGAAACCGATCGTTCTCCCCTCCGGAGTGAAGGTGAGCATCTCGGATACACGGCTCGAGGTCCAGGGCCCCAAAGGGAAGCTCAGCACGCCGGTGCCACCGGGAATCAGCTTCTCGCTCGAGAAGGGAGAGCTCGTCTGCCAGCGCTCCAGCGACGAGCGGCAGCAGCGGGCCTTCCACGGCCTCGCGCGGTCGCTGGCCGGCAACGCGGTCAAGGGGGTCTCAGAGGGCTTCTCCCGCGACCTCGACATCGTAGGCGTCGGCTACCGCGCCCAGGTCGAGGGCAAGAAGGTGGTGCTCTCTCTGGGCTTTTCGCACCCTGTGGAGTTTTCGATCCCCGAAGGCATCGAGATCAAGGTGGATAAGCAGACGCGGTTGACCGTTTCCGGCATCGACCGCCAGCAGGTCGGCCAGGTCGCGGCGGAGATCCGGAAGCTGCGGCGCCCGGACCCCTACAAACAGAAGGGCATCCGGTACGTCGGCGAGGTCCTGAAGAAGAAGGCGGGCAAGGCCGGGGCCACCGGCGCCGCCTAGTCCGGTCGAGGTTCGCGATGAAGGAGAAGACAAGGTCGGCAGTCCGGCGGCGCATCCAGGTCAGCATCCGGAAGAAGATCCGGGGGACGCCCGAGCGGCCGCGCCTCGCCGTGTTTCGCAGCCAGAGTCACATCTACGCCCAGCTCGTCGACGACGACGCCGGCCGGACGCTGTGTGCCGCCTCCTCCCTCGACAAGGACGTGCGGTCAAAGGCCGCGCGGGGCAGCAGTGTGTCCGCGGCGGAGGAAGTCGGAGGGCTGATCGCCGGCCGAGCCCGGGAGAAGGGGGTCGAGGGCGTCGTCTTCGACCGTGGAGGTTTCCAGTACCACGGTCGGGTGAAGGCCCTGGCCGAGGCCGCGCGCAAGGGCGGCCTGAAGTTCTGAGAGGCGTGACGATGAGAGCATCTTTCGAGAAGATCGACGTCTCCAGCCTGGAGCTCAAGGACCAGGTCGTGTCCATCAACCGTGTGACGAAGGTCGTCAAGGGAGGCAAGAACCTCTCCTTCACCGCCCTCGTGGTGGTGGGCGACGGGACCGGTCACGTGGGCTACGGCATGGGCAAGGCCCGGGAGGTCGCCTCCGCCATCAAGAAGGGCGTCGAGGCGGCGAAGAAGGGGGTGGTGAGGATCCCCATGACCGAGAAGGGGGCCACCATTCCCCACGCGATCACGGGACGGTTCGGATCGGGTGTGGTGATGCTGAAGCCAGCCTCCGAGGGCACCGGCGTCATCGCCGGAGGTGCCGTGCGTGCGGTGATCACCGCGGCCGGCATCCAGAACATCCTGACCAAGAGCCTGGGCTCCACAACCGCACACAACGTGGTCAAGGCCACAATGGACGCCCTTCTCCGCTTGAAGGCACCCCAGAAGGTGGCGCGCCTCCGCGGCCGGTCGGTGGAGGAGATCGTAGGCACCCCCGAGGCGGCAGAGAAGTCGGCTCCCGCCCCGGCCGCGGCGGCCGGTTCGGCCGAGGCCTAGGAGGCGGTGATGGCAAAGGCCAGAAAGACGGCGGCCAGGGCCGCCGGAACGGTCCGGATCAAGATGATCGGCAGCGTCATCGGCTGTCCGGAAGAGCAGCGAGCCACCGTCCGCGGGCTGGGCCTGCGGCGGCTCCAGCAGGTCGTGGAGCGCGAGGACACCCCCATGGTCCGGGGCATGATCAACAAGATCCCCCACCTGGTGGCGGTGGTCGAGTAGACACGCATTCGAGCGGAGAGAACGAAGTGGGCCTTCACAATCTCAAGCCGGCCAGGGGCAGCGTTCGCAAGAGGAAGCGTGTGGGTCGTGGCCCGGGCAGCGGCACCGGCAAGACGGCCGGACGCGGCGAGAAGGGGCAGAAGAGCCGCAGCGGCTACTCGCGCAAGGTGGGCTTCGAGGGTGGCCAGATGCCGTTGCACCGCCGGGTGCCCAAGAGAGGCTTCACCAACTCGCCCTTCCGCAAGGAGTTCGCCGAGGTCAACCTCGGGCGTCTCGAAGTCTTCGAAGAGGGCACGATCGTCACCCCCGAAGTCCTCGTGAAGTGGGGAATCGTGAAGAAGGTTCGCGACGGCGTGAAGATCCTCGGGAAGGGCGACCTCACCAAGGCCCTCACCGTCCACGCCCACCGGTTCTCTGCCCGGGCCAAGGAGCGCATTGCCGGAGTCGGCGGCAAGGCCGAGGTACTGGAGAGATAGGGCGATGCTACAGGTCGTCCAGAACATCTGGAACGTCCCGGACCTTCGGAAGAGGGTGCTGTTCACCCTCGCCATGCTCGCCATCTACCGTCTGGGGAACCACGTGCCGACGCCGGGCATCAACCCCCAGGCGCTGATCGACTTCTTCGAGCAGAACCGGGGCAACTGGTTCGGCCTGGTGGACATGTTCTCGGGGGGCAACCTCGCGAAGGTGACCGTCTTCGCGCTCGGGATCATGCCCTACATCTCGGCGTCGATCATCCTCCAGCTGCTGACCGTGGTCTGGCCCTACCTCGAGAAGCTCAGCAAGGAAGGGGAGCTCGGCCGACGGAAGATCACCCAGTGGACGCGCTACGGCACGGTGCTCCTCTCCGTCATCCAGTCATCGGCGATCGCCGTCTACCTCGAGCGAACCACGGTCTCGAACCAGTTCCAGATCGTCGAGAACCCGGGTCTGGCCTTCAAGGTCATGACCGTGCTCACCCTGACCACCGGCACCGCCTTCATCATGTGGCTGGGCGAGCAGATCACCGAGCGCGGGATCGGCAACGGGATGAGCCTCATCATCTTCGCGGGGATCGTGGTGGGCTTTCCCAGAGGCGTCCTGGACACCTTCTTCATGATCCAGCGCGGGGAGCTCGGGCTGCTCACATCCCTCGTGCTCCTGGCGGGAATGGTCCTGGTCGTGGGCGCGATCGTCTTCGTTGAGCGGGGGCAGCGGCGCATTCCCGTGCAATACGCCAAGCGGGTCGTGGGCCGCCGGGTCTACGGGGGGCAGACCACGCACCTGCCGCTCCGCGTGAACACCGGGGGCGTGATCCCCGTGATCTTCGCCTCGTCGATCATCGCGTTCCCCCAGACGATCGCTTCCTTCTTCCAGACCAGCGGCGAGTGGATGCAGACGGTGGCCGAGCAGCTGCGGTGGGGCATGCCGCTCTACAACTTGCTCTACGTCACCTTCATCATCTTCTTCTGCTACTTCTACACCGCGATCGTCTTCAACCCCGACGATGTGGCGGAGAACATGAGGAAGTACGGCGGCTTCGTCCCCGGCATCCGCCCGGGGAAGCGCACCGCCGAATACATCGACCACATCCTGGGGAGGATCACCTTCGGAGGGGCGATCTACCTCGCCCTGGTCGCGATACTGCCCGAGTTCCTGATCAGCGGCTTCAAGGTGGCGCCCATTCCCCTGATCGGGGCCCCGCTCGACATGTTCCTCTCGGAGAACAACCTGGGGTGGATCACTGAGGGCCTGAACATCCGCTTCTACTTCGGCGGCACGTCGCTTCTGATCATAGTCGGGGTGGCGATGGACACCGTCTCCCAGGTGGAGGCTCAGCTGATCATGCGCCACTACGACGGCTTTACCGGGAAGGGAGGCAAGAGGGTCCGTGGACGCCGCTAGCTCTCCGGAGCGCGTCGCTCGCCGAGCTCGTCCCGTGCGTGTGATCTTCCTGGGCCCTCCGGGGGCGGGGAAGGGAACGCAGGCGGCGAAGCTGGCGGCGCATCTGGGAGTGCCGCGGATCTCGACCGGAGACATGCTGCGAGAGGCCATTGCGAACGGGACGCCGCTCGGACGACAGGTGGAGCCCCTCATGGAGAGGGGCAAGCTCGTGCCCGACGACGTGCTGATCGCGCTCGTCGGTGAGCGGGTCCGGGAGGACGACTGTGCCCACGGCTTCATCCTCGACGGCTTCCCCCGCACCGTTGCCCAGGCGGAGAGCCTGGCCTCCATGGGCCTGGGCGAGGTCTCGGCCTGGAGCGTCTTCCAGATCGAGGTCCCGCGAGAGGAGCTGCTGCGACGGCTCTCCGGCCGCCGCTGGTGTCCGCGATGCCAGGCGACGTACCACGTCACGAGCCGTCCGCCACGGCAGGAGGGCGTCTGTGACCTCGACGGCACGAGCCTCATCCAGAGGGAGGACGACAAGGAGACGGTCGTGGCCCGCCGCCTGAGCGACTATGATCAACAGACTGCCCCGCTGGTCACCTACTACCGCGAGCGGGCCAACGTGCGCCGCGTCGACGGGAACCGGTCGATGGACGCAGTCCTGGAGGATCTGAAGACGGCGGTGGAGGTCCCGGCGTGAGCGTGCAGAAGTCCTGGAGCGAGCTCCAGACGATGGCCCGGGCCGCCCGGCTCGTCATCGAGACGCTCGACCTCCTCGAGGCGGCGGCGGTGCCGGGGGCGACGACGGGGGACCTCGACCGCATCGCTCAAGAAAACATCGAGAAGGCGGGCGCCCGCCCCGCCTTCCTGGGCTATCGGGGCTTCCCGGCGACGTTGTGCGCCTCGGTCAACGAGGAGGTCGTCCACGGCATTCCCGGCTCCCGGAAACTGCGAGAGGGCGATATCGTGGGGCTCGACCTCGGGTGCATCCTCGACGGGTTCTTCGGAGACTCCGCGCGGACGGTGGCGGTAGGCCAGGTCAGCCCGGAGGCGGAGAGCCTGATGACGGCCACGCGGGGGGCCCTGCTCGCCGGGGTCGAGGTGTGCCGCCCGGGCCAGAGAGTCGGCGACATCGGCCACGCGGTGCAGAGCCATGCCGAGAGCCGGGGGTACTCGGTGGTCAGGGAGTTCGTGGGTCACGGCATCGGGACGAGCCTCCACGAGGAGCCCCAGGTGCCGAACTACGGGCCGCCGGGCCGTCGGGAGCGCCTGGTGCCGGGCATGTGCCTGGCCATCGAGCCCATGGTGAACGCAGGCGTTCCCGACGTCGAGGTGCTCGGCGACGGATGGACGGCGGTGACGAAGGATCGTCGGCTCTCCGCGCACTTCGAGTACGCGGTCGCGGTGACCGCCTACGGGCCCTGGATTCTCTCCGAGCCGTACCCGTACGCCGAGCTCGAGGCGGAGGCGGCCCATGCCTGATGCGGCTGCCGGGCGCGAGGTGCTCGAGGTAGAGGGAACGGTGCGGGAGCTGCTCCCCAACGCCCTGTATCGGGTGGAGTTGGTGACCGAGGCCCGGCCTTCGGTGACCGCGCACCTGGCTGGAGGTGCGGGCTCGGCGCGGCTGCGGCCCGGAGACGCGGTGGTCGTGGAGATCGCCCCCTTCGACGCAGGGCGGGGCCGCATCGTGAGGCGGCGGTGACGTCGAGAGGAATGGGAAAGTGAAAGTAAGGTCGTCGGTCAAGAAGATGTGCGTGAAGTGCAAGGTGATCCGCCGCCGTGGTGTGGTGCGGGTCATCTGCCCGAACCAGAAGCACAAACAGAGGCAGGGGTAGCAAATGGCTCGCATCGCAGGCGTCGATCTCCCCAGGCAGAAGCGCGTGGAGATTGCCCTCACCTACATCTACGGAATTGGTCAGACTCGCAGCAACCGGATCCTCGAGAAGGCCGGCATCGAGCCCAACGTACGGGTGAAAGACCTCTCCGAGGAAGAGGTGAGCCGCATCGCCAAGACCCTCGACGGCGAAGGCGGCGTGGAGGGTGATCTTCGAAAGGAGACCGCGATGAACGTCAAGCGGCTCATGGAGATCGGCTCATACCGGGGCATGAGGCACCGGAGGAACCTGCCCGTGCGGGGCCAGCGGACCCACACGAACGCGCGCACCCGCAAGGGACCGCGCCGGGCGATGATCCGCTCCAAGAAGTCCTGAGGAGTCGCGAGATGGCAACCAAAGTCGCCGGCCGGAAGGGCAAGAAGGAGAAGAAGAACGTGGTGCACGGCATCGCCCACGTTCACGCCTCCTTCAACAACACGCTCGTGACCATCACCGACCTCGAGGGGAACGTGGTCACGTGGGCGAGCGCGGGAAGCCTCGGCTTCAAGGGTTCGCGCAAGGGCACGCCGTTCGCCGCCCAGCAGGCCGCAAGCTCCGCCGCCGTCGCCGCACGCGACCACGGCTTGCGCTCGATCGACATTCGGGTCAAGGGCCCGGGCAGCGGACGTGAGTCCGCCATCCGCGCCCTCCAGGGCGCGGGGGTCGAGATCAAGTCCATCAGGGATGTGACCCCCATCCCTCACAACGGATGCCGCCCGCCGAAGCGGCGCCGCGTCTAAGGAGTCGAATCTGTGGCGAGATACAACGGTTCGGTCTGCCGCCTCTGCCGCCGGGAGGGAATGAAGCTCTTCCTGAAGGGCGACCGCTGCTTCACCGAGAAGTGTGCGATCGAGAAACGGAACTACGCTCCGGGCATGCACGGCAAGGGTGGTCGTATCAAGAGCAAGCTCCAGGGCTACGGGCTCCAGCTGCGCGAGAAGCAGAAGGTGAAGCGTCTGTACGGGATGCTGGAGGACCAGTTCGCCCTGACGTTCCGACGCGCCTCGCAGGAGAAGGGCGTGGTGGGCGAGGTGCTCCTGCAGAAGCTCGAGCGCCGGCTCAGCAACGTGGTCTACCGACTGGGCTTCGGCAATTCGCAGGCCCAGGCCCGCCAGCTCGTCCGGCACGGGCACGTGCGGGTGAACGATCGCAAGATCGACATCCCGTCCTACCAGGTGCGCGTGGGCGACGTGCTCACCCTCACCTCCAAGACGGCCAAGAACGCCCTCGTCGGGGCCTCGGTGGAGGCGGTGAAGGGACGGGGCGTTCCCAAGTGGCTCGAGCTGGACCCGGCGAACCTCACCGGGAAGGTGCTGGCGTTGCCCGAGCGCGACGACGTCACCTTCCCGATCCAGGAGCAGCTGATCGTCGAGCTGTACTCGAAGTAGCGACCTCGGCCCGGCGTGGCCGAGCTCAGTGGAGGACTGCAGAAGATGCTGTGGAAAGGGTTTCAGAAGCCGAAGCGCCTCGACGTCGATCGCGACTCGCTGACCGAGCGCTACGGCCGGTTCTACGCGCAGCCGTTCGAGCGGGGCTTCGCGACCACCGTCGGGAATGCCCTCCGGCGCGTCCTCCTCTCGAGTATCGAGGGGGCGGCGGTGACCGCGGTCCGGGTCGAGGGCGTGCTCCACGAGTTCTCGCCGATCCCCGGCGTGATGGAGGACACGACCGACCTGATCCTGAACCTCAAGCGGGTCCCGCTGAGGATGCACGTCGAGCATCCGAAAACCCTGATGCTCCGGACATCCGAGCCGGGGGAGGTGCGGGGGCAGCACGTCACCCCGGACCCGGACATCGATGTCCTGGATCCGGAGGCCTACATAGCCACCCTCGGATCGGGCTCGACGCTCGCGGTCGAGATGCGGGTGAAGCAGGGCCGGGGCTACATCTCCGCCGACAAGAACTTCGACGAGGACCTTTCAATCGGCTGGATCCCGCTCGACTCCGTCCACTCGCCGGTGAAGAAGGTCAACTACTTCGTCGACCAGGCCCGCGTCGGCCAGGCCACCGACTACGAGAAGCTCACCCTCGAGGTGTGGACGAACGGCGCGGTCTCGCCACGCGACGCGGTCGGCCTCGCCTCCAAGCTCATGAAGGACCACCTCCAGATCTTCATCAACATCGAGGAGGAGGAGGAGGAGACAGAGGGTCCGGTGGTCGAGGTCTCCGACGAGGAGAGGAGCATCTTGTGGGAGAAGCTGGGCAAGAGCGTGGACGAGATGGAGCTCAGCGTCCGCTCGTACAACTGCCTGAAGAACGCCAACATCCGGACCATCGGTGAGCTGGTGCAGAAGACCGAGGCCGAGATGCTCAAGACAAAGAACTTCGGCCGGAAGTCCCTGAACGAGATCAAGGAGATCCTCGCCGGGATGGGGCTGTCCCTCGGGATGAAGCTCGACGACTGGCCGCAGCTGCAGAAGTGAGGTTGTTCAGGAGCCGACAATGAGACATCGCGTTGCCCATCGCAAGCTGGGGCGGACCACGCCCCACCGGATCGCGCTCCTGCGCAATCTCACGACCGCTCTGTTCGAGCGGGAGCGAATCCGCACCACCCTCGTCAAGGCCAAGGAGGTTCGTCCCTTCGCGGAGCGGCTCATCACCCTGGCCCGGCGAGAGGACGACCGCCTTCATGCGCGGCGGCTGGCCGCACGCGACATCCAGGACCGGGCAGTGGTGAAGAAGCTCTTCGACACCCTCGGGGCGCGTTTCGCGGCGCGACCCGGCGGCTACACTCGCATCCTTCGCCTGGGGCCCCGCCAGGGGGACGGTGCCGAGATGGCCCTCATCGAGCTCGTGGGCTACGAGTTCAAGTCCGACGGCAAGGACGACAAGGACGCCAAGAAGAAGCCGGCCGAGAAGAAAGCCGCCGCCCCCAAGGCCGGGAAGAAGAAGGCGGCCGCAAAGAAGACCGCTCCGAAGAAGAAGGCGAGCGCGAAGAAGAGCGCGGCGAAGAAGACGGCTAGGAAGAAGGACTAGCTTCCTCTTGCGGGCTTGACGGCTGCGTCTGCGGGCGCACCACGGCGTTGGCCAGGTCGTCCTCGTACGTGAACACCGCCGTCAGGTAGGCGCGGTCCGCCCGCGTCCGTCGGAAGATCCAGGACTCCACCGCCTGCGTGGCCGCCGGCCTGAGGATCTCGGGCCCCTCGACATCCTGCACGGTGGGCACACCCCCGGCGCTCACGGAGAAGTCCACCTCCACGACCCCGCTCGCTCCCGCCATCCGGGCGAACGGGGGGGACACGGGACGGCGCCCTCGGGTGAGATCGGGGACCCCGGGCTCGAGGAACACCCCGCGGATCGCGGAGATCCCGTTCTCCGGGGGCGGCGGTGGTGGCAAGGCCCGGAGCACCTCGATCGGGGGAGGGGCGGTAGGGTCATCGGCCGCCGGGGGCGACACGGAGGCGGTCGGGGGAGCGGACCCTTCCGATGGCGGTGGCGGGGCGGCGGCCGCCCCTTCCAGCGGGGCAGCGACGGGCTCAGGCACCGCCTCCGTGGCCTGCGCGGGAGGCTCAGACGCCGCCGCGGGCTCCTCCGATCCCGCGTCGGCTTCGGGGGCGGGAGATTCGGGTCCTTCGCCCGGGGTGGGGGCCTGCGGTGCCGACTCGGCCGTTCCCGGGGCGGGTGGCTCGGGCTCCTCAAGCAAGGAGTCCGACAGCGTCTCGACGGGCTCCTCCGCTCTCCCTGCCGGCTCGAGGGCCGCCACGTCCATGGGTTCCTCCGGAGCATCGAAGAGCGCGGCCTCCCGCAGGCCACTCAGCCGCAGCTTGACCAGACCCGAGTCCCGGCCCGAGCCCGGGACGTACTCCGCATCGACCCGGAAGGACAGGATCACGTCTTCCGGGGGGGTCCGGAAGCGCCACGTCCTCAGGGCCTGGAGGAGGGAGCCCGACCAGGGCTCCTCACCTTCGATGATCCGGGCCAACCCGATCCGCCCGTCGGGATCCAGCGTGACATCCGCCGTCGCACGTCCGCCCCCCCGGGCGTCGTCGGGCCACACCGGCGTCACGCCCTGGCGGATCTCGGGAATTCCCCGGTCCCGTGTGATCTCGGGCAGCTTCAGGGCAAAGGTGATGGGCACGGTGACACGAACCCTCACCGGCCGGCCATCCACCTTCACCGGCTCGTAGCGCCACTGGCGAGCTGCGGCGAGGGCGGCCTCGTCGAGCCCGGGTATGCTCCGGATGATGTGCATCTCCTCCACCCGTCCCTCGGGGTCGACCACCAGGTCGAGGATGACGATCCCGCGGAGACCCTGCTCGAGCGCTTCCTGGGGATAGACAGGCTGGACGTGCTTCGTCTTCTTGGGGATGGGGACACCGTCCGATCCCGCGGCCAGGGGTTGCTCCTGGGCGTACGCGACGGCGGGCTCGGGCAGCAGAAGGGCGGGCCCGAGCAGCAACACGGCCAGGGGAAGCGTGGAGCGGAGAGACCTCATTCAATGAGTCTAGCGCACTTCCCGGGGTCCGCGCGGGGGCGGCTACTCCTCTTCCGTGACCCCTTCCCGCTCGGCCTTGGCCGAGGCCACGACCTTCTCCTGGAGATGGCCCGGGACCTCGTCGTAGTGGTCCATCTCCATGTGGTAGGAGCCCCGGCCCCCGGTCATCGAGGTGAGCTCGGCATCGTAGGACAGCATCTCCGCGAGCGGAACCTGGGCCTTGACGATCTGGAGGTGTCCCTTGGGCTCCATGCCCTGGGGCCGCCCCCGGCGGCTCGAGAGGTCGCCCATCACCGAGCCGGCGAACTCGTCGGGCACCGCGATCTCGACGCCCATGATCGGCTCGAGCAGGGTGGGGCGGCACTTCGCCACGGCATCCTTGTAGGCGAGCGAGCCCGCGACCTTGAACGACATCTCGGAGCTGTCCACGTCGTGGTATTGGCCGTCGTAGAGCTCGACCTCGAAGTCCACCATGGGGTAGCCGGCGACGAAGCCCTTCATGCGGGCCTCCTGGATTCCCTTCTCAACCGCGGGGATGAAGGTCTTCGGGATCGATCCCCCGAAGATCTTGTCGACGAACCTGAAGTCCTCTCCCCGCGCCAGCGGCTTCATCCGGATGCGGCAATCGCCGAACTGGCCGTGGCCGCCGGTCTGCTTCTTGTGCCGCCCGTGACCTTCGGCCGATCCCTTGATCGTCTCCCGGTATGGGATCTTGGGCTTCTTGAGGTCGACCTCGACCTTGTAGCGCTTGCGCAGCCGGCCAACCACCACCTCGATGTGGAGCTGACCCATGCCCGAGAGGAGCATCTCGTGCGTCTGCGGGTCGCGGGTGACGCGCAGCACCGGGTCCTCCTCCTGAAGGCGCTGGAAGGCGCTGCCGATCTTGTCCTCGTCCCCCCTCGTCTTGGGCTGGATGGCGAACGTCGTGGCCGGCTCGGGGAGGTCCATCCCCGGATAGACGATCGGCTCACCCTTGTCCGCGAGTGTGTCCCCGGTCTGCGTGTCCTTGAGCTTGGCCACGGCGACGATGTCTCCGGCCCGGGCCTCTGCCACCTGCTCCTGACCCTTCCCCCGGAGCAGGAACAGCGAGCCCACGCGCTCGGCCGAGTCACGGGTCGTGTTGTGGACGGCGGAGTCCGACTTCAGGGTCCCGGAGTAGACTCGGAAGACGGTGATGCGCCCGGCGTGAGGGTCGATCATCGTCTTGAAGACGAAGGCGGAGAGAGGGGCATCGTTGGCGGCCTCGCGCGTCACCTCGTCCTTCGAGTCCGGGCGGGTCCCGGCGGCCGGCGGCCGATCCGCCGGCGAGGGCAGCAGGTCCACGATCGCGTCGAGGACGACGTGCGTCCCCGCGTTCAGGGCCGCGGACGCCGGAATGACGGGGGAGATCTTCCCGGCCGAGACGGCCTGGCGGAGACCCTTCACGAGGTCTTCCTGGGGCAGGGTCCCCTTCTCGAAGAACTCCTCCATGAGCTCTTCGTTGCTCTCCGCGACCATCTCGACGAGCTGTTCGCGCCAGGAGGAGGCCGCCTCCTTCTGAGCCTCGGGAATGTCGGTCGTCTCGAACTTGCCGCTCGCGTCCTCGCCCCAGATCAGGGCCTTCTCCCTGACCAGATCCACGACCCCGCGGAAGCTCTTCGCCTCGCCGACGGGGATGGCGATCGGGACCGCGGTGCGCCCGAACGAGCCGTGAATGGACTCCAGTGCCCGCTCGAACGAGGCGTTCTCGCGATCCATCCGGTTCACCACGACCAGCCGGGCGAGACCGTACTCCTCGGCGTAGCCCCAGACCTTCTCGGTCTGGACCTCGATCGCGGCGACCGCGTCCACCACCACGAGGGCTGCATCCGCAACTCGGAGGGCGGCTCGAGCCTCGGCCACGAAGTTCGCATAGCCCGGGGCGTCCAGGAGGTTGATCTTCGTCTTCTTCCACTCCGCCCAGGCGACGGCGGTCTGGAGGCTGATCTGGCGCTCGATCTCGTCGGGGTCGAAATCGGTGACGGTCGTTCCGTCCTCCACCCGACCCAGCCGGTTCACCGCGCCCCCGTTGAACAGAAGCGCCGAGGCGAGCGAGGTCTTGCCGCAGCCCCCGTGGCCGACGATGGCCACATTTCGGATGCCCGGGGCGTCGTACACCTTCATAATTCCGTCTCCTCCCGTTGTGGTGGTTGGGGGGCGGCCCGCCCGACCGGGGGCCACTTCGTACTCCCGCGGATCATACACCCCCGCCCACCGGGAGCCGAAACTGCCCCGGGCCTCTGAAACGGACCCCCAGCGGGCGTTAACATGGATGCGTGAGTGTGTTCGGGACCGGGCTCGTTGTGGCCTTCGACGCCGCTGCGGTGAGCGTTGCTGCGCTCAGCCGGAAGCCGGGGCGGCGGCGGGTGCGTGGGTTCCGACGGGTGCGACTCGAGCCGGGGGCCCTCGTGCCCTCACCCGCCGGGTCGAACATCGTCCGTCGCGACGAGGTGCGCGAGGCCCTGGCCGCCGCGATCTCCGAGGTGTCTTCAGGAACGGGCGGGCGGGCGACCCTCGTCCTGCCGGACGGGATCGCGCGGCTCGCGGTGATCGAGCCACCACCCGGAGCCGAGCCGCGCGACTACGTCCGCTTCCGTCTGGCGTCATCGCTGCCCTGGCCTGCCTCCGACGCGATCGTGGATCTCCTGGAGATCGACCGGCGGCGGGTGGTCGGGGCCGCAGTGCGACGCGTCAGTGTGGCACAGTACGAGCAGGTCGCCGGGTCCGCCGGGCTTTCGGTGGAGCGGGTCCATCTGGCCCCCCTCATGGCGCTAGGGGGGCTTCTGGGCCGGGGGGGGCGAAGCTCCGTTCACATTGTGCTCGGTGACGTCGCCGGGGTCCTGTCTTTCATCCGGGAGGGGAAGCTCGAGGTGCTCCGGAACCGTCGCCGAGACCCCACCGAAGGTGAGGGCCCTCGTCTCCTGGCCGAGGCGGTCCGAGCGGCGCGGCAGGCCGGCGATGGAACGGGGGCGGTCCATCTGACCTTGTCGGGGTCCGGAGCGGTCCGCCTCCGGGAGGACCTCGGGCCCTCGGTCGCCGCGGCCGGTCTCGAAGGTCCGCACGAGTGGCCCGACGCGATCGAGGCGGCCTGGCTGGGTGGGGTGCTGGGATGAGCGAGCAGCCCGACTTCTCGACCACGCCACGACCGCGAAGACCTCCGGCCCGTGAGGTGATCCTGCTGGGGGTCGGGCTTCTGGCCTTGAGCTTCGCCGCCCGGGCCGCGTGGACGACGCGCCAGGAGGCGGGCGCCGCCCGGGACCGACTGAGCCAGGTGCAGCGCGAGATCGGGACCCTGGAGGCCCGTGTCCGGGCCTTCGGGGCCCGAGGAGCGGGAGGCGAGCTGCTCAGCCAGGCCGCCGCCGCCGGGGAGGCCCCCCCGGAGCGCATCGTGGCCACTCTGGCCGGGGCCCTCCCCGACGACGCGAGGGTGGAGCGGCTGAACATCGTCTACGGTGAGGAGATCTCGCTCGAGATGCGGGTCGTCGCGCGGGACCCGGCGGCCTGGGACCGCACCCTCGAGCGGCTGGAGGAGACGACCTCGCTCGCCGAGGTGAGTCCCGGCCCCGAACGGCGGGAAGGCGAGGTCCGCACCACGATACGAGCGCAGTGGAGAAGGCGACGATGAAACGGCATCGTCTTTTCCTTCTCCTCGTGGCCGGCGCGGCGGTGGTTCTCACCGCACTTGTCCCGGCCGCCCGGCGGGAGCGTGAAACGGCCCGGCAGGAGTACGCGGCGGCCCGGGAGGAGCGCGAGCGGCTTCGCGCGAGGCTGGCCGATCTCGGTCGCCGGACCTACGAGGAGGATCGGGCGACGGCGGCGGACGGGGTGTCCGCCGCGCGGGCCCTGCGTCACGCCATCATCCGAGCCACGGACGGGCTCGCGGTCTCCGGGGTCGAGATCAGCGTGAGCGTCGCTCCCCGCAGCGCAATTGCCGCGCGCGGTCACTTCGCGGCGGAGGGGCGCTTCACGGAGGTCCTGCGCCTCGCCCGGAGGCTCGCCGATTCCTCGTCCGGCCTTCTTCTCGGGCGGGTCAGCCTGGGAGCGGCCCGCGGCGCGGTGCGGATCGAGGCGGACACCTTCATCCTGAGGGAGGGGGCATGATCCCGCGCGCCTTCGTCGGGGCCGCCGCCCTCGTGCTTCTCGCCTCCGATGGTCCGGGACAGCCGATCTCGGAGGCCGGCTCGGCCCCGCCCCGTGCCCAGGATGCCGCGCGCACACGCCCCGCGCCGCCGGACGTGGACCTGCTGGCCATCCGCAACATCTTTCAGTATGGCGACGAGCCGAGCGTCGAGAGCCGCTCGGTGGGCGAGATCGACGCCGGCGTACTCGAGACGGGCGAGACCCTGCCCCCCGCGCCTGCCCGCGTCCGCGTCGTCGGCCTCGTGCGTCGAGCGGGGACGCCCGTGGCCGCCCTGGCGATCGACGGGGAGGTGGTCCTGCTCCGGACGGGCGAGACCGGGGCCGGGCTCACCGTGCTCGGCATCGGTGACGAAGCGATCCGGCTCCGCGATCCCGAGGGCAACGAGACGACGCTCGAGCTGCCCTAGGGTAGTTGCCAGGGACCTCCGCATTCCCGTAGGCTTCGTCCTCAGGTCGATGGCCCTCAGGGAGAAGTTTGGGAAATTCGTCCTTCTGGAGGAGATCGACGCCCAGCACCTCGGCGTCATCCACCGCGCGGCCCGCCTGGGCCCGGCGGGTCTCGACCGCATCGTGACCCTTCTGCGCTACTCGGAGGCGGTCTCGGCCCATCCCGACGCCCCGTCCCGGCTGGCGCAGCAGTCCCGCCTCGCGTCGCGTCTCAGAATCCCCGGGCTGGTGCGCGTGCTGGGGATCGGTCGGGTCGAGCAGTCCTACTACGCCTCCTTCGAGCTCCTGGAGGGCCGCAGCCTTCGCACGGTGATCGACCGGGCCCGCCAGGAGGGCTTCCCCTTCACCGCGGACAACGCCCTCATGGTTGCGAGCCGGGCGGCAGCGGCCCTGGCCGCCCTCCACGACCAGAAGGACGACGCCGGCACGCCGGTGTTCCACGGCCTCATCAGGCCCTCCCATCTCGTCGTTTCCTGGGAAGGCGACGTCCGTATGATGGGGTACGGGCTCTGGCCCGGGCTGCGCCGCACCGGACTGCTGGGAGAGGACGACCGGCGCCACCTCGCCCCGGAGCAGCGGGCCGGCCAGGCGGGCGACGCACGGTCGGACGTCTACGCCCTCGCCCTCGTGCTGCTCGAGACGCTCACCGGCCGAGCGCCGGGGGACGGGGACCCCCTCGAAGCCCTGGCCGCGGCCCGGCACACGACCGCCGCCGGTGAGGAGAAGCTGCTCCCGGGGGAGATTGCGGAGATTCTGCGCCGAGCCCTGGAGGCCGAGCCCGCGTCGCGGTTCGCGGCGGTCGAGGAGATGAGGACGGCGATCGACACCCTGCTCTTCTCCGGTGACTTCACCCCGACCACCTTCAACCTGGCCTTCTTCATGCACACGCTCTTCCGCGACGACATGGAGGGCGAGGCCGTCGCCCTGGCCGAGGCCAGCCAGGCGGACTACTCGGAATACCTTCCGCGCCCTGACTCGCCTTCGCCACCGGCCGAGCCTTCCGCCCGGGTGCCGGCCGCCGACGAGCGGCCGGACCGCACCGAGGCTCCGTCGGCCGCCAAGGCGCCACCCGCACCCGAAACGTCGGTGGCCGGTGCTTCCGATCAGCCGCCGGCTCCCGAGCCGCATCCCCCCTCGCCCGGGCTCGCGCCGCCCCCGGGCGGCTCAGCACCCGCTCCCGGCCCGGCCACTTCCGGTCCCTCGGGCTCGGGCCGCCGGGCCCGGCCGACGGGGGTGCGTAGCGCTCGGCCGCGGGAGGGGACGCTCAAGGTCGCCCGGACGTCGGAGCCCAAACGCCCGGGCCGCGGGCTGATGCTTCTGGCCGGGCTCGTCGCCGCGGTCGCGGTGGGAGGGGGGATGGGCTACCTGGTCCTGGCCCAGCGGGTCGCCACGAAGCCCTCCGCCCCGACCCTGAGCCCGGATGCTGCCGCCGCCCTGGCCCGTGTGCGGGAGCTCGAGACGCGTCTCGCCGAGCTCGAGCGCGAGAAGGCCGAGATGGAGGCCCAGGCGGAGAGTCGGGCGGAGTCGGAGGTGGAATCGTCTCCGCCAGCCAGGGCGGTGTCGCCGGATCTCGACGCGGCGGCCCGCGCGCGGGCCGAGGCCCGGCAGCGGGCCCGGGCCGAGCGGGCGCGGCGGGAGGTGGAGATCCGCCGGCTGGAAGAGGAGCTCCGTGCGGCGGAAGAAAGCCTCGTCGAGGAGCAGAGGCTGGCTTCGATCGCGTCGGAGTCTGACGTCGCTGCGGCCTTTCCGACTCTGGCCCCGCCCCCACCCACGCCGGAGCCGCTGCCGCCGCCAACCACGGTGCCGCCGGTCCGGCCCGGCGATCTCGTGGAGGCCGGAGACCCCGAGGTCACCCCGCCCGTGCTCGTGGGCGAGAGGCCCGCGCGATACCCGCATGCCGCACAGGTCCTCCGGCGCGAGGGCAGTGTCGTCGTCGAGGCGCTCGTGGATGAACGAGGGTCCGTTCGCGAGACGACGGTGATCGAGTCCACGGAGCCCGGAGTGGGCTTTGAGAACGCGGCGACTCGTCAGGTGGAGAGCCGTCGCTACGAGCCGGCGACGAAGAGCGGCGTTCCCGTTCGCGTCCGGATCCTGATCCGCGTCAACTTCACGCTGGAATAATGGCCTGAATGGTGTGTGGACGTCATTCAATGACCCCCCACCCTAACCCTCCCCACGTAGGGGGAGGGAAAGGTCTGAGATAGGCCACGCACACTCGCATGTCCCCAGGGAAGGGACATGCGACCGAAGTCAGGCCTGACGGCCAGTCGCACCTGTACTCCGGCCGGGCCGTCCCCACGTAACAGGCCGGAAATGCCTGGGATAGGCCCCGTACACCCGCGTGTCCCCAGGGAGAGGCCACGCGGGCGAGCCTGGGCCTGATGGCCAGCCCCCCAAGTAAGAAAGCGGGACGGCCAGGGCCGTCCCGCTCTCTTCCTGTTCCCGCGAGCCGCGGGGGCTCCCGGGTCGTCGATGGACCGGCTAGAATCCGCCGCCCATTCCGCCGGGCATTCCGCCGGGCATTCCGCCGCCGCCGGCCGAGTCGCCCTTCTCCTCGGGAAGCTCGGAGACGAGGGCCTCGGTGGTGAGCAGGAGCGAGGCGATCGAGGAGGCGTTCTGCAGCGCCGTCCGGACGACCTTGGTCGGGTCGATGACGCCGGCCTCGACCAGGTTCCCGTACTCCTCGGTCTGGGCGTTGAAGCCTTCCTCCGCCTTCATCTCGCGAACCTTGGCCACGACGACCGCGCCCTCGTGGCCGGCATTCTGGGCGATCTGCCGAAGCGGCTCCTCGAGGGCGCGCCGGACGATGGTGACGCCGACCGCTTCGTCGCCTTCGGCCTTCACACCGTCGACCGCCTTCTCGGCGCGGAGCAGCGCGACCCCGCCGCCGGGGACGATCCCCTCCTCGACTGCAGCCTTGGTCGCGTGCATCGCGTCCTCGACCCGGGCCTTCTTCTCCTTCATCTCGGTCTCGGTGGCCGCGCCGACCTTGATCACCGCGACGCCACCCACGAGCTTGGCCAGCCGCTCCTGCAGCTTCTCGCGGTCGTAGTCGGAGGTGGTCTCGTCGATCTGGGTGCGGATCTGCTTCACCCGGCCCTCGATCGTCTTGGCGGTGCCCGCGCCCTCGACGATGGTCGTGTTGTCCTTGTCGATGGTGATCTTCTTGGCGGTGCCCAGATCGTCGATCTTCAGGTTCTCGAGCTTGATGCCCAGGTCCTCGGTGATGGCCTTGCCCCCGGTGAGGATCGCGATGTCCTCGAGCATGGCCTTGCGACGGTCGCCGTAGCCCGGGGCCTTCACCGCCGCCACCTGGAGGGTGCCGCGGAGCTTGTTCACGACCAGGGTCGCCAGGGCCTCGCCCTCGACGTCCTCGGCGATGATGAGCAGGGGCTTGCCCAGCTTGGCGATCTGCTCGAGCACCGGAAGGAGGTCCTTCATGTTCGAGATCTTCTTCTCGTGGATGAGGACCAGGGGGTTCTCGAGCACCGCCTCCATCCGCTCGGGATCGGTCACGAAGTAGGGGGAGAGGTACCCGCGGTCGAACTGCATCCCCTCGACCACATCGAGGGAGGTCTCCAGCGTCTTGGCCTCCTCGACGGTGATGACCCCGTCCTTGCCGACCTTCTCCATGGCCTCGGCGATGATCGAGCCGATCGTCTCGTCGTTGTTGGCGGAGATGGTGCCGACCTGGGCGATCGCCTGGCCCTTGACCGGCTTCGAGAGCTTCTGGATGCTCTCGACCGCGGCCAGGACCGCCTTCTCGATGCCCCGCTTGAGGTCCATCGGGTTGGCGCCGGCGGTCACGTTCTTGCTGCCCTCGCGATAGATCGCCTGGGCCAGCACCGTGGCCGTCGTGGTGCCGTCGCCGGCCACGTCGGAGGTCTTCGAGGCCACCTCGCGCACCATCTGGGCGCCCATGTTCTCCAGGGGCTCCTTGAGATCGATCTCCTTGGCGACGGTGACGCCGTCCTTGGTGATGACCGGGGAGCCGAATTTCTTGTCGAGGACGACGTTGCGTCCCTTCGGGCCGAGGGTCACCTTGACCGCGTCGGCCAGCCGGTTCACGCC
>JAJDNV010000148.1 GCA_022340545.1 Acidobacteriota bacterium | reverse complement strand
TGATCGGCGTCGTCGTTCGTCAGCGTTCGTCCTTCAACGCGGGAGGAGCCCGTGCCCAGAACCACGATCAGGATCATGTCGCGCTCGACGAATCGGTCCCGCGCCGCCTCGACCTCGGCGAGCTGTCGCTGAAGTCGTGCGTCGCCCTCGTCCTCGGCGAAGAGAAGCAGTGGACGCCTCGTCCCGTGGAAGGCGGCGATCGAAAACGCCCGTGTGTCGCGATAGGCGCGAATCCAGTCCACCTCCAGTCGGAACGGTCCGTCTCGCTCGTCGTAGATCATCAGTCCCAGGCCATCGATGGCGCGGGGATCGAGCTCCGGTCCGTCGAGCCACCTCCCCCGCCATCGGGGGCGGAAGCCGGAGAAGGGAATGTCGATCGTCTCCCATCTGCCCTCCCGAGTCCCGAAGTCCTTCCAATAGGACGGCTCGTACGGCCCGCTGTGCGACTCGGATGTCGTCAACCGGAAGGTGTACCGACGACCGTCTCCACGCACGCGCAGACGAATGCCGTCCCAGTCGCCGAGGTCGAAAGAGCGAGGCCGGGACCGGATCGAGGAGAACCCCCCGTTGTCCGTGTTCGTCGTGCCCGTGAAGACGAGCGCGTCTGCCTCGAGATGAAAGCCACCCTCGGAACGACCGCCCATCACGTCGTCGTTGACCACGTACCAGGCCAGGTCTCGGGTCGAGCCGGGAAGATCGGCGAGCAGGAGCGAGTCGTCGGGACGGGCCCCGGAGCTCGAAGCCAGGAGCGCGGACGTCATGAGCAGACCTCGCAGCAGGAGTGGCATGGGCTTCCTCTCACGGTGGACCCAAACAGACCAGGAATTCTACTCGTCGTGCGGGACTTCGAGCTCAGCCAATCGGGCCGAGGCTCGGTCGATCGCCTCGCCCATTCCTCCGCCTGGCAGCTCGAGTCCTCGGGATCCACCGTGACTCGGTAGCTCCCGGCCGGGGGATAGCTCTCGATCACGATGGGCTCCCTGGAGTATCGGGTCGGGCCGGCTTCTCGAAGAGGATGTGGGTGACGAGCCACTCTTCGCCACCACGCCAGGCCCAGAGCTCGGCGCAGGCCAGGAAGAAGATGCGCCAGTAGGCCCACCACTTCCGCTCCTGGCTCGGGCCGTAGGTCTCGCGCAGGACCCGCCGCACCGCCTCCCTGTTTCGGTCCATGTTGCCGATCCAGGCCTCGGCCGTCTTCTCGTAGTGACGGCCGGACAGCGCCCAGTGGTCGATCACCCGGAGGTCCCGTTGGAAATACAACAGCAGGTCGTGGGAGGGCATCTGCCCCCCGGTGAAGAAGTGACGGGTCATCCAGTCGCCCTCGCCCCGGTCCTCGTACGGGTAAGCGGCCCGGGAGTGGCTGAAGATGTGGACGAACAGCCGTCCTCCCGGCTCGAGCCATGCGGCAATGCGGCACAGCAGCGCTTCGTAGTTCCGCATGTGCTCGAACATCTCCACCGACACCACCCGATCGAACCTGCCCGCGGGAGCGAAGCGGTTCATATCGGCGGTGACCACGGTGACGTTGGAGAGGCCGCGGCTCTCGGCCCGGGCGTCGATGAAGGCCTTCTGGCTGGCGGAGTTGGAGACGGCGGTCACCTGGCTGTCGGGGTAGTGCTCGGCCATCCACAGGGTGAGCGATCCCCAGCCGCACCCCAGCTCCAGAACCCTCTGACCGTCGACCAGCCCGGCTCGTTCGCAGGTGAGCTGGAGCATGGCTTCCTCTGAGGTGTCGAGATCCTCGACCCCCTCCGGCCAATACCCGCAGGAGTACTTGAGATGGCGTCCGAGGACCCGCTCGAAGAAGGCGGCCGGGACCTCGTAGTGCTGCTCGTTCGCGGCCATCGTCTCGATGGCGATGGGGCTCTCGCGAAGGCTCCGGACCCAGTCGATCAGCCGCTCCTGCTGAGCGGTGGGACCCCCCTCCGACTCCACGCGGACACGCTCCCGGATCAGCCGACGAATGCCGACACGGACCACGGGATCGGGGAGGACGCCCTTCTCCAGGATCGGGTCGAGCCAGCTCACGGAGCCTCCGAAGCCGGTGAGCCCAGGCGCCCGGATCGGGCCGGCGACCAGGGCCGGAGTCGCATCTGCACGCCGCGCAGGGCGGGGAGGAGGGCGACGTAGAGGACGAGGACGACGACCGGCACAACTGCGATCCAGCCGAGGATCCCGTGCAGCCCGGTCATTCCGAAGCGCCCGAGAGTCCCCAGGGGGTCCGCGGCCGTGTCGGCCACGACCTGGGCCACCGAGAACGGGACCGGCGGCGAGCCGGCCAGCCACTCGCCCAGCCGCACGAGGGGGAGGATCATGGCGATCTGCGCGGGGTAGGCCAACCAGTTTGCGAGTTGAAGGGCGGGCAGGTTGAGGCGCAGGAGGGCCCCGATTGCCAGACCGAGAAAGGTGGTCGCGCCGATGACCGGAAACAACCCCGCCCCCACTCCGAAGGCGAGAGAGAGGGCCAGCCCCTCCGCCGTCAACCCCTGCCGGAGAAGCGCCTTCACCGGATCCGCGATTCGCTGGGTCCAGAGACGTCGCATCACGCCCTGCTCAGGCCGCCACCGGCCGGCGCGCGGGAAGCCCCCGGATGCTGGAGTTGCCAGGGCGGCTCAGGACCAGTTGGAGGTCGCCCAGGCGCCGGGTGGCGAAGTAGGCCTCGCACGCCGCGAGGTAGTAGTCCCAGGTCCGGATGAAGCGGTCGTCGAAACCCAGGGCCCTCACCTGGTCGAGCTTGGAGAGGAAGGCCTGGCGCCAGCGGGCGAGGGTCAGGGCGTAGTGGGGGCCGATGTCCTCGAGGTGGTGCACGCCCAGGCGGCTCACCCGGCTCATCGCTCCCGTCACGTGGTGCAGCGAGGCGAGCAGGCTGCCCGGAAAGATGTGCTTCTGGATCCAGTCGCAGTGACGAGCGTACTCCTCGAAGCGGAAGTCCGGAAGCGAGATGGCCTGCAGCGCCACCAGGCCCTGGGGAGCGAGGACCTCGTCCAGCTTCGCGAAGAAGACCGACCAGTGCTCGCGCCCGAGCGCCTCGAACATCTCGATGGAGACGATCTTGTCGAAGGTCCCGGTGACGTCGCGGTAGTCCTGAAGGCGGATCTCGATCCGGTTCTCGAGCCCGGCCTCCGCGACCCGGGCCCGCGCCAGGGCACGCTGGCGCTCCGATACGGTGATCCCCGTGACGCGGCAGCCGTACTGGCGCGCGGCAAACAGGGCGAATCCTCCCCAGCCGCAACCCACCTCCAGGACGTGGTCTCCCGGGCCCAGCTGTGCCTTCTCGGCCAGCGACCGGTACTTGTTCTGCTGGGCGTCGGCCAGGGGCTGGCCCTGGAATTCGAAGAGGGCGCTCGAGTAGGTCATCGTCTCGTCGAGGAACAGCTCGAAGAACTCGTTCGAGAGGTCGTAGTGCGCCGCGATGTTCCTCCGGCTACCTCGGCGCGTGTTCCGGCGCAGGAGGTGGAGAACGTCGTTGCCCAGGTTCAGGATCTTCGTCAGCGGGGTCGCGACGGCGAGCTGGTCTTCGTTCTCTGCGGCCAGGGTGAGGAACGTGGCGAGGTCGTCCGCCTCCCAATCCCCGTCCATGTAGGACTCGCCCACCCCCATGTCGCCCCCGAGGAGGAAGCGCCGGAGGAAGGCGGGCGTCTTGATGCGGATCCGCGCCGACCGGTCGGCATTCTCCGGCCCGAAGGCGTGGGTCTGACCGTCGGGCATCTCGACGAGCAGGCGTCCGGTGCTCCACGAATCGCGCAGCCTGCCGAGGATCCGGGGGACGACCATGCGGGCGATGAGGGTGTCCGTGATCATGCGGGACCTCCGCGGGCGAGCTCGGGGTCGTAGGGGGGCCGCTCCCAGAACCGGGCGCCCTTGCGCCAGAGGCGGAGGGCTTCGAAGTGGATGGCGCCAATGACCTGCAGGGTCATGAAGGGGTACCGGAGGAGCGCCGAGGCCAGGGCGCGATCGGTGAGGGGCCTGCGATTCAGGGAGAGGCGAGCGGCCAGCACCGTCTCCCCGCCCCGGGTCAGGTCGATTCCGAGCGACACCCGATCATCGGACGGGGCCGGCAGCTCCCACCGGTATGTCCCGGCGTCGGGCCGGAAGAAGGGCGACACGTGCATCAGCTTCTTCAAGCGCCCGTCGAACTCGGGGTCCGCCACGGGCAGGACGTAGCAGTGACGGTCCCCGTAGGTGTTGTTGACCTCGGCCACGGCCAGGGCCAGACCGTCGGTGCGGTCGTAGCAGTAGAACATGCTCACCGGGTTGAAGACGTGGCCGAGAACGCGGCAGTTCGTCAGCAGCTCCACGCGGCCCTCGGGCATCGCGTACCCGGCCGCCCTCACCGTCTCCGCCAGGTCCGCCTTGACCGCGCGCCCGGAGGCGGCGAGGTGGTCGGCGTCTCGGAAGCTCACAGGACGGCGGCGGTTGTGGCCGAACAGACTCAGCCGCCGGCCGAGATCCGGGAGCTCGTCGAGATCGAGAAGCATGAGAAAGACCCGGTAGCGGAAGCGGTGGCCGGGATTGTCCCGGCGGCGGTGGCTCACCCATCCCTCGCACAGGGACGAGCGCCGGCGGGTACCGGTCCGCGGGGAGGCGCTCATGCGACTCTCTCCTCACCCTCGCTGGCCGGGGTGTCGAAGGCGCACCCGAGGGCCTGCGCCGCCTTGATTCCCGACATGAGCCCGTCCTCGTGAAAGCCGTAGCGCAGGTGAGCCCCGGCATAGAGCGTGTGCCGCTCCCCGGAGAGGCTCCGGAGCCCCGGCTGGGCGGCGGCCGCCCCCGCATCAAGAATCGGGTGCGTGTAGTCCATCTCCGCCAACACGGTCCCAGGCGCAGGCTCACGCTCGAGGTTGAGCGAGACGCAGAACTGCGTGGGACCGGGCAGCGACTGGAGACGGTTCAGGTGGTAGGTGAGGGACACCGGTGCGCCTTCGCGACGACAGTCGTTGGTCACCATGTTCCAGGCGGCCCAGGCGCGCCGGGAGCGCGGCAGAACGCTGGCATCGGTGTGGAGGAGAGTCCGGTTCCGCGAGTAACGGAACGCCCCGAGGAGGCGGACCTCCTCGGGGCTCGGGTCGATGAGCATTCCCAGGGCCTGATCGGCGTGGGTGGCCAGAACGATCCTGTCGAAGCGGCGCCACTCCCTGCGCTCCGTCAGCACCTGTACCCCCCCGGACTCGCGTCGCACCGCCAGGACGCCGCAGCCGGCGTGCACCCCGCGTCCCAGGCGAGCCGCGATCGCATCGACGTAGCGGCGACTCCCGCCCCGGACCGTCCACCAGCGAGGAGGATCCATGGAGAGCCAGCCGTGGTTGTCCATGAAGCGCAGGAGGGGGCGTGCCGCGAACCGGCGGACGTCGGCTGCAGACGATGACCACACCGCTCCGACGAGCGGAAGCATGAAGTGGCGGGCGAAGGCTTCCGGGAACCGCCCCGCCCCGAGGAACTCCCCCAGGGTCTGGTCCGGGGCCCCGGGGTTGTCGAGAAGATCCCGAGCCCGGCGGTTGAAACGGGGGATGCTGGCCAGCATCCGCAGGTAGCCGGCATCGACCACCCGGTGACGCTGAGTGAAAAGGCCGTTCAGACCGCGGGTCGAGTACTCGAGCCGGCAGTGCCGGCAATCCACCGAGAAGGACATGTCGGACGGATGTCCTCCCACCCCCAGCTCGGCGAGCAACCGGACGAAGTGAGGATAGGTCCGGTGGTTGTAGACGAGGAACCCGCTGTCCAGGTCCCACTGGCGTCCGCCATGCTGGACGGTGTGGGTGTGGGCGTGGCCTCCGAGCCGTCCCTCCTTCTCGTACAGCTCGACGTGGTGGCGGCGGCTGAGCAGGTAGGCCGCGGAGAGGCCCGAGATCCCAGCCCCCACGACGGCGACACGCAGCCTCTCCCGGGCTGGCTCAGCCACGAGAGATCTTCTCCCGGTAGGAGGCCACCGCGGGCTCCGTCGTCGGATGGGCGGCCCGAGTTTTGTTATTCATAATCTACTCATTAGTCTGAACGAATCTTGGCGTTGAAGGGTTCGGCCGGTCTTGTCAAAGAACGTCTCGTCTTGCCCGTCCGCCGTTTGCCCTCGTGGAGCCGGTTCGGCGTGGACGACCTTCTCGTCCTCTACACGGACGGGATCTGGGAAGCCGAGAACCCGAGTGGCGAGGAGTCTGGGTGTTGCGCCAGCCTGAGGGGGTCGGAGCGCCACCTCTCTCCGCGTGTCTCGATCTGTGCGGGAAGGGGCTGGCCAGGCCGCCGCTCCATCTGGCCTGTGAACTAGATTCCCAGGCGGTTACGGCGCTCGAGCTCGCCCAGCGTCTGCCGGGTCTTCGGCCGGTGGCCCGGCAACGGCAGGATGCGCTCGTGAATGGCATCGAGGAGCCAGTCCTTCTGCGGGAAGAAGCTCTCCTCGAGCTCGGCGGCCGGCGTGATCCAGTTTCTGGAGCCGATCACGACCGGCGGCGCGTCGAGAGAGTCGAAGCTGAGCTGGGTGAGGTTGGCGGCGACGTTCTGCGCGACGGAGCAACGCTCTGCGGCTTCGGTCGCCAGCAGGACCTTGCCCGTCTTCTTGACGGATTCCACGAGCGGCTCGTAGTCGAGGGGGTTGGCGGTACGCAGATCGACCACCTCCGCCGAGAGGCCGTACGTGGAATGGAGCTCGTCAGCGGCCTCGATGGCCAAGTAGAGTGCCGGCCCGAAGGTGATGATGGTGAGGTCCTTGCCCCGCCGCTTGACGTCCGGCTCCGAGAGATCGATTTCGTAGTAGCCCTCGGGCACGCCGCCTTCGTGAAAGAGCTCGCCGTAGTCATAGATCTTCTGGCTCTCGAAGAAGACGACGGGGTCGGTGCCGGCCAGTGCGGAGTTCATCATCCCCTTGGCGTCGTATGGCGTGACGGGGTAGACCACCTTGAGGCCGGGAATGTGAGCGGCCAGGGCGGACCAGTCCTGCGAGTGCTGGGCGCCGTACTTGGCGCCCACCGAGATGCGCAGAACGACGGGCATGATCACCTCGCCGCCGGACATGGACTGCCATTTCGA
>JAJDNV010000144.1 GCA_022340545.1 Acidobacteriota bacterium | reverse complement strand
CGCAGACGACCGAGGGCGATGACGGCCTGCTGCCGCACCAACGAGCTCTCGTCGCCGAGGGCGTGGCGAAGGACGTCGAGGACACCGGGGCCCTGCGTCTTCCCCAGGGCCTGCAGGGCGGCCGCGCGCACCGCCTCGCGTGGCCCGCGCGCGGCGGCCACGAGGGCATCCACCGCGGCCGGGTCGTGCAGCAGGCCCAGCGTCTGGGCCGCCCGCACCGGGGCCTCGCCCTCCCCGGCCAGGGCCTGGAGGAGCAGAGGCCTCACCCGCTCCGGGCTCATGCGCGAGAGGGCCTCCATCGCGCTCTCCTGGATCAGCTCGCTCTCGTCCCCGAGCAGCTCGAAGAGCAGCATCGGCGCATCCTCGTCGCCGAGACGGCCGATTGCCGACGCCGCTTCCGCCCGGACCTCGGCGGCGGGATCGTGGATGAGGGGCGCGACCAGCGTCGTGCCCTCCGGGGGAGCGATCCAGGCCAGGCAGCGCGCGGCCCCCATCCTCACCGCGTCGTTGGGGTGGGCCAGCGCGGCCTCCCAGGCCGCCCGCTCCTCGAAACCGATCGAGACGAGGGCGTGGCCGGCGAACTCCTGCACGACGGGATCGGCGAGCAGCTCGAGCAGAGGGCGGGTCGAGCGCGCCTCACGGAGCCAGCCGAGGGTCACTGCGGCGGTGCGCCGGTTGCGGGTCTCTTCGTCGGCGAGCATCTCGATGAGGTGGGCCACGAGCTCCTCATGTCGGAGCGCCGCCTGCACCTGGGGATCGAGGCTCTCCCCGGAAGCGGTCGCGCGCTGCTCGATCTCGACCACCGCGCGGATGGCGGCGTTGCGCAGCGCGGGGTCCGGGTCGAGGAGATGGGAGGCGATGCGGGGCAGCGCCTCGCGCCCGGCGACGCGCCCGAGGGCCTCGAGGGCGGGGGCCCGAAAGAAGTCGTCGTCCAGCAGGTCCAGAAGCGCCGGCGCCGCACTCGGGTCCCCGATCTCCCCGAGAGCGTGGATGGCGGAGTACTGCAGCCACGGCTCGGACCGGAGCGCGTCGATGAGCCGCGGCACCGCTTCCGGCGCACCGAGCTGTCCCAGGCTGGCCGCGGCGGCGTGGCGCACGTTCACGTCCGAATCGGAGAGAGAGTGGATGAGGGCCGGAGCCGCCCGCGCGTCCTTGAGCGAGCCGAGCATCACCGCGGAGAAGAGGCGTACCTCCTCGTTCGAGTCACGCAGCAGCGCCACCAGGGGCTCGGTGGCCACCGATCCCAGCCGGACGTAGATCTCCATGGCCGCGTTCCGGAGGCCGGCGTCCGAGTCCTCGCGCAGCGCCGACTCCAGCGCCGGGAGGAGGGCCGCCTCCGGGAAGCCGGCGAGGGCCTCGATCGCGTCCTGCCGCACCGCCCAGCTCTCGTCGCCCACCGCCACGAGCAGGGGACGGATGGCGTCGGGATGCCCGGAGGCGCCGAGGCGGTTGACCGCCTCCCTGCGGGCGGCTTCCTCGCCGGACTGAAGGGCTCGCAGCGCTCCCTGGACGTCGAGGCTCACTGCACCTTGAAGACAGCGACCAGCTGGGCGAGGCTCTCCGCCTGCTGCGCGAGGTTGGACGTGGCCTTCGACATTTCCTGGACGGTGGCGAGGTTGTCCCGCGCGATCTCCGAGATGTTCTCCATGGCCTTCACCACCAGCTCGCCGCCCTTCTTCTGCTCGGCGGTGGCGTGGGAGACCTGCTGGGTCTGGTCGTTCATGCGCTCGACCGCGTTGATGATCTGGCGGCTGCCCTCGGCCTGCTCGCGAGTGGCGAGGCCCACCTGGGAGGCGATCTTGTTGATGTTCTCGACGGCGAGGCGCACCTGCCGACCCCCCGCCGCCTGCTCCCGGGTGGAGTAGGCGGCCTGGGCCATCACCTTCTTGATGTTCTCCATCGCCGCCCGGATCTGCTTGGAGCCCTCGGCCTGCTCGCGCACCGCGCTCGTCACCTGACCGGTCGCGGAGTTCATGGCCGCGACCGTCTCGAGGACCTCCGAGGAGGCCTGGGACTGCTTGGCGGTGGCCGCGGCGATCTGGCCCATCAGCTCGGAGGAGCGGGAGACCGATTCGATGATGTTCCTGAGCGCCGCCCCCGCCTTGTCGGCGAGGAGCATGCCGGTCTTGGCCTCCTCCGCGCCCGAGCGGGCCACCTCCACGGCGTCGCCGGTGTCCTGCTGGACCTGGCGGACGACCTCGCCGATCTCCTTGGCCGCCTCGACCGATCGCTCGGCGAGCTTGCGCACCTCGTCGGCGACGACTGCGAAGCCCCGGCCGGCCTCGCCGGCGCGGGCGGCCTCGATGGCAGCATTCAGGGCCAGGAGGTTGGTCTGATCCGCGATCTCCTCGATGACCTCGAGGATGCGGCCGATCTCGTCCGAGCGCTGACCGAGGCCGGTGATCACACGGGCCGTGTTCTCCATGTTCTCGGAGATGGCCTTCATGCCGTCGACGGTGCGGGCCACCGCCTCCCCGCCGGTGCGGGCGTCCTCCGACGCGCGGGCGCTGATGCGGTCGGCCTCGGAGGCAATCTTGGCCACCTCGTTGACCGCCCCCGCCATCTCGGACACCGTACTGCTCGCGCGGCCGGCGGCCTCGCCCAGCTCCTCGGCGTTCTGGGCCACGGAGGCGATGAAGGAGGCCATGTCCTCGACGGTCGTGGTGGTGTCGTTGACGGTGCTGGCCAGGCTCTCGAGGTCACGGGCCATCTGGTCGATGGAAACGGTCATCTGCTCGATGGTCGCGGAGGCCTCGGTGACGGTCTGGGCGAGCGTGCCACCGGAGCGGGCCACCTCCTCGATCGAGGCCCCCATCTCGGTGATCGAGCTGGAGGTCTCTTCAACGTAGGCGGCGAGGCCCTGGGCGCTGCCGGCCACCGTCTGGATGGAGGCCGCCATCTCCTCCATGGAAGTCGACGTCTCCTCCGCGGCCTGGGCCTGGCCCTGCGCACCCTGGTTGATGAGGCGGGCGTTGGCGGAGATCTCGCCGGCGGAGGAGGCGACCTGGACCGAGGCGTCCTGGATGTTGTCGGCCATCTTGCGGAGATTGCCGACCATCGCGTCGAGGCTGCGCCCCAGGGTTCCCACCTCGTCGTCGGCGGCGCCCTCGATCTGGACGGTGAGGTCGCCCTTGGCCACGGCCTCCGAGGCTTCCGCCATGCTCTGCAGGGGCCGCAGCCAGCGACCGGTGAGGACCCAGCCCACGGCGGAGCCAAGCCCGGC
The DNA here is from genome assembly GCA_022340545.1 of Acidobacteriota bacterium. GTDB lineage: Bacteria > Acidobacteriota > Vicinamibacteria > Fen-336 > Fen-336 > JAJDNS01. The sequence continues at coordinate 15,953 of JAJDNV010000144.1, read as the reverse complement.
GAGAAGCAGGCCTATCAGCAGGGCCTCCACCAGGCGCTGGCGCTGAAGCTGGGAGACGGTGGTCTGGCTGATGGCGACCTCGACCCCTCCCTTGATCGCCGCGGCGTGGGCCGCGGGGACCGCACCGAGATCCTCGGAGGAGCCCGAGCCGCCGCCGGTCGTGACCGGCGCCCGGAAGAGCAGCACCTCCTCGCCGTCCGTCGTGACCGCTTCGATCTCGACGAGCTCGCTCGCGGGCGCGGGGGGCAGATCGCGTATCTCCTTGCCGGTCTGGGCCAGGATCTCGCCGCTCGCGTCGCGGATCATGGCCCCGACAACGTCGGAGCTCTCCTCCTCCGCCGCCGCTCCGGTGGCGCCCTCGAGGAACTGGACCAGGAGCGGCCGGTCCTCGGTGAGGACGCCGTACTTTGCGTTGAAGGCAAGGTTGCTGGCGATGAAGCGACCCCGCTTCGCGATCTGATCGGTGACCGCACGGCCAGTCGCCACGAAGTCGTAGACGACCGAGGCCACCACGACCGTGGTCGCGATGCCCACGATCAACAGGATCGCCTTCGTCCGGATCGACCGTGTGATGAAGCCCAGCATCCGACCCTCTTTCGATAACCCCAGCATGACCCGTCGCTCCTCAGGCGCCGGCCGCGGCCGGCGCCTCACGTAGCTCCTGCACGAGGACGCGCCCGAGGTCGATCAGGATGATCAGCCGATCCTCGAGCTTGGCGACCCCACGAATGTAGTCTCCGCCGCGCTCCACGACCTCCTCCGGCGGCGGCTCGACACGTGACACGGGAACCTTGAGGACCTGTGACGCCCCATCCACGAGCAGGCCCAACATTCGGTCCTGCACCCGAACCACCACGATGCGGGCAGCCCGCTCGACCGCCACCTCGCCGAGGCCCAGCTTCCGCTTCAGGTCCAGCACCGGCAGGATCCGTCCCCGCAGGTTGATCACGCCCCGGACGAACTCTGGGGCACGGGGCACGGTGGTGATCTCGCCAACGCGGCGGATCTCCTGGACCTGGCGCACGTCCACCCCGTACTCTTCCTGGTCGAGCACGAACGTCGCGAGGTGCTCGGTGGCCTCCGCCACCGCGCGCTGCTCCTGGGCCGGGGCGGCAAAAAACGACAGGCTCTGCGCGCCAGGGCCACCCGCGTCGGACGGCGCGACCGGGGTCGCGGGCTCGGTCGCTGCTTCCGCGTCCGGGGCCACTGCGATCGCCTCGGCCTCCGGCTGCGCCAGGATCTCGGAGGCGAGTCCGGACGACGGAAGTTGGATCCGGGCTTCGGCGGCCCCCGCCTCTGCCTTCGTCGCCGGAGGGGCTGGGCTCGCCGCCGGCGGCGCGGGCACGGCCTCGGCCAGGCCCGGGGACGGCAGATCGACCCTGCCGCCGGGCGTCTTCGCCTCGGGCCCGTCCGCCTTCGGCGCGGCCCGCTGTTTCGCGCCCGAACGGCGCGCCCGTTTGCGTGCGTCGGACATTCGACCCATTACTTCTTCCGCGCCCCCAGGGGGGCGCCCTCCTTCCGCGACGGGGTGACCACCCGCCCCTCGGTCGCAAAGTCGTCTTCGAGCACCGCGGCCACGGCCCCACCGTCGACCTCATCCGCCCCCCGGGCCATGGCCTCCACGAGGGCCTGGGTCGCCACGTGGTTCAGAAGGCGCGGGACACCACCGGTGCCGGCGTGGAGTCGCCCAATCGCCTCCTCGGTGAACAGGGTTCGCTCCCCCCCGGCCACCGCAAGGCGATGCGCCAGGTAGGCCCGGGTGTCGTCCACGCTGAGGGGCACGATCTCGAAAGACACCCCGAAGCGCTGGGTCAGGGCGCGGTAGGTCCGATGCCGCAGCCGCTGTCGCAGCTCCGGCTGCCCTACGAGCACGATCGCGATGAGGTTGCGGTCGTCGAGCTGGAAGTTCGTGAGCAGGCGGATCTCCTCGAACGTCGGCTTGCCCGGGATGAGGTGGGCTTCGTCGACGACGAGAAGCGCGGCTCGGTTGTCTTCGTCCAGCGCCAGAAGCCGCCCGTGGATCTGGTCGAGCAGGTCGTTGGAGTGGTAGCCGGGCTCCGCCACCCCGAGCTCGAGAGCAACCGTCCGGAGGAACTGCCGCGGAGGAAGGCGGGGGTTCAGGATCATCCCCACCTCGTAGCGCTCCCCCACGCGGTCCACCAGGGCCCGGGTCAGCAGCGTCTTGCCCGAGCCCACCTCCCCGGTGAGAAGCGCGAGCTCCATCTCCTCGACCGCGAACAGCAGGCGCTCGAGGGCCTCCTCGTAGGTCTCGTTCAGGAACAGATAGCGCGGATCGGGCGTCTTCCGGAAGGGCTTGTCGCGCAGCTCCCAGTAGGCCTCGTACACCGCTCAGGCCTCCGCGGGGGCCCAGGTGGCCCCCCGCTTTCCCCGGCCCCGGCTGCTCTCGAAGAGGGCAGCGACGTCGAGGACGAGCACGACCCGGCCGTCGCCGAGGATCGTGGCCCCGGCCACCCCCAGGGCGGTCCCGGAGACGACGGAGTCGAGACCCTTGATCACCACGTCCTGCTGGCCGCGCAGGCGGTCCACGGTGAGACCGAGGCGCTTCTCGCCGCGGCCGACGATGACCGCATACGCCTCGGCGCGGTGGCGACGCGGGGCCACTCCGAAGAACTCCGAGAGATGGACGAGGGGGATGATCCGGTCGCGGATGCGCAGCGTGTCCCGACCGTTCATCTGGGACACCTCGTTGGGGCGGAAGTGCAGGCTCTCGACGACCGCCCCCGAGGGGAGGGCGTAGACGTTGTCGCCCACCTCGACCATGAGGACGGTGATGATGGCGAGGGTGAGCGGAAGCTGGAGGATGAACTTGGTGCCGGCCCCGGGGATCGTCTCGGCCTCGATCAGGCCGTTGAGACGCTCCATAGACTGCACCACGACGTCGAGCCCCACGCCACGTCCGGAGACGTCGGTGACGGAGCGGGCCGTAGAGAAGCCTTCGGTGAAGATGAACTGGATGATCTCGCGGTCGCTGAGCTTTTCGTCCGCGCCCAGGAGACCGCGCTCGACGGCTCGTCGGCGCACCTCGGCCGCATCGATGCCCGCCCCGTCGTCGACGAGGGTGATGACGACCTGGTTCGATTCCTGGGCCGCGGAGAGGAGGATCGTCCCGATCGGGGACTTGCCGGCGGCGGCCCGGGCCGCGGGCGGCTCGATCCCGTGATCGACCGCATTGCGGATCAGGTGCACGAGGGGTTCGCCGATCTCGTCGATGACCGCCTTGTCCACCCGCGTGTCCTCGCCCTGGAGGATCAGCTCGATCTGCTTGTCCTGGCCGTGGGCGAGGTCGCGCACGAGCCGGGGAAAACGCTCGAAGACATGCCGGATGGGAAGCATCCGGATGTCCATGATCGTCTCCTGCAGCTGGGTGGAGACGCTGGCCACCTGGTGGACCGAATCGAGGAGCTCCTGACCCGCGTCCGGCGCCACCGCGCTCACCTGCCGACCCATCTCCGTGAGCTTCGTCCGATGCACGATGAGCTCACCCACGAGGTTGAGGAGATGGTCGAGCTTGGCGAAGTCGACCCGCACCAGGCTGGACCGCGAGGCGGCGAGCGTGGCGTCCCCCGCCTTGGTGGATCGGGTGGTCTCCGCGGGGGCGGCCGGCGCCGGGGACGGCGCGGCATCGCCGGCGGCCAGCAACGAGGCGAGCACCGCCCCCTCCGCACCGAGATCGCGCCCCTCGCGGCCCGCCGCCGCTGCTGCCTCAATCGCCTCGCGCAGAGCGCTCGCACCCTCGAACAGCGGCTGGAGTACCGCGGGCTCCAGCGTGAGCGAGCCGTCGCGCACCCTCGTGAATGCGTCCTCGAGCCGGTGGACGTAGTCCTTGATACCGTTGAAGCCGATCATCCCGCTGTTGCCCTTGAGCGTGTGCAGCGGCCCGAGGAGGGAGGCAGCCACGTCCGGATCGGGACCGGACTGCTCGAGCCGGAGAAGGGCGTCGTCGAGGACCGCGAGGTGTTCCCGCGCATCCTCGAGGTAGATACCGACGAGCTCCGCGGAGACCTCGAAATCCATCAGCGGTCCCGGGGCATGCCTCCGGGGCTCACGATCCGGTGATCTTCTCGATGAGGCTGTGGAGCTCCGAGGCCTGGAAGGGCTTCTTCACGTATCCCTTGGCCCCCATCTTGAGACCCCGGACCGTGTCCTCCTCCTTGCCCTCGGTCGAGATGATGATCACGGGGATGCCCTTGTAGGCGTCCTCCTTCTGGACGCGCTGAAGGAATTCCAGGCCGTTCATGACCGGCATGTTGATGTCGAGGAGGATGAGGTCGATCTCCTGCTCCTGGCCGAGCTTGTCGAGCGCCTCCAAACCGTTCATGGCGCTGACCAGCTTGCAGTTCTTGTACCTGGAGAGGAAGAGCTTGTACATCTGGTGAATGAGCGCCGAGTCGTCGACGGCGAGGATCTTCCTCAGCATCCTGGTCTCTCCCGCGACCGGGGCCGTGTCAGGCTCCTTTCCGCACAAGCCGACGCTAGAACGCCTCCCGGCCCACGAACGCGTTGGACGTTTCTACCACCGAAACTGCTTTGTTTCAAGCAGTAAGGGGTAATGGGGCCGTCACAAGAGCGACCCGAGAAGGCTCGTGCGGCTCGCTCCGGGCACGGTATAGTGCGAAGGTCCGTGTCCCCATGTTCGAATCACGTGAGAAGCTAGAAGGCGAAATCCGTAAGCTGCTCGGTGCCCTGCGCGCATTGGGGGACGGCCGGTACGCGGCCCTGATCGAGCCCCGGGGCGTCGTCTTCGACGACGCGGCCGCGGAGCCCCCCCCGCCCTGGCCCCTGCGGCGTTTCCTCGAGCAACGGTCGAAGCGCCTCTTCGCCATCCCGGCCGCCCTCACGTCGCCGGGAGAGGTGGACGAGGACGTCTTCGCGGACTGGGCGGACGACGGCTTCTTCCTGGTCTTCGTGAACGGGCGGGTGGCGGTGGTGGTTGCCTGCCCGGAGCCGGAGGCCCTCGAGAAGGAGGCGGGGAAGCTCGTGAGAGTCCTGGTCGATCGCGTCGTCAGGTACAACACGGCGTGGCGCGCGGACGAGCGGGGCCGGGGCCTCTTCTTCTCCCGGCCTCGGCTCGACACCGTCGTGGTGGGCCGAGTCAATCAATGACCCCCCTCTCTAACCCTCCCCACGTAGGGGGAGGGAAATGCTTGAGATAGGCCACGGACACCTGCGTGTCCCCAGGGAAGGGACATGCGAGCGACGCTGGGCCTGACGCCCACCGCACTGGTTCGGCTAGAATGGGTTGTTTGCCCGTCTCCCGGAGGACGGGCCCTTGGCTCTCATGCTTCGCAACACCCGCAACTTCTCGATCATCGCGCACATCGACCACGGCAAGACCACCCTCTCCGACCGGCTGCTGGAGAGGACGGGCGCGCTCTCCCAGCGGGAGATGACCGAGCAGTTCCTCGACTCGATGGACCTCGAGCGCGAGCGGGGGATCACGATCAAGCAGCACTCCGTGCGGCTCGAGTACCGGGCGAAGGACGGGCAGGACTACGTTCTGAACCTCATCGACACCCCTGGTCACGTGGACTTCTCGTACGAGGTGTCGCGCTCCCTCGCCGCCTGCCAGGGGGCGCTCCTCGTGGTCGACGCGAGCCAGGGCGTCGAGGCGCAGACGCTCGCCAACGCCCACCTGGCCTCCGACGCCGGCCTCGAGATCATCCCCGTCCTGAACAAGATCGACCTGCCGGGGGCGGAGCCGGAGCGGGCCCGGGAGCAGATCGAGCACGTCATCGGTATAGACGCCTCCGACGCCATCGAGGCGTCGGCCAAGAAGGGCGTCGGAATCGACGAGATCCTCGAGGCCATCGTCGAGCGCCTTCCGCCCCCGGGCGGGAATCCCGAGGGGCCGCTGCGGGCGCTCGTCTTCGATTCCTGGTTCGACCAGTATCGCGGGGTGGTGGTCCTCGTCCACGTCGTGGACGGACGGATCGACCCAGGCCTGAAAGTGCGGCTCATGGCCACCGGCGGCAGCTACGAGGTTGAGCGGCTCGGCGTCTTCACCCCGAAGGCGGTGCCGGTGGACTCGCTGCAGGCGGGCGAGGTGGGCTTCGTGATCGCGGGGATCAAGAAGGTGGCCGACGTGGCCATCGGCGACACCCTCACCGACGACCGGCGCCCCGCCCCCGGGCCGCTCCCGGGCTTCCAGGAGATCAAGCCCATGGTGTTCGCCGGGCTCTACCCGGTGGACAGCGACCAGTACGGGGAGCTGCGGGACGCCCTCGAGAAGCTGCGTCTCAACGACTCGTCCTTCTTCTACGAGCCGGAGACGTCGGCGGCCCTCGGCTTCGGGTTCCGGTGCGGCTTCCTGGGGCTGCTCCACATGGAGATCGTCGAGGAGCGGCTCGAGCGGGAGTTCGACCTGGATCTCCTGGTGACTGCCCCCTCCGTCCTCTACCGCGTGCTCCGGACCGACGGTGAGGTGGTCGAGGTCGACTCCCCGGCGCGGCTTCCGGATCCGGGAGGGATCGAGGCCATCGAGGAGCCGATCATCACCGCCACCATCCTGACCGGCAACGAGTACGTGGGGCCGATCCTCAAGCTCTGCCAGGAGAAGCGGGGTGTCCAGAAGGGCATCCAGTACATCACGCCCACCCGGGTCATGATCCAGTACGAGCTGCCGCTGGCCGAGATCCTCCTGGACTTCTACGACCGGCTCAAGTCGGCGTCGCGCGGCTACGCCTCGCTCGACTACGAGTTCACCGGCCACTGGGTCTCTCCCCTCGTGAAGCTCGACGTCCTCGTCAACGGAGATCCCGTCGACGCGCTCTCGCTCATCGTCCACCGCGACGCCGCCTACCCCCGAGGCAAGGCCCTGGTCGAGAAGATGCGGAAGATGATCCCGCGGCAGATGTTCGAGGTGGCCATTCAGGCCGCGGTCGGCAACCGCGTGATCGCCCGTGAGACCGTGAAGGCCCTCCGGAAGAACGTGATCGCCAAGTGCTACGGCGGGGACATCACCCGCAAGCGCAAGCTCCTCGAGAGGCAGAAGGAGGGCAAGAAGCGCATGAAACGGGTCGGGACGGTCGACATCCCGCAGGAGGCGTTCCTGGCGGTGCTCCGGGTGGATGAGTAGGCGGCCCCCCGGTAGAATGGAAGGGATGAGCAACGAGCCAGAGGCCCGGCCGACCTTCAAGAAGTCCGTGGCCCGCGAGTACCTCGAGTCCATCGTGGTTGCGGTGATCCTGGCCCTCTTCATCCGCACCTTCGCCATCCAGGCGTTCAAGATTCCTACCGGCTCGATGGAGAGCAACCTCTTGATCGGGGACCATCTCCTCGTGAACAAGCTCGTGTACTCGCCTTCGGTGAGCCCGCTCGAGGACCGGCTGATGGGCAAGCGGCCCATCGAGCGGGGCCACGTGGTGGTGTTCAAGTTCCCCGACGATCCCAACCGCGACTTCATCAAGCGGGTCATCGGCCTCCCGGGCGAGACAGTCGAGATCCGCAACAAGACGGTGTACATCGACGGGGAGCCGCTGGACGAGCCCTACGTGCAGTTCCTCGACCCTCCGCGGTCGCCCGACGATCCCGAGTACGCTCTGCGAAGCGACGGGATCCGGGACAACTGGGGACCCCGGGTGGTGCCCGAAGGACACCTCCTCGTACTCGGAGACAACCGGGACAACAGCCGCGACAGCCGTTTCTGGGGGTTCCTGGCCCGAGACCAGGTCAAGGGACGGGCGCTGATCGTCTACTGGTCCTACGACGCGGACCGGGAGGAATACCATCGGACCAGCTTCGTCGACTGGATCAAGGACACGGCCAGCGCGCTGGGCAAGACCCGCTGGAGCCGATTTTTCCACGTGATCCGTTAGCGGCCGTCCCGGAGCGGCCGAGAGGAGGCACATGCGTCGGATGAGCGAGAGAGGCGACACGAGGCTGGGGACCCTCGTCTTCTTCGCCTTGCTGGCCGCGGTCGGCCTGGCCGCCTGGAACGTGATCCCCGTCTACTACGAACACTACGACTTGACGGACGCGGTCGAGAATGTCTGCCGCACGCCCGTGTACAAGGCCCGAACGCCGGAGAGAATCAAGGAGATGCTCTTGACGGAGGTCCGGAACCGCGAGATGGAGCAGTGGGTCTTTCCCGACAGCTTCAAGATCTCGACGACCCCCCGGAACCGCAGGATCCAGCTCACCTACGAGCGCGAGGTGAATATCCTTCCGGGCTGGAAGAGGGTCTTCAAGTTCGACTACACCGCGGAGCAGCCGTTGATCTAATTCATTCCGAGAGCGCCGCGGGAGCCGTCGCTCTCGGAATAGTCCGTTTGGGGCTCGGGGACGCCCCTCAAGCAGGAACTGGATTCCGGCATCGCTTGCTCCGGGCAACGGCGATGACGCCCTCTAGATGGCGTGAATGCCGTCAACACACGATTCACGCCACTACATTTTGCCGAGTATCTGCTTCGCGATCACCAGCAGCTGCATGTTGCTGGTGCCTTCGTAGATCTGGCCCACCTTCTGGTCCCGGAAGTACTTCTCCACCGGGTACTCGCGCGTGAAGCCGTATCCCCCGTGGATCTCGATGGCGCTCGAGGCCACCCTCTCGGCCACCCGGGAGGCAAACAGCTTCGCCATGGCCGACTCCTTGACGAAGGGCAGGCGGATGTCGCGGAGACGGGACGCGTTGTAGGTGAGCAGGCGGGCCGCCTCGATCTGGGTGGCGAGCTCCGCGAGCTCGAACTGCACCGCCTGGAAGTCGGAGATGGGCCGCCCGAACTGCTGGCGTTCCTGGGCGTACCGGAGCGCGAGCTCGTAGGCCCCCTGGGCCAGCCCCACCATCTGGGCCCCTATCCCGATGCGGCCCTCGTTGAGGGTCTCGATCGCGATCTTGTAGCCTTTGCCGGGCTCACCGAGCACGTTGTCCTTCGGCACCCGGCACGCCTCGAGGATCAGCTCGCACGTCGACGAGGCGCGGATGCCGAGCTTGGCCTCCTTCTTGCCCACCGCGAGGCCGGGGAAGGAGCGCTCGACGAGGAAGCTGGTGATGCCCTTGTACCCTTTCGCCGGGTCGATCGTGGCCATCACGATGAACAGCTCGGCCTCCGCCGCATTCGTGATCCACATCTTCCGGCCGGTGAGCTCGTAGTGATCGCCGCGGGCCTCGGCGCGGCAGGTCAGGGCGAAGGCGTCTGAGCCCGAGTCGGCCTCGCTGAGGGCGTAGGCCCCCACCCAGCTCTCGGCCAACCTCGGGAAGTACCTGGCCTTCTGCGCGTCGGTCCCCCAGCGCAGGATCGCGTTGTTGACGAGCGTGTTCTGGACGTCCACCAGGACCGCCACCGAAGGATCGACGCGGGCCAGCTCCTCGATGGCGAGGGTCGACATGAAGAAGGTCGCCGCCGCGCCCCCGTGTGCCTCGGGGATCTCCACCCCCATCAGGCCGAGCTGGAAGCACAGGTCGATGAGCTCGCGCGGAATCGCCTCCTCTTCGTCCATCTCGTGGACGAGTGGCCGGACCTTCTCCTCGGCGAAGTCCCGCACCAGCTGACGGAATCCGGCCTCGTCCTGGGAGAGGTCGGTCAGGGGCAGGCTGCGGGCCGCGTCGCTCATGGGGCCACCTCCGCCCCATCCTATCGCGCGGAGCTTCGCGGCGGGGGGCGCTGCAGGGGCCCGCTCAACTACCCCGGGGTTATACTTCGCCTTCGTCCACCATGGGCTTGCGAGGGGCAGGGTTCGTCGTGTGCGCCGGGCTGACCGCGCTCGCGGCCTGCGGGCGTGGTGGCGACGCGCGATCGACAGGGCCGACACCCTTCGTCCTCATCTCGATCGACACGCTTCGCGCGGACCGGCTCAACTGCTACGGGTACGAGAGGCGGACGGTCAGCCCGAGCATCGACGCCCTGGCCCGAGACGGCATCCTTTTCGAGAACCACATCTCGGCCGCCCCCTGGACGATCCCCGCCCACATCAGCCTGCTCACCTCGCTCTGGCCCAGCAACCACGGGGTCACGGCCTCGCTGCGCGAGATCAAGGCGAGCGAGGACGAGTATCCCGTCCTCGCCGAGTCGCGGACGACGCTGGCCGAGATCCTGAGGGCCCACGGCTACTCGACCGCCGCTTTCACCGCGGGCGACACCCTGGACCCCGGCTTCGGTTACGGACAAGGCTTCTCGCTCTATCGCACCAACATGCTCAAGCTGCACGACGGTCCGATGCACGAGATGGGGCAATGGGTGGCGGATCAACGGAGGGGTCCTTTCTTCCTCTTCTGGCACACGTTCGAGGCCCACGCCCCCTACCTCGGGACCCGGTTCCTGGAGGAGGTGCTGCCCCCCGAGCGGGTCGAGCCGGTGCGCGAGGCGGTCGAGCGGTTCGCGAAGCGGCTTCGGAGGGGGGAGGTCCAGGTCGGACGTTTCCGATCGATCCTCGTCCGGCGGGAGGTCTTCGAGGCCCCCGTCCTGGAAGCCCTCTACGTGGGAGCAGTGGCCGACACCGACCGCTGGGTGGGCGTCTTCCTCGAGAGACTGCGCGCCCTCGAGCTGTACGACCGGGCGCTGATCATCTTCACCAGCGACCACGGGGAGGAGTTCGCCGAGCGCTCGCCCGACGCGTTCTACAATGCCCACGGGCACAACCTCCACCGGGAGATGGTCCGCGTTCCCCTGATCGTGAAGCTGCCCGGGCAGGAGGCGGCGGGGACGAGAGTCGCCGCCCTCAGCCGGGGGGTTGATGTCATGCCCACCGTGCTCGATGTTCTCCGTCTGCCGGGCTCGCCGCAGATGCAGGGCATGTCGCTGCGTCCGCTCTGGGAGAGCGAGACGCCAGGCTCGCGGACGGTGTTCGTGGAGGCCCTCGAGGAATTGAGGGAGGAGAAGGCGATCCAGACCGAGCGCTACAAGTATCTTGTCCGCATCGGGCCGGAGTCGGTGGCCCGCTGGGGACGCGTCCACATCCCCCTTTCCCCAATGGGGCGCGAGCTCTACGACCTCGAGAGCGATCCCGGGGAGACGAGCGACCTCCTCGAGGGCGGCGCGAGCCCGGAGCACGCGCGGGTCGCCGGCGAGCTCGACCGGGCGCTGCGCGAGCATATGGCCGCCCAGAGGCCGGACAGCCGGCCCGAGACGATCGCTCCCGCCATGCTCGAACGGCTGCGAGAGCTCGGTTATCTCGAATGACCGCGTTTATTGACTGCCCCCCTACCCTGATCATTCATCGACCCCCCTCCCTAGCCCTCCCCACGTAGGGGGAGGGAAATGCCTGAGATAGGCCACGGCCACCCGCGTGTCCCCAGGGAGAGGACACGCGGGTGAGTCTGGGCCTGATGGCCAGCCGCACTTGACACCTTGGCGGTGCGGCGTATCATTCGGGACTGTCATGATGCTCGTTCCCGCCACCGCCGTTCGTTCCGAGGTCCGCGTGAGGCGAGGCCCGCGTGTCCGGCGGGAGGGGCCCATGGGCTAGGCCCGGGCCAGAGAGCCCAGGAGGCCTTCGAGAAACCCGCCGGAGAGCAGCTCCGGCGGTTTTTTTTTGGATGGAGGGTGAGAGTTGAGCGCGCGAACCGGCGTCGGGGTGTTCGGGGCCACCGGGTACACCGGGCGCGAGCTCCTTCGCCTGCTCCGGCAGCACCCGCGCGCCCGGGTGGCGTTCACGACCGGGAGCGACACCGGGCACCTGGATCACGAGGCGGGGCTCGACGTCGAGGCCGAGGCCTACCTTCTCGCTCTCCCCCACGGCGTCGCCGCGACCTACGCGGCGCGGCTGCGCGAGGCGCGACCGGACGCGGTGGTCGTGGACCTCTCGGGCGATCTCCGGCTGCCGGGTCCCGACGAGTACAAGCGCTGGTACGGCCACGACCACCCCGCACCGCAGTTGCTCGGCCAGGCGGTGTTCGGGCTCTCCGAGGTCCACCGGGAGCGGCTGCGGGGGGCCCGGCTCGTGTCCAACCCCGGGTGCTACGCCACCTCGGTGCTGCTGCCGCTGGTGCCCCTCCTCCGTGGGGGGCTCATCGAGGCGAACGACATCGTGGCCGACGCCAAGAGCGGGGCCTCCGGGGCCGGTCGCACGCTGCGCGAGAACCTGCTCTTCTGCGAGGTGGACGAGGATGTCTCCGCCTACGCGCCGGGGCGGATCCACCGCCACGTCGGCGAGATCGAGGCGGTCCTCGAGGACACGACCGGCCATCGCCTCGAGCTGACGTTCTGCCCACATCTGCTCCCCGTGAAGCGGGGCATCCTCACCGCAATCCACGTCCGCACGGAGGCGACTCCCGACAAGCTGATCGGGGCGCTCCGCGAGGCCTACCAGGGGTCGGCGTTCGTCCACGTGGTCGACGGGGGTCCGCCCCGCCTCCGCGACGTCGTGTTCACGAACGACTGCCGTCTCTCGGTGCACCCGGCGGCCCGGGGCCGGGCCGTGGTCTTCTCCGCCCTGGACAACCTCGTCAAGGGCGCGGCCGGACAGGCCATCCAGAACCTGAACCTGGCGATGGGCTGGGACGAGGCGGCGGGGTTGCCCTCGGCCTTCGACGAGGACGGAGGGGCGCCGTGAGGGGGCGGGGCGGAGCCGCGCACGTCTACAAGGTGGGCGGTCCGGCCCTGGAGGACCCCGGGCTCATGGGCCCGCTCGCGGACGAGGTGAGACGGGTGGACGCCCCGACTCTTCTCGTTCACGGTGGCGGACGCCACGTCGATCGGCTGCTGCGTGCGCTCGGGATCGAGTCGAGGTTCATCGACGGCCGGCGCGAGACCTCGCCCGCGGCCATGGAGGTCGTGGAGATGGTGCTCTCGGGCGTCGTCAACAAGGCCCTCGCCGCCGGCCTGACCGGAGCCGGAGTTCCGGCGGTCGGGATCTCGGGTCGGGACGCGGGTATGGTGCGGGCGCGGCTCGAGGAGGGGCTGGGTCGCGTGGGCACTCCGCAGAGCGTGGACCCGGCGCCGGTCAAGGCCCTGTGGAGCGCGGGTCTCCTCCCCGTCGTGTCACCGGTCTCCACCGGGCCCGCCGGCGGGTCGGTCAACGTCAACGCCGACGAGGCCGCGCTCGGGCTCGCCCGCGCCCTCGGCGCCCGCACCCTCGTCTATCTCTCCGACGTCGACGGCGTCCGAGTGGGCGAGGAGATCGTGGCCGAGCTGACGCCGGCCGCGGCCGAGCGGCGGATCGAGGACGGCACGATCGCCGGGGGGATGGCCCTCAAGGTGCGTGTGGCCCTCGATGCCTCCGCCGCCGGCATCCGCGAGGTGGTGATCGCTGGCAAGGCCCGCCTCCTCGGCACGTTTCCTGGCACCCGTCTCGTCTCGGACGACGGGGCGGCCCGAGTCTCCGAGGTGACCCGATGAGCGACGCCCTGCTCCCCGTCTACGAACGCGACCTCGTCCTGGTGCAGGGCAAGGGGTCGAAGGTCGTCGACAAGGACGGCCGCACCTGGCTCGACTTTGCCGCGGGCATCGCGGTCAACGGTTTCGGGTACGGAGACCGGAAGGTCGTGAACGCGATCAAGAAGCAGGCGGGCCTGCTGATTCACGCGAGCAACCTCTACCACACCGAGCCCGGCCTCGCCCTGGCCGAGCGCCTCGTCTCCCTCGCCTTCCCCTCGCAGGTCTTCTTGTGCAACTCGGGCACGGAGGCAGTCGAGGGCGCGATGAAGTTCTCGCGCCGCATCGGCCGGGAGGAGGGCCGGACGGACTTCGTCTGCTTCGAGCACTCGTTTCACGGCCGCACGATGGGGGCGCTCTCCGCCACCTGGACGAAGAAGTACCGCGAGCCCTTCGAGCCGCTGGTGCCCGGGGTCCGGTTCTGCCCGCTGAACGACCTGGCCGCGGCGGCGGAGGCGGTGGGCGAGAGAACGGCGGCGGTGATGGTGGAGCCGGTGCAGGGCGAGGGCGGGATCCGCCCGGCGACGCCGGAGTTCCTGAAGGGGCTCGCGGCGCTGTGCCGTGAGCGGGGTGCGCTTCTCGTCTTCGACGAGATCCAGTGCGGGCTCGGACGCACCGGCAAGATGTTCGCCTACGAGCACTCGGGGGTCGTGCCCGACATCCTCACCCTGGCCAAGCCGCTGGCGGGAGGCCTTCCGATGGGGGCGGTCCTCGTGAAGGACGTTCACGCGTCCGCGATGAAGGTCGGGGATCACGGCAGCACCTTCGGCGGGAATCCGGTGACGGCGGCGGCGGCCCTGGCCGTGCTCGACCACCTCACGGCCCCGGGGTTCCTCGACGCGCTCGGGGCGAAGGGCCTGTACCTGCTGCGGGGGCTGAGGCGGCTCGCCAAGCGGCACAAGGCGGCGATCGTCGACGTCCGCGGCCTGGGACTCATGATCGGTGTGGAGTTCCGGGGGCCGGCGGGGCAAGTGGCCAGCGGCCTGCGCGAGCGGGACATCCTGGCGTTGAAGGCGGGCGAGCACGTCCTGCGCCTCCTGCCCCCGCTGGTGGTGAAGCGCTCGGAGATCAAGGCGCTTCTGGATGCTCTGGACGCGGTGCTCACGGGGGGGGCCGGTGCGGCTGCGTGAGGCCACCGAGCGGGACATCCCGGCCATCCTCGCCCTCATTAGCGAATATGCCGGGCACAACCTCCTACTGGCCCGCACTGAGGCATCGCTGCGAGAGTGCCTCGCCGACTTCGGGGTGGCCGAGGTCGAGGGCGAGGTCGTGGGCTGCAGCGCGCTGAGCGAGCTGGGCCCCGGCCTCGGAGAGATCCGATCGCTCGCCGTGCGGGCGGACATGAGCAACCGCGGCATCGGCCGCGCCATCGTCGAGCACCAGATGGGGCTGGCCTGGCGGCGCGAGTTCGTCGAGGTCCTGGCGCTCACGCGGCGGGTCTCGCTCTTCGAGAAGCTCGGCTTCCACATCACCCGGCGGGAGCGATTCCTGGAGAAGCTCGCCACTGACTGCGAGGCGTGTCCGCTGAGCCTGTGCTGCGACGAGACCGCCGTCCACTGGATGCCGCCGGAGGCCCTGGCCGCAGCTCGCGAGCTCACCGCGACAGACTCATTCCGAGAGCGACGCTCGAGCCAACGCTCTCGGAATCTCAGGCCGCCGCTTCCTGCAGGCGTGCTGCTGGGCTAGGAATGGAACGACTGCCATGAACTACGCGCCGACAGACCGCGCGGCGAGGGCGCTTCCGGCGCCCTCTCGCGGGGACGCTCGGCAGAGCATGGGCCCTTCTAAGAGAAAGCAGAGCTCTGCCTCGCTCGAATCGCCCGCCACGAGCAGAAGACACTTCATCAAACTGGCGGGCTCCACGCCCCGCTACGAGGGCCCCGCGCGCGCCCAGGACCGCGGCGACCATGTTCTCGTGGTCCTCGCCGCCGGTGCCCAGCCGTTGACGGCTTCAGAACCCGCAATCACAGAAGGTAGGGAATCATGACGAACGTCAAGAAAGTAGTCCTGGCCTACTCGGGTGGGCTCGACACCTCGATCATCATCCCGTGGCTGAAGGAGCACTACGGTGGGGCGGAGGTCGTCGCCTTCTGCGGAGACGTCGGGCAGGGCGACGACTACGAGGCGATCACCGCCAAGGCGGTCAAGACAGGCGCGAGCAAGTGCATCGTGAAGGACCTGCGGGAGGAGTTCGTGCGCGACTACTGCTTCAAGGCCCTCGCCGCCGGGGCGATCTACGAGGACCGCTACCTGCTCGGAACGGCGCTCGCCCGCCCCCTCCTTGCCTATCACCAGGTGCAGGTCGCGCTCGAGGAGGGCGCCGACGCCCTCTCCCACGGCGCCACCGGAAAGGGCAACGACCAGGTGCGGTTCGAGGTCACCTACGGGGCGTTCGCGCCACACCTCGCGGTGATCGCGCCATGGCGTGAGTGGGACATCCGCTCCCGGGAGGACGCCCTCGACTACGCCGCGAAGCACGACGTCCCCGTCGAGCACACGACGCGCGACATCTTCAGCCGGGACGGGAACATCTGGCATCTCTCGCACGAGGGAGGCAACCTCGAGGACGTCTGGGACGGTCCCCAGAAGAGCATGTTCAAGCTCACGGTGGATCCCCTCGACGCC
>JAJDNV010000131.1 GCA_022340545.1 Acidobacteriota bacterium | reverse complement strand
TCGTCGCCGGCGGGGACCCGCTGCAGAAGCCCGATCGCCTTCTCGTTCTCCCCGGCCTCCGCCGCGGCCTCGCCGCTCTTGAAGGTGAAGCCGGCACGACCGTAGAGCTCGGCCGCCTTCTGCTTGTGGCCAAGCTCTTCGAAGAGCTTGGCCGCGGTCTCGTGCTCGCCGCCCTTGGCATAGGCGGCGGCCGCCCGGTCTTTCAGCCCGGCCCGCAGGTAGACGCTGCCAGCCGCGGCCCAGCTCTCGCCCGCCTCGTACGCACCCGCCGCCTCGGCAAACTGGTCCACCGACTCGTAGAGCTCCGCCGCCCGCAGGAAGTCCTGCCCCTTCACGAACCAGGCGGCGGCCTCGGGGATGCGATCGGCCTTGAACGCCACCTCGCCACGCAGGTTGGCCGCGCGAACGGCGTCGCCCGCCTTTTCGTAGGCGGCGGCGGCGTTTTCGTGATCTTCGGCACGAAGATAGGCTTCGGCCGCCTTCCCCGGCTGGCCGACCTGCAGGAGCGCGGCCGCGCAATGGCGATGGTGTCCACCCTTGCCGTAGATGTCGATCGCCTTTTCGATCTGTCCCGCCTTCTCGTAGAGCTGCCCGGAGAGAAGCGCGCTCTTGGCCTCCGCAGAAGCGGAGGCCGAGGTGGATGAGTAGGTCGTCCCGAAGGAGACGTTCTCCGTGAAGTGCGTCTCGTAGGCCTGCGCGGCCTTGAGCAGCTCTCCCTGCTTCGCCCAGCCCTCGGCCGCGCGAAGCGGGTAGCCGCCCTTCTCGTACAGCTCGGCCGCCTTCCCCCACTGCCCGGCCAGCCCGAACAGCCGCGCCGCCTCGAGGTTGTTTCCCTTCTCGAGGAACAGCGCCGCGGCGCGGGCGGGTTTGCCGGCGGAGGTGAACAGCGCTGCCCCCTTCTTGTAGTCGCCGGCCTGGAGGTAGAGCTCGGCGGCGCGCTCGGATCGTCCCAGCTTCTCGAAGATCCCAGCCGCGGCGAAGAACTCCTGACCCTCGAGGTAGGCTTCCGCGGCCTCCTTGGGCCGGCCACCGTTCTCCAGGAGCTGACCCGCCGCGAGGTAGTTGTCCTGCTTCTTGAGTCGCTCGACTTCCCGCTCGAGCTTTCGCTCGGCCCAGCGGGGACCCAGCACCTTGCCGACCACGTCGTCCGCGCTGAGATTGCTCCCGGGGACGCGCAGGCTGAGACGGGGGGCGACGGCACGGTAGATGAAGAGGAGAACGATCAGCCCGACGGCCCAGGGCACCAGCGGGTTGTCGAAGAGACTGAACAGGATGTCCATTCGGAGCGCGCGCCTCCCGGCTGGCTTCCGACCCCGAGGGCGAGCCGGGGACAATATAGCATTCGCCGTCCCGTTATCCCCCGCCAACTCTGGCGGATACCGTCAGCTTCGAGGCCGGGGCGATGGCGTGGGGGACCCGGCGGCGCCCGGCTCCGGCCCGACGCGGGCCACGGCGGGGAGGCCGCCCGCCTCCGGCGAGGGGGCCGCCGAGCGTAAGTCCCGCTCTTCGTTGACCTAAAGATGGGGCCGGCCTATCCTGTCGGGAGCACAAGCGGACCTGGAGATGAGTAGCGGCAGAGGCAAACCGAAAAACGCTCCCGGCTCTCCGCGAGAGCCGGAGGACGACGGCCTCGCCACGTCGGACGACCTTTTCGGGCACCTGGTCGACGCCCCCGCCCCGCCCTCGGCCGGACGGAAGGGCTCGCGCCGGGGACCGGTCCGGGTCAAGCTGAACGACCCCGTCTCCCCGGAGCCGTTGACCCCGATCGAGCCCGAGGAAGAGGGGGTCCAGCCGCCGCACGGGCCCGTGCTGGAGGAGGCCCCGTTCAAGCCGATGAGGCCCGCGCCCCCCTACGAGGACGACGAGGAGGCACGGCTTGCGCCGCCGGCCGAGCGTACGGGAGCGAAGTTCACGGTCACCCCGCCGAAGATCCCGCTCGGACCCGGCGTCGACCTCGCCTCGGTGGCCGCGAGCGCCCTCGAGGAGAGGTCCCAAGACAAGCCCAGGCCGCAGCTGGAGGACACGGCGCCGCCCGGCCGGACCGGCTCCTGGCGGGACGACACGTTCGGCCCCTACCGTCTGATCGACCGCATCGCGGTGGGTGGTATGGCCGAGGTGTTCAAGGCCAAGAAGAGCGGGGTCGAGGGCTTCGAGAAGGTCTTCGCTTTGAAGCGCATCCTGCCCCACCTCTCCGAGAACAAGGAGTTCCTGACCATGTTCTGGGACGAGGCCAAGATGGTGGCGGGCCTCGCCCATCCCAATATCGTGCAGATCTTCGACCTGGGACGGATCGAGGCGAGCGACTACATCGTGATGGAGTACGTCCACGGGCACGACCTTCGCTCCATCATCAAGCGGGCCCGAAACAAGGGCCTGCGCATGCCCCTCGATCTGAGCCTGCGGGTGATCTCCCAGGTGTGCTCCGCCCTCGAGTACGCTCACCGCAAGAAGGACGAGAGCGGGCAGCACATGGAGATCGTGCACCGGGACGTGAGCCCGCAGAACATCTTGATCTCCTTCGAGGGCGACGTGAAGCTCGCCGATTTCGGGATCGCCAAGGCCGCCACGAAGGCCTCGAAGACGGAGCGGGGGGCGCTGCGCGGAAAGCTGCTCTACATGAGCCCGGAGCAGGCCTGGGGAAGGCAGATCGACGGCCGAAGCGACGTCTTCTCGGCCGGCATCGTGCTGTACGAGATGGTCACCGAGCAGAGGCCCTTCACGGGCGGGGACTCGGAGACGACGATCCTCGAGATGGTGCGCAAGTGCGTGATCTCGCCGCCCCGCGACGTCAACCCGCGCGTGCCGGAGAACCTCGACCGGGTGATCATGAAGGCGCTGGCTCGCGATCCCGAGGAGCGGTACCAGGACGCGGGGCAGATGCAGCGGGGCATCGAGAAGATCCTGCGCGAGAGGCCGCCCGTCACGACCCGCGACCTCGCCCGCTTCCTCGAGCTGCTGTACGACCGCCAGGAGCGGGAGGGCAACGGGGCGACGGCCGGGGCCACCGACGCCGACGAGGACGAGCGGCAGGGAGACGGATTCTCGCTCGACGTGCTGCTGAAGCGGTTCGGCATCGATTGAGGAGGCGGCAGGGATGGCGCTCACCGACGAGCAGACGAAGTTCTACCGGCAGACACTCGAGGTCACCCGCAAGCAGATCGACGAGATGAACGAGCAGATCGAGGAGGAGCTGGCGAAGGTCAAGGAGCGGCTCGCCGACCTGCAGGCCCGCAAGAACGCGGCCCGCCAGATCTACGACGGGGCCTGTCGGATCCTCGGCATAGAGAACGACCTCGGACCGACCGAGGAGACGGAGGAGCAGGAGTAGAGGGACATGGCCTGGTTCCGCCGCCAGTCGCCGTCGCTCGCTGCCCGCTCGGCGGAGAGCCGTGTGCCCGAGGGGTTGTGGGTCAAGTGCGGCAGCTGCAAGGAGATCCTGTACCGCAAGGACGTCCTGAAGAACCTCTCCGTCTGTCCGAAGTGCTCCTTCCACTTCCGGATCGGGGCCCGAGAGCGTTTGGACACGCTCTTCGATGGGGCCTGGGAGGAGTTCGACCAGGGGCTCGTCAGCTCCGATCCCCTCGAGTTTGCCGACCAGCGGCCGTACGCCCAGAGGCTCCAGGCGGGCAAGGCCAAGACCAACTCCCTGGACGCCGTCGTCTCCGCGATCGGCACCCTGGACGGGCGGCGCACCATCGTCGGGTCCATGGAGTACGCCTTCATCGGCGGCTCGATGGGCGTGGTGGTGGGCGAGAAGGTGACGCGCTGCATCGAGAGGGCACTCGAGGAGCGGCTGCCCTTCGTCGTCGTCTCCTGCTCGGGGGGCGCGCGCATGATGGAGGGCACGCTCTCCCTCATGCAGATGGCCAAGATCTCGGCTGCCCTCGCCCGGCTCCACGAGCAGCGCCTGCCGTTCTTCAGCATCCTCACGGACCCCACCACCGGCGGCGTCACCGCCTCCTACGCGATGCTGGGCGACCTCAACATCGCGGAGCCGGGGGCTCTCATTGGCTTCGCCGG
>JAJDNV010000093.1 GCA_022340545.1 Acidobacteriota bacterium | reverse complement strand
CCCCGTGAGAAGGGGAAGCGCGAAAACCGCGAACGAGATCCCGAGCAGAACGAGAGCGAGGCGCACCACGGGCCGCACACGGTAGAAGGAGCTCCAGCCCGCGCCCTGCCAGAAGCCGCCCGGTCCGTAGAGCCGGGCCCCACCCATCACCGCGGCGTAGGCGGCGGCCACCGTGCCCACGCCGGAGCCCACGACGACGTCGATCTTGACGCCGCTCTCGTCGAGGGCCTTGAGGACGCCGGCGTGGTAGGCCCCGGTCGTCCCGCTCCCGGTGAACACGAGCGCCGTGCGGCGCTTCGGCGAGTAGTCCTTCAAGCCCCCCCTCGCGAGTGCCCTACGTTACCACCGCCCGACGGGCCGGCGAAGCGCGCGGGCAGCGCGCTGCGGATCGCGGCGGCGAGACCCTCGCGGTCGTCCCGGTCTTGCACCGGAACGTACGTCCCGCGCCCCCGGGAGCTGGCGATCCAGGCCGCGAGCCACGGCCAGTCGTCCGCCCCCCCGACCGTCGGCCACTCGAGCCCTGCCGCAGCGGCCGCGATCTCGTCCGGGGCCACGGTCACCGAGGCGTCGTCGAGCACCCGACCCTCGCGCACCGGGTAGAGGCCCACTTCTTTCCGGCCGGCCCCGACCACGACAGCCAGCGCCCCCTGCATCCGCCTCACCGTTGTCGGGACCGCGGACGGGGCGTCGTCCCGGTGCGCGGGATCGCCCAGCCAGGCCGCGGCGCGAGCGGCGAGGGCGCGGTAGTCCTCCTCGCTCACGCGCGAGAGGCAGGGGGCCGCGCACGAACGCACCTGGGCATAGAGGCAGCCGAGACCGAGCGGCAAGGACGGGTCGGGCTCGAAGGTGTAGTCGCAGGGGCGCAGCCCGAGGAGGCGGTTCACCACATCACGGGCCTTCTCCGCGGCGCGTCGGTTGCGAAAGGGGCCGAAGAGGCCGGCCGTCCCCCGGTCGGTGCCGCTCACCGTCAGCCGCGGGAACCGCTGATCGGGGTCGAGGTGCACGAACCCGGGCGGCTTGAGGTCGCGTCGCTCGGCGAGCGGGATGAGCCGGGCCGCCAGTCGCTCGTAGAGAAGTCTCTGCGCGAACGGATTGGCCGTGCGCGCCCACGCGAGCGACGTCGCGATGCCCGAGAGGTCGGTCTTGGGGCGCCGCCCCGGAGCCGGGGGCTTCCCGCGCCCGAGGTGGGCGCCGGCCCAGCGGCGGAGGTTTGCCGCCGGGGCCAGGAGAAGGGTGCCGCCATCCGGACCGAGTAGCTGACCGACCCCGGGGGCGGCGGGCACGCGCGCGAGGACCTCCGCGGGATCCGCCTCGAGACGGGCGACGGTCAGGTCGGGGAGGGGCACGGGCAGCGCCCCCTACTCGTCGTCCTGCACCTGGTCGTGGATCGTGACGAGCTTGGTGATCTCGTACTCTTTCGTGCCTGCCGGGACCTTGACCTCGACGCTGTCGCCCTCCTCGCTGCCGAGGAGGCACTTCCCGATCGGCGAGGACGGAGAGATGCGACCGATCGAGGGGTCCGAGTCCTCCGGAACCACGATCTCGAAGACCCTCTCTTCGCCGGTGTCCTCCTGCCGCACGTGGACGGTGGAGCCGAGCCCCACCTTGTCGCGCGGGATGCGGTCGAGGTTCACCATGTTGAGGGCGGCCAGACGGCGGTGGAGCTGGGCGGCGCGAGCCTCGAGGTAGCTCTGCCGCTCCTTGGCGGCCTTGTACTCGGCGTTCTCGCGCAGGTCGCCGTGCTCCCGCGCCTTCTGAATCTCCTTGGGGAGATGGACCCGCAGCTCGGTCTGCAGGGTGAGGATCTCATCCTGAAGCCTCTTCTTGATATCGATCACCATGAGGGCGTCCCCCGTCTCCGGCGAAAAAGTCCGGTGATACTATCACGGCTCCCGCGCCGATGACCCCCGAGGAAGAGACCGTCCGAAGCCGCGCCAACCCCCATTTCAAGCGCCTGCGCGCGCTCAAGGAGCGCGGTGCCGGTCCCGAGGGAGAGCTGTGCCTTCTGGAGGGGTCGAAGCTCGTGGACGAGGCGCTCGCCGCCGGCGTCGTGATCACCGAGGTCGCCGCCTCGCCCCGGGCCGAGATGCGACCGGCCGCGGCGGCCACGCTCGGCGCGCTCCGCGCCCGGCGGATTCCGGTTCGCCGCATGGCGGAGGGTCTCCTCGCCTCGCTGTCCGAGGCCGCGACCACCCAGGGGCTGGTCGCCCTCGCCCAGCGTCCCGTCTTCGAAGAGGACCGGCTGTACCACGGCACTCCCCTGATCCTCGTGGCGGTGGGGATTCAGGACCCCGGCAACCTCGGCGGCCTCCTGCGTACCGCGGAGGCCGCCGGCGCGACCGGCGCCTACCTCACCGAGGGCTGCGCCGATCCGTTCTCGTGGAAGGCCCTGCGCGGATCCATGGGCTCCGCCTTCCGCCTCCCGCACGTCCGAGGCCTCTCCGCGCCCGCGGTGCTCGACCGGCTCGCGGAGCGAGCGGTTCCCGCTCTCGCCGCCAGCACCGACGGAGAGACGCGCTACGACGACGTCGATCTCGCGGCGCCGGCCGCCCTCATCTTTGGCACCGAGGGCGCCGGCCTCGCCGACGATATCGTGCGGCGCGCGGCGGCCCGTCTCCGGGTCCCGCTCGTGGAGGAGGTCGAGAGCTTGAATGTCGGCGTCGCCGCGGGCCTCCTCCTCTTCGAGGCGGCTCGCCAGCGCGGCTTCCCCCGGCGACGCGAGGGACGGTAGGCTGTCGCCCATGGGCCGCACGCGAGACGACGACTCGGGCTCGCTCTTCCCCGACCCCGCGCCGGGCGCCGGGCCGCGATCGCCCAGGGAGCCGCTGCCGGACGCCCCGCTCGCCGACCGCATCCGCCCCCGCACGCTCGACGAGATCCTCGGCCAGGACGAGATCCTCGGGCCCGGCCGGCCGCTGCGCAAGGCCATCGAGCAGGACCAGCTTCGCTCCCTGATTCTGTGGGGCCCGCCGGGCTCGGGGAAGACGACGCTCGCCCACGTCATCCGTCGTACGACGAAGGCCCACTTCGAGGCGATGAGCGCCGTCCTCTCCGGGGTGAAGGACGTGCGCGAGGTCCTGCGGGCGGCGGAGGTGCGGAGGCGACGCGAGGGACGGCGGACGATCGTGCTCATCGACGAGATCCACCGCTTCAACAAGGCCCAGCAGGACGCGCTGCTGTCCCACGTCGAGTCGGGCGACATCGTCCTGATCGGCGCCACGACCGAGAACCCGTCCTTCGAGGTGAACGCGGCGCTGCTGTCGCGCTCGCGCATGGTGGTTCTGCGGCCCCTCGCCGAGGAGGAGCTCCTCCGGATCCTGAGCCAGGCCCTCGAGGACGAGGAGCGCGGCCTCGGCACCTCGAAGGCCCAGGTCGAGACCGATGCCCTCCGCTTCCTGGCCCGCACCTCGGACGGCGATGCGCGGACCGCGCTCAACGTGCTCGAGCTCGCGGTGACGACCGCGACCCCGGACGGGGAGGGCCGACGCTCGGTCGACCTCGAGTCCGTGCAGCAGGCCTTCGCCCGCAAGGCCCTCCTCTACGACCGGGCCGGGGAGGAGCACTTCAACGTCATCAGCGCGTTGCACAAGTCGATCCGGAACTCCGATGCCGACGCCGGCCTCTACTGGCTGGCGCGGATGCTGGAGGCGGGAGAGGACCCGCTCTACGTCGCCCGCCGCCTCGTGCGCTTCGCCTCGGAGGACGTCGGCCTGGCCGACCCCCAGGCCCTCGTGGTGGCCATGGCCGCCCAGCAGGCCGTGCACTTCATCGGCCTGCCCGAGGGGGCCCTGGCCCTCGCCGAGCTCGTCGTCTATCTCGCCGCGGCCCCGAAGAGCAACGCCCTCTACGTCGCGTACGGCGAGGCGGCGAAGGACGCCCTCGAGACCCGGGCCGAGCCGGTCCCACTCTGGATCCGCAACGCCCCCACCGGTCTCATGAAGGACCTCGGGTACGGCCGGGGTTATCGGTACGCCCACGACGAGGCGGAGGGTGTGGCCGGCATGGACTGCCTGCCGCAAGCGCTCCGGCACCGGCGCTACTACCGCCCCACCGACCGGGGGGGCGAGGAGGACACTGCGGCCCGTCTCGAGGCGGCTCGCCTGGTGCGGGAACGCAAGAAGGCCCGGGCGAAGAAGGGTGAAGAGTAGCTGCCAGTAGGACGCAGCTGCACTTCGAGGTTGCCGCGCCCGATGAACAAATGCGGCTGGCTACCAGGCCTCGGTTCGCCCGCGTGTCCTCTCCCTGTGGACACGCGGGCGTACGGGGCCTATCTCAAGCATTCCCCTCCCCCTACGTGGGGAGGGTTAGGGTGGGGGGTCGATGAATGATTGTGGCCGCCGAGCGTCGGGCTACGGCTGGCGATCCCGTTCGTCGACGGCCGCCGGGACCCTCAGGTCGAAGTCTTCGAGCGGGGCGGGCCGGGCCAGCAGGTAGCCCTGGCCGTAGTCGATGCCCAGGTCGATCAGCGCCTGCTTCTCACCCTCCCGCTCGATCCCCTCGGCGATGATCCTCGACTCCATCTTCTCGGCGAAGGCCTTGAGGGCCCGCGCCATCTCGCGCTTGACGTGGAGCTTGTCGATGTCGCGCACGAGCTGGATGTCGAACTTGAGGTACCGCGGGTTGAGGTGGGCGATCTTCTCGAGGCCGGAGTAGCCGGCCCCGATGTCGTCCACCGCGATCTTGAAGCCCATCTGGGTGAAGTTCTGCAGAGCCTCGACGAACAGGGTGTAGTTCTTGATCGCGTACCCCTCGCTGACCTCCAGCACGATCCGGTCCGGCGAGAGCCCCAGGCCCTCGAGAAGCTGGATCAGGCTCGTCCCCTGGAAGTCCGGGTCGTACATCGAGGCGGGCACGACGTTGATGAAGAGGCGGAACGGCGCGGGCAGGTTCCGGGCGGTGCGCATGGCCCGCCGCCGACAATGACGGTCGAGCTCGAAGGTGAGTCGGGCGGCGTCGGCCGCTTCGAAGAGGTTCACGGGACTCTGCTCGGCGGTTCCGGCGGGGCCGCGCGAGAGCGCCTCGAAGCCCAGGATGGCCCCGCTCTTCAGCTCCACGATCGGCTGAAAGACGGTGCGGATCTCCTCGGCGAGCAGGACATCCTGCAGGCGGCAGCGCGTCTGGAAATCCTTCTGCATCTGTTCGATGCGGACGCTTTCCTCGGCCTCGTCCACGAGCCGGGCGATCACGCGTTCCGGCATGATGAGGGGGTTGTGAAAGACGACGGCGTACCCGACGGAGACGCCGCGCCGGCCCCGCAGGTACGGAGAGCTGAGCTCGGCCAGCTTCCCGTTGAGGGTCTGACCCACGCGGTGGGCCACCGCTTTGAGGTCGTCGAGGCGAGCCGGGCGGTCCTCCGGCGAGGTGCGGCGGGGGGCGAGGAAGACCAGAAACGCATTCCCGCCCCGGTCGTTGAGGGCCAGGAGATCACCCCCGCGCACCTCGCTCCCGCGGAGGCTGGTCACGATCCCGGAGGCCAGGGAGAGGACCTCCTCAAACGCCTTGGACCCGTAGTCGTGCTCCACCTGGGCGAGCTTCGAGGCGTCCACGAGGATGAGGCCAAGGTGTCCGTGCGTGCGGAGCTGCTCGGCCAGCTCGTCGAGCTTCTCGCGATAGGTCGGGATGTCGGAGTACACGCGGGCCTTCTCTCTATGCTGATCCCGGTGAGGGTGGCGGCGCGCAAACCATACGGGGCAGGGACATTATAGCCGCCCGAGGGGGTGGGCGGGTGGCGGCGCCCCGGGGTCAGCCGGTACGCCGCGAGGCCACGAACCAGCCGACGGCGCCGAAGAGCGCTCCCACCATCACCGTCCCCGACACCCAGATGGTCGTCTGGGGGACGAGGCCCGTCCACAGCCAGCGGGCGCCGGGGGGCATCACCGGGAAGCCCGGGGTGGGTGCGTCGTAGTGGGTGCCCCAGTTCCCGTGGATGGCCCACCACATGATCCCCGCGACCGGGAGGCGGGCGGCGAACGCGTACGCGACCAGGACAGCGCCCAGCCTCGGCCAGGCGACGACCGCGAGGATCGCGGCGACCACCGAGGCCACCGCCCACACTGCGACGAGGCCAGTCGCCGTCGACGCCGACTCCAGCCGCGAGCCGAACCAGGCGAAGGCGGGCGCGAGCACGAGCGCGGCGATCGGGAGACCGGCGGCCCGGGCGAGGGATGACGGGCCGACTCCGGCGCGGCCCAGGCGGTGGCCGAAGTAGAAGCCGACGATCGGGACGAGCCAGGTGATGCCGACGACGGCGAGGCCCCCCCCGGCGACCCGGCTGAAGTATCGCGGCGACCACTCCATCAGCTCGCCCCCGAGACGCAGCAGCGTGACACCCAGGGTGACGGCGGCCGGGAGCAGGACAAGCCCAAGGAGGTGTGGGCCGGCCGGACCTCGTCTCTTCGCGGGGACAACCCGGCGGGCCGTCGGGCGGCCCGGACGTTGGGGGGCGACCCGTGCACTCTTGCGTCCGACCATGGAGCGCCGCGTCGCCATGCTAGCCGGCCACCTCCTCCACCGACGGGCAGGCGCAGACGAGGTTGCGATCGCCCCAGGTGTTGTCGATCCTCGCCACGACCGGCCAGAACTTCGCCGCCTCCACCCACCGGGCCGGGAAGGCCCCTTGCTGTCGGCTGTAGGGTCGGTCCCACGCCGCCTCCGTCACGGCCTGCGCGGTGTGCGGGGCCCGCCGCAGTGGGCTCGTCTCCGCCGGGACACGCCCCTCTTCGACATCCCGGATCTCCGCACGGATGGCGATCAGGGCGTCGCAGAAGCGGTCGAGCTCGGCCTTCGACTCGCTCTCCGTCGGCTCGACCATGAGCGTTCCCGCCACCGGCCACGACATCGTGGGGGCGTGGAAGCCGAAATCCATGAGCCGCTTGGCGACATCGTCCACCTCGATCCCGGCCTTCTTGAAGGGCCGGCAGTCGAGGATGAACTCGTGGGCCACCCGGCCCCGGGCCCCGGCGTAGACGATCGGATAGTGCGGCTCGAGCCGCCGCGCCATGTAGTTGGCGTTGAGGATCGAGACCTGCGTCGCCTTCCGGAGCCCCGCTGCACCCATCAGCCGGATGTAGACCCACGAGATCGCGAGGATGGCCGCGCTCCCCCACGGGGCGGCCGAGACCGTTCCGAGGCTCTGCTCCCCCCCGGTGGCGATCACCGGGTGGGCGGGGCGGAAGGGCGCGAGGTGCCGGGCCATGGCGATCGGCCCCATCCCCGGGCCCCCGCCGCCGTGCGGGATGCA
The DNA here is from genome assembly GCA_022340545.1 of Acidobacteriota bacterium. Taxonomy (GTDB): domain Bacteria; phylum Acidobacteriota; class Vicinamibacteria; order Fen-336; family Fen-336; genus JAJDNS01. The sequence continues at coordinate 16,924 of JAJDNV010000093.1, read as the reverse complement.
GAAGGTCTTGTGGAGGTTCAGGTGGCAGATGTCCGCCCCGATCTCGGCGGGGCGGGTGAGTCCGACCTGCGCGTTCATGTTCGCCCCGTCCATGTAGACCTGTCCCCCGGCGTCGTGGACCACCCGGCAGATCTCGCGGATCTCCTCCTCGAAGACACCGTGGGTCGAAGGGTAGGTGACCATCAGCGCCCCCAGGCGGGCCCGGTGCGCCTCGGCCTTCGCCCTCAGGTCGCCCACGTCGATGTTTCCCTGCGGGTCGCACGCCACGGCCACGACCTCGAAACCCGCCATCACCGCGCTGGCCGGGTTCGTTCCGTGAGCGGAGACGGGGATCAGGCACACCGTGCGCCCGGTCTCGCCGCGGCTCCGGTGGTAGGCGCGGATCGTGAGGAGACCGGCATACTCCCCCTGGGCCCCGGAGTTGGGCTGGAGCGACACCGCTTCGAAGCCGGTGATCTCGGACAGCCAGCGTTCGAGGTCGGCGAAGAGCTCCTGGTAGCCGCGGGCCTGCTCCAGCGGGGCGAAGGGGTGCAGCCGTCCCAGCTCCGGCCACGTCACCGGGAGCATCTCCGAGGCGCCGTTGAGCTTCATCGTGCACGAGCCGAGCGGGATCATCGAGTGCGTGAGCGAGAGATCTCGTCCCTGCAACCGCTGCAGGTACCGCAGCATCTCGTGCTCGGAGTGGTATCGGGTGAATACGGGGTGGGTCAGGAACGCGCTCTGCCGGGCGTGGGGCGCCGGGGGAGCGGCGGAATCCACCTCCTCCGCCAGCTCCTCGAGGACGAACGCCACGGGCCCACCCGCGAAGGCCTCGAGGATCGCTCGGACGTCGTCGGTCGTCGTCGTCTCGTCGAGCGCGACCCCCAGCGTGCCGTCGTCGTAGCGGCGCAGGTTGACCCCCCGCTGGCGCGCCCGGTCGAGGACCTCTCGACCGGCCTCCGGCCCGGTTCGGACGCGAAGGGTGTCGAAGAACGGCCCCGAGCCCGCCTCGAGGCCGAGGCGCCTCAGGCCGAGCTGCAGCACCCGCGCGAGGGCATGGACGCGTCGGGCGATGGCCCGAAGCCCCTCCGGGCCGTGATAGACGGCATACATCCCGGCCATGATCGCGAGGAGGACCTGCGCAGTGCAGATGTTGCTGGTGGCCTTGTCGCGGCGGATGTGCTGCTCGCGGGTCTGCAGGGCCAGGCGGTAGGCGGTCCGGCCCTCGGCATCACGGGAGACGCCCACGAGCCGGCCCGGCAGGTGGCGCTTGTGCGCCTCGTCCGTGGCGAAGAAGGCAGCGTGGGGTCCACCGTATCCCATGGGCACGCCGAAGCGCTGGGCCGAGCCCACCGCCACGTCCGCGCCGAACTCGCCCGGGGGGCGGAGAAGGGCGAGGGCCAGGAGATCCGTGGCCACGACGAGCAGGGCCCCCCCGTCGTGGACCGTCCGGGCCAGACCCGCGTAGTCCCGGACCACTCCGTCCGTCGCCGGGTACTGCACCAGCACCCCGAAGAGGGCCTGCGCCTCGAGGTCGACGCTCTCCGGCGGGCCGACGTGCACTCGGATCCCCTGGGGCTCGGCCCTCGTGCGCACGACGGCGATCGTCTGGGGGTGGCAGTCCTCGGCCACGAAGAAGCCGTCGCGTCCCCGGCCCGCCACCGAGCGGCAGAGCGTCATCGCCTCGGCAGCCGCGGTGGCCTCGTCGAGTAGCGAGGCATTGGCAAGGGGGAGACCGGTGAGGTCCGAGACCATCGTCTGGTAGTTGAGCAGCGCCTCGAGCCGGCCCTGCGCGATCTCGGGTTGATACGGCGTGTACTGCGTGTACCAGCCGGGGCTCTCGAGGACGTTGCGGAGGATGACCGCAGGCGTCACGCAGTCGTGGTAGCCCATCCCGATGAAGGAGCGGAGGAGCTGGTTCTGCCCGGTCCTGCCCCGAAGCTCGGCGAGGGCCTGGGGTTCGGCGAGCGGTGAGGGGAGCTCCAGTCCCCTCTTCAAGCGGATGGCCTCGGGGACGGTGTCGTCCACGAGAGACTCGAGAGACTCGAGATCGAGGGCGCCGAGCATCTCGGCAATCTCGGCCTCCCTCGGGCCCACGTGGCGCCGGACGAAGTCGGCGGGGTGCTCGAGCAAGTCACCGACCCGACCCGGCGAGAGGGCGGAGCGATCAGACAAGGGCATCCTCGGGCAATGGCCTCTCTCGACAGTCTCGGCGTGCTGGCGACCCGGAGGCGGCGGGCGCCGGCCTACTTGGCCTCGCTCTCCACAAGGGCCTTGTAGGCCTCCGCGTCCATCAGGGCCTGCACGGAGGCCGGGTCGGTGATCCGGACGACCACCATCCAGGCCTCGCCTTGAGGATCCTCGTTGATGAGCTCTGGCTTTGAGGTGAGCTCGGAGTTGACCTCCACGACCTCGCCCGTCACCGGCGAGAACAGCTCGGAGACGGCCTTGACCGACTCGACCGTTCCGAATTGCTCGCCCGCGGTGAGGGTCCGGCCCACCTCCGGAAGCTCGAGGAAGACGACGTCCCCCAGCTGGTTCTGAGCGTAGTCGGTGATGCCGATCCGACCCCGATCACCGTCGACGCGGATCCACTCGTGGTCTTTCGAGTAGCGAAGCTCCTCGGGATTCATGCGCGGTCCCTCCTGATGAGAGTCTAGCGCGGTCTCTTGTAGAACGGCGTGGGCACCACGCGGGCAGGCAGGCGCCGGCCGCGGACGTCCACGTCGAACTCCGTGCCTTCCACCGCGCGGGCGGAGGGCAGGTAGCAGAGGCCGATGTTCTTCTGCAGAAACGGTGCGTAGCTTCCCGACGTGACGGCCCCCACCGCCTGCTCGCCCAGGTAGACGGGATGGCCGTGGCGGGCGATCCCCCGCCCGACGACCTCGAAGCCGACCAGTGCGCTCGGGGCGCCCGACGCCTTCTGCTCGGCGAGGACCGCCCGCCCGTTGTAGTCGCCCTTGGCCTCATCGAGGGACACGACCCAGCCCAGGCCCGCCTCGACCAGGGTCGTCGTCTCGTCCATGTCGTTGCCGTAGAGCAGCATCCGGGCCTCGAGGCGCAGCGTGTCCCGGGCCCCGAGCCCGGCGGGCACAAGGCCCTCGTCCTTCCCGGCATCCAAGAGCGCGGCCCACAGCTCCACGACCTCGCCGGGGGCCACCATCAGCTCGAAGCCGTCCTCGCCCGTGTAGCCGGTGCGGGCCACCAGGGCCCTCCGGCCGTTCACATCGCCTTCGACGAAGCGGTAGAACTTGAGCTGGCTCAGGTCGATCGAGGTCAGCGCCTGGAGGATCGACTCGGACCGCGGTCCCTGCAGCGCGACGAGCGCACGCTCGTCGCTGACGTCCCGCACCTCGCAGCCCGACGGTCCCTGCGACTGGAGCCAGGCCAGGTCCTTCTCGATGTTCGCGGCGTTGACGATCATCAGGTAGCGGTCCGCCGCGCGCCGGTACAGGATCACATCGTCGATCGGACAGCCGCTCGCGTTCGGGAGCGCCGAGTACTGGGCCCTTCCGTCGCTGAGCTTCGCGACGTCGTTCGCGGTCACGCGCTGGAGGAAGGCAAGGGCCCCCTCGCCCTCGATCTCGAACTCCCCCATGTGAGAGACGTCGAACAGCCCCGCCGCCTTGCGGACGGCGAGGTGCTCGGAGATGAGGCCCGCATACTCGACCGGCATGTCCCAGTCGCCGAACGGGACCATCTTGGCCCCGCTCTCCCGGTGGACGGTGTTGAGAGGAGTGCGGCGGAGGTCTCCCATGGGCGGGAGGGCACGCTATCACCTCCCGCAGGGGGGGTCAACGAACTGCGGGTCCTTGATTGTCAAGGGTTTGTCGACTAGCCTGATGCCGATTGGGACGGCGCTGGACCCTCCGTCGGCCCCGGCCCTCGCGCGGCCTCGAGCAGGCCGTGAGGTCCCGTGAGCGAGCAGACGTACTTCATCACCTGCTGGAACTGCCTCGGGGAGTTCGACGCCGTCGCCGCTGTCTGGTGCTCGGACGACCCCAAGAACCCGACGAAGCTCTGCCCGTTCTGTCTCCACTGCTTCTGCGACGCGAGCGCGGAGTACAAGCAGCAGTTCTGGCGGCACGCCCCCGCCCCCCTCGTCGACGAGCTTCAGACGCTCAGCCAGAGCCAGGATCGTCTCGGCGACATCTTGATCCGGATGAAGAAGATCACCACCCCCCAGCTGCTCGAGGTGCTCATCGAGCAGAAGGAGACCGGGCGCAAGCTGGGCGAGATCCTGGTGCGGCAGGGACTGGTGAGGCAGGCGGACGTGGACGTCGGGCTCCGGCTGCAGGGGGTGGACACGCTCAAAGACACGCGGGCGGGGGACGACTCCGGCCGCGTGTACTGGGAGCACTCCAGCCCCGAGAGCACCCTCGACTACCTGCTCGCCCTCGGCGCACGGAAACGGGCTTCGGACGTCACCCTCGAGCCCCAGCCCGACCAGGTGACGATCCGATATCGAATCGACGGTTTCTCGTTCCGGGTGGACCCCATCCCGAAGGCGTACGCCGCCACGCTCGAGCAGGCGCTGTTCGCCATGTTCGACCTCGATCCCGCCCGCCGCGGGAGCCCGCTGTCGAGCAAGTCGACGGCCCGCCTCGGCGATACCGAGTTCGACATGATCCTGCGGACGGTCCCCGGTCCGCATGGCGTCGGGGCCACGATCAAGCTCGTCAACCGCTCCACGTTCATCAAGGACTTCACGACGCTCGGCCTCGAGCTGGAGGACCGCGTCCGCCTCGTCGAGGAGATCCGTTCCGGTCTCGGGCTTCTGCTCGTGACGTCCCCCGCGTTCGAGGGCGCCGACACGACCTTCTACGCGATCATGAGCGTCGTGGCCGACGGGCTGAAGGATGTCGTTTCCATCGAGGCCCCCATCCACTGGGTGATGGAGAACGCGCGTCAGATCGAGGCCGAGACGGGACCGGAGGGACCCCGGATCGAGGCCACTCTGCGGGCCATGGTGGCCGTTCGACCCGAGGTCCTCATGCTCTCCGCCGTCCCCGATCAGGGCACGGCGGTGGTGGCCTCGCAGCTCGCGTCGAGCCGGCTGGTCGTCGGAGCGATGACGGCGCCGTCGGCGGCGACGGCCCTCGCGAGCCTCCGCGGCCTCGGGATACCCCCCCCGCTCCTCGCGGGCTCGCTCGGACTGGTGACCGGCCAGCGTCTCGTCCGGACCCTCTGCCGGATCTGCACTGTCCCCGACGAGCCACCCTCCGCCCGCACGCTGTCTGCGCACGGCATCGACGAGGAGGAGGCCCAGACACTCCGATTCTTCAAGGGCAAGGGTTGCCCGACCTGCAACCGGGTCGGGTACCGGGGGCGCCGGGCCCTGTTCGAGCTCCTCCCTTCGAGCGCCGAGGTCCGCTCGGCCCTGGAGCAGGGGCTCCCGGCACCGGAGATCGAGGAGGCGGCCCTGGACTCCGGCATGATCTCGGTCCGGGAGCGTTGCCTGGAACTCGTCAAGAAGGGAATCACCTCGTTCGACGAGTTCGCCCGTCTGAGGCTCTAGTCTATTCGTTCATCGACCCCCCACCCTATCCCTCCCCACGTAGGGGGAGGGAAATGCTTGAGATAGGCCGCGGACACCCGCGTGTCCCCATGGAAGGGACACACGTGCGACCCTCGGCCTGTTAGCTGACTCTCCTCTACTCTGCCGTCTTGGCTTCCGTTGAACCCTCGGCGGGGGCGAAGAAGACCAGCAGCAGGAGGTCTTCCTCGATCGAGTGGAAATGGTGCTCGACCCGCGGGGGCACCGTCAGCAGGTGGCCCGGCACCACCGAGACGTCCTCGTCGCCCATGCGGAATCGCCCCCGGCCCTCCAGGACGAGGTAGACCTCCTCCTCGCCGTGAGGGCGCTGCTCGTCCTCGGACCCCGCCGGCAGGCGGTAGAGTCCAACGCTCAAGGCGAGGCTGCGCAAGGCCTCGAGGTAGCGGCGGGGCGAGCGTCGGTGCTCCTCGGCGAGGCGACCGAGATCGAGCGGCTGCCCTTGCCGTGCCCTCACCGCGGCCAGCATCCGCTCGAGGACCTCCTCGGGACTCAGGCGGGTGGTGTCCAGCTCGAGCGCGTCCCAGGCGCTCACGAGGGGTGACTCCGCGCGGTGGGTGTCGGTGTAGTCACGCTCGCGGACATCCTCCTCGACCTCTTCGAGCGTGATGTCCGAGCCGGCGGCCCGCAGCTCCCCGAGCCGACGCTGGGCCCGCTCCGTCGGGGTCGCGTCGAGGAAGAACTTGACCTCGGCATCGGGGAAGACCGCGGTGCCGATGTCCCGCCCGTCGAGGACGACGTGTCCTTCGCGGCCCATCTCACGCTGGCGCGCCACCATCTCGGTGCGGACGCCGGGGTGGACGGAGACCAGCGAGGAGGCGCGGCTCGTCTCGGGGGATCGAATCCCTGTGGTCACGTCCTCTCCGTCGAGGATCACGCGCCGGCCGCCGTCGGTGAGCTCGATCTGCGAGGCCCGGCACAGCGTGGCGAGCGCCTCCTCGGAGTCGAGCGACACCCCCGCTCTCATGGCCTTGAGCGCGAGGGCCCGGTACATGGCCCCGGTGTCGATGTAGGTGTAGCCGAGGCGCTCGGCGAGGGTGCGCCCGGCGGTGGACTTGCCGGCCCCGGAGGGGCCGTCGATGGCAACGACGAGTCCCTGGCTTCTCATGGTTCGGATCGCTCGCTCACGGCCTCCAGCGCCTCGAGGAAGGTCGCGTTCTCTTCGGCGGTGCCGATCGAGACCCGCAGCCAGCGGCGCATGCCGTAGGGATCGAGGGGACGGACGATGACGCCACGGGAGAGGAGGCGGCGGAACACGTCCCGACCCTCCTCGCCGGTGTCGAAGGTGACGAAGTTGGCGAGGCTCGGCAGCACCGTGTAGCCGCGCGCGACGAGGGCGCCGGCCACGCGGGCCTTCTCGGCGCGGGTGAGCTCCACCGTCCGCCGCACGTGAGCGGTGTCGGCGAGCGCGGCGGCGGCCGCGGCCTGGGCCACCCTGCTGGTGCAGAACGCCTCTCGGACGACGAGGAGGGCCCCGATCACCTCGGGGGCGGCGACGCCGTACCCGACCCGAAGGCCGCCCAGCCCGTGGGCCTTGGAGAAGGTCCGGGTCACGATGACCGGGGCCCCGCGGCGCACCAGGTCGACCCCGTTCGGGTACTCCGGCTCATCCACGTACTCGAAGTACGCCTCGTCGAGCACCAGCAGGACCCCGGCCGGCAACCCGGCCACGAGTGCCTCGACCTCGGCGCGCCGGTTCCAGGTCCCGGTGGGGTTGTTCGGGTTCGCCACGAAGACGAGCCGCGTCCGATCGTCCACCGCCCGGCCCATCGCCTCGAGGTCGTGCGTCCACTCGCGCATCGGGACGAGGCGCGCCCCGCGGTTGCGGGCGTCCACGATCTGCCGAAACCGTGCGAACGCGTGCTCGGAGATGACCGCGTTGTCGCCGGGGCCGAGGAAGGCCTTCGCGAGGAGCTCGATGACGTCGACGGACCCGCTGCCCACGATCAGCTGGGCGCTCGGCACGCCGAGATGAGCGCTCAGGGCGGCACGAAGCTCGGTGGCCTCGGCGTCCGGGTAGCGGTGGGCCTCCTCCATCGCGGCCCGCGCCGCATCGATCGCCATCGGGGACGGGCCGAGCGGGTTCTCGTTGGAGGCGAGCTTGATGACCCGCTCGAGGCCGAGCTCGCGCTGAACCTCGGCAATGGGTTTGCCGGGCTCGAAGCGATCGAGGCCCTCCAGGTGAGGCGGGGAGACGAACCACTCCTGTCGGGTGGGGCTCAACTCCGCCCCCGACGACCCGCCACGCGCGAGCGCTTGCGGGGCCCGGTCTTCCCTGTGCCGACCCCGCGCCGGCGGCCCTTTCCCGGGGCGGCCTTCCGCGTGGCGTTCTTGCCGGTCACGGCCTTCCCGGCGCCGGCCCCGCGCGCCCCGGCCTTGCGCGCGGTCGTCTCGCGGCCGCCGGACGTCCGGGCCCGCGTCGGTCGACGTGCGGCAGCGCGAATGCGGCGACGAGGACGACGAGTCAGCGGCGCGGGACTCCCCTTCCCGCGCAGCAGTCCTGCGAGCTCGATCGGCTCGAGGGCCCGGCACTGGCCCGGGGCCAGGCGTTGGAGGGTGATCGGGCCGAAGGCCACCCGTCGGAGCTTGGACACCGGATGGCCCACCGCCTCGAGCAGCCGCTTGACCTCGTGCTGCTTCCCCTCGTGCAGCGTCACCTCGACCCAGGCGTGCCGGTCGACCTCGACCAGCCGGACCCCGTCGACTGCCAGGAACTCGTCCTCCACCCTGACTCCCCTCCGGAGCCGCGCGAGCGTCCGGGCGTCGGGCACGCCGCGGACCTTCGCGTGATACACGCGCGGGACCTCGAACCGCGGGTGGGCCACACGCTCGGCAAACGCGCCGTCGTTCGTGAGAAGGATGAGGCCCTCGGTGGTCAGGTCGAGCCGGCCCACGGGGAACAGTCCGGCCACGCCCGGCACCAGGTCCATGACCGTAGGCCGGCCCGAGGGGTCCCGGCGTGTGGTCACCACTCCCCGGGGCTTGTTGAGGACGAGGTAGACAGGCTCACCCGCGGCCTTCACCCGGACGCCGTCCACGCGGACGTCGTCGTGGGCGGGGTCGGCCTTCGTGCCGAGCTCGCGGACGACGTCCCCGTTGACCGTGACCCGGCCCTCCTGCATCAGCGCTTCGGCGCCACGCCGCGAGGCGAAGCCCGCCCGCGCAAGGACCTTCTGGAGCCGCTCCTGCACGGCCGGGATCATACCCCCAATCCCTCAGAAGACACCCTGCATGCTGCGGGCGTAGCCGGTGAGCTCGACGTAGCCGTGGCCCTCCAGCGGCCGCCCGGCGCGCGTCCCGGAGACCCGCACCGCACCCTCCCAGTAGACGAACGAGGTGCGCATCTCCTGGGCCGGAATCCAGGGCGCGACGAGGAGATCGAGATCCTCCCCGGGGACGCGGAGCCGCCACCGCGACGGGTAGGTCGCGCCAGTCTGCGGGCTCGTCCACCGGTCGAGCACGGTCAGCGAGACCGCATCCGCGGGCAGGCGGCGCGTGTCGCCGGCGGCGTCGACCAGGGTCCCCCCCGAGACGGCCTCGACGCCGCCGTCCTCACGCCGGATCTGGAAGTACATCAGCTCCCGGCCGTCCTGGAGCTGGAGGGAGAACCAGTCCCACCCCACCGCGCCCGCCCCCAGCGCACTCGTGCTCCATTCGTGATCGAACCAGGCGTCGCCGGAGACCGGCTCCGCGCCGCTGCTGGCCGCCAGCCGGCCTCGGGCCGAGAGGCGTGTGTAGCCGATGTAGTGCGAGGCGTTGCCGGGCTCGTCGCTCTTCGGAGAGAGACCCTGCTCGCCGTGCCTCACGAGGGGCTTGCGGGCCTCCAGCTCGAGATCGAGGAGGAGCGGTCCGTCCCGTGCGACCAGCCGTACCGCGCTCCCGTCCGCGCGCCTCGACTCGACGCGCCAGCCCTCGAGCCACACCGCGAAGGGCGTCCCGCGCGCGCCGGCCAGCCCGCCCGCGCCGCGGCTCCACCGCTCGGCGAAGACGTGGGATCTCGCCGCCACGTCGGTGATGGCGAGGTGCGCGAAGTAGACCTGGTGGGTCGTGAGGCCCAGGCCGTCCGACGGCTCGCCCGGCGCGAGCCCCCGACGAAAGAACGTCAGCTGGAAGCCGAAGCGCCGCCCATCGGACGCGGTGAGATTGCCGGTGTAGTACCACCACTCCGTCTGGAACTCGAGGTGCGGGCCGTGGTCTGCGGGGAGGTGGTACTCCTGGACCGCGGTGGCGCGCGCGAAGGCGGCGGGGTCGAGGCCCGGCCCGAGCTCCAGCCGGGACACCGCCGGCTCCGTCCGGTCGGACGCGGTCGGCGCCAGCACCGCGGCCAGGGCCAGTCCCGTCGCCAGCGCAACCACCACCGCTCGGCGGCTCGTCACTCCGACCTCAGGGCCGCGGCCAGCGAGCGGCGGCGGAGCCGAATCAGCGGATAGACCGAGGCCAGCGCCGCTGCGACCACGCTCACCGCGAGCGCCTGCACGAAGAGCCACGGGTCGGCCTCGAGGCGCATCGTCCAGCCGAAGGACCGGACGTTGATGACGGTCACCAGGATGACTGCGAGGAGCCACCCCAGGGGCAGCGCGAGCAGACCGGCCACCGTCCCCATGAGCCCCGTCTCCAGGAGGGTCAGCCCCCACATCTGACGTGGGCCCAGGCCCAGGACCTCGAGGGTGGCCAGCTCACGGGTCCGCTCGACCTGCAGCGCCATGAGCGCGCTCCAGACCCCGATGAAGGCCACGATCACCGCCAGAAGCCGCAGGGCCTGGGTCACGGCGAACGTACGGTCGAAGACCTCGAGGGCCCCGGCCCGGAGCGCGCGGTTGGGAGTGACCTGCAGGGCCGTCCCCGCGAGCGCCGCCCGCAGGTCGGCGACGACCTCCTCGATCGCGTGGCCCGGGGCGACGTACACGCCGAGGGACGAGATGGCGCGGTCGTCCCAGAAGCGCTCGTAGACGTTGCTCGAGAGGAGCACGAGGCCACTCTCGGTCGCGTAGTCGTAGAAGACGCCGGCCACGGGGAAGGAGCGAAGGCCGCGGTCGGTCTGCAGCTGAACCGTGCCGCCCGCCTCCGGCAGGCGGTGGCGAAACGCGAAGGGCTCGCTGACCAGGACGGCCCCGGCCCTGACTCTCTCCCAGACCTCGTCCGGCTCCCCTTCCGCGAAGCGGTAGAAGGCGGCGCTGCGGGGGCGACGCGGGTCGGCCACCGCCAGCTGGACCTCGCCGAGCGGACTCGCCACCCGGACCCTGCGGAAGGTCTCGACGTCCTCCACCCCGGGGACCGCGACCACCCTCTGAGGGATGTCCGGTGAGACGACAGGGGTGCGGCGCGTCCCCCCCGGGGACGGGGCCGAGATGAACACGTCGGCCCTGAGCGAGAGGTCGAGCCAGTTCTCGACGGTGGAGCGGAAGCTCTCGATCATCAGCCCGACCCCGATCGTCACCGAGACCGCCACCGCGAGCGCGGCGATCGCCACCCCCGTCCGGCTGACCGAGCGGGTGACGGTGCGGGCGGCGAGCCGGCCCAGGGTGCCGACGAGTCGTCCCCCGATCGGGCCGGCGACCGCCATGGACGCCACCGTGGCCAGCGGGGCGACCAGCGCGAGGCCGAGGACGATGGCGAAGAGACCGGCGAAGCTGAGAGCGAGCGAGCGACCGGCCAGCATCATCAGGATCCCGCCGGCGACGGCCAGGAGCGCGCCCCCCAGGGCGACCCCGGGAACGACGCGCCGCGCCCGGGACTCGAGGCGGCTGGGACGGAGGGCCTCCACCGGCTCGACCCGCGCGGCCTCGAGCGCGGGGGCCACCGCGGCCAGGACGCCCGCCCCGAGACCGAGAGCCACTCCCTTCCCCACGGACGCCGCGGTGAGGGGGGCGCCGGTCACGGAGAGGACGTAGTAGAGATCGTTGATCGTGCGCGTGACGAGGCGGACCGCTTCCTGGCCCAGGACCCAGCCGAGCCCGACACCAAGAAGGACGCCCAGCGCGGACGCCGTCGCTGTCTCGAGCAACACGAGCGCGAAGACCTGCTCTCCCGTCACCCCGAGCAGGCGCAGGGTCCCGAGCACCGCCCGGCGTTGCACGACGCTGAACATCACCGTGTTGTAGATGAGGAACATCCCCACCACGAGAGCGAGCAGGCTCAGAGCGGTGAGATTGAGCTGGAAGGCCTCGGTGAGCTGCGCGACCGTCTCGGCCTGCTCGCGGGCCGACACGAGCCGCACCCCCGCCGGGAGGAGGGCGGCGATCCGCTCGGCCTCGTCGTCCGAGGCGACGAGGTCGACCCGCGTGATCCGGTCCCCCATCTTCAGGAGACGCTGGGCCCGGCCCACGTCCATGAACAGCAGGCCGTCGAGCGAGGCCGCCTCCCGCGCATCCGCGGAGCGGATGATGCCGCGCACGGTCAGCGTCTCGACCCGGTCCTGGACGCGCACGCGCAGGGGGCGACCGAGGCTCAGGCCGTAGCGATCGGCGAGGGCCGCGCCGACGAACACCGCGGCCTCGTCCACGAAGAGTCTCTCGAAACCGGGATCGGCGAGCGACCGGCCGCCGAGATGAGCCCGAAACGGCCCTTCGGACAGCACATCGAGACCCAGCACGCGCAGCGGCTGGCGGTCGAGGTCGAGGGCGGTGACATAGCCCTCGACCACGGGGGCGCTCGCCCGCAACCCACCCTCGATCCGGATCCGGCGCAGAACGTCCTGGGCGAGGCCCGAGGGTCCCCCGACGACCTGGTGGGTGGCCCGACCCGTGATCGCCTCCGTGCTTCGTGCGAAGCCGCGGAGCGCGCTCGTGTTGGCGAGGTCGATGGCAACGACCACCGCCACCCCCAGCGCGACCCCCAGGACCATCAGACCGGAGTGCAGCGGGCGCCGGACGAGATCGCGGAGACCCGTCAGCAGGAGAGAGCGCGTCACGGGGGGACCTGCGTCAGCTCCGTCCGCCCGCGGGGCCCGGGGAGGGGAACCACGCGGCCGTCCTCGATCGTGTGAACGCGGTCGGCCCGCGACGCCACCTGCAGGCTGTGGGTGACGAGGACGAGCGTTCGTCCCGCACCCCGGGTCAGCCGCTCCAGCAGGTCCATCACCCCCTCGCCGGTGATGTCGTCGAGGTTCCCGGTGGGCTCGTCGGCGAGCAGGATGCGTGGATCCTGCACGAGCGCCCGTGCAATCGCCACGCGCTGCTGCTCCCCGCCCGAGAGGCGGTCGGGGAACGAGCTCTCGCGCCCGGCGAGGCCCACCTCGCCGAGGAGCGTACGGGCCCGCTCGGCCGCCTCGCCCGGCGACCGCCCCCTCAGCTCTGCGGGCAGCTGCACGTTCTCAAGCACGCGGAGGGTGGGGATCAGGTTGAAGAACTGGAAGACGAAGCCCAGGTGGTCCCGGCGAAACAGCGTCCGGTCTGCTGGGGAGAGGCGGTTGATGCAGGTACCGGCCACCCAGACCTCGCCGGTGGTCGGCGAGTCGATCCCGGCCACGAGGTTCAGCAGCGTGCTCTTGCCGCTCCCGCTGCGCCCCTGGATGGCCACGACCTCCCCCTCCGCGAACGACGCGCTCGCCTCGTGGAGGACGCGGCGCGTCTCGGCGCCCTCGGTGTAGTCCTTGCTGACACGGTCGAGGCGGATGATGGGGTTCCTGGACACGGGCTTCTCTCTTCTTCCCTGGGGAAGGTCGAGGTTAGCTGATCCGGGTTGCCGGGTCATCCTCGGTGCCGGGAGGACCGGGCGCCCCACTGCGGCCCCGGGGAACGCGGTTCATGCGGTCGTGGGATGGCGCCGTCCCAAAAACGAACACCTGGCCCAGGGTTCCACTCCTGGTCCTGCCCGTAAGCATTGAATTCCGTGGGCGTTGCGTGAAGGTACACCTTCTGGCACGAAGCTTGGTCCCACACTAGAGACCATGGACATCCAACGACCCGCCGCCGATCGGACCCGAATGAAGAGGAAGCGCGCGGCCTACTGGGGCGCCGCGGTCGCCGGAGTGCTGCTCGCGACCCTGGGCCTTTCGCGGCTCAAGCCCGCCGCCCCGAGCGTGGAGCGGTCCACCGTCTGGACCGGCACCGTCAAGCGCGGCCTCATGGTGCGCCAGGTCCGGGGTCTCGGGACCCTCGTCCCCGAGGAGATCCGCTGGATCCCGGCCCTCACCGAGGCGCGGGTCGAGAGAATCGTTGTCTTCCCCGGGACAACGGTCGCCGCCGACACCGTGATCCTCGAGCTCAGCAACCCGGAGCTGGAGCTTCAGGCGCGGGAGGCGGAGTCCGAGCTGCGAGCGGCGGAGGCGGAGTACACCGAGCTCCGGGTCCGTCTCGAGAGCCAGCGGCTGGACCAGGAGGCCACGGCCGCCCGGGTCCAGGCGGAGTACCAGCAGGCGAAGATGCGCTATACCGCCGACGAGCAGCTGGCCAAGGAGGGTCTGATCGCGGCCGTCAACCTCCAGATCTCCCAGGTCGCGGCCGAGGAGCTGGCCAAGAGAGACCAGCTGGAGCAGCAGCGCCTGGCGATCGCCGGGGAGTCCGTCGACGCCCAGCTCGCCGCCCACCGGGCGCGAGTCGAGCAGAGCCGGGCCCTCGCCCGGCTGCGCCGCAGCCAGGTGGAGGCCCTCAACCTCCGCGCGGGCATCGAGGGTGTGCTCCAGCAGGTGCCGGTCGAGGTGGGGCAGCGCGTCACCCCGGGCACCAATCTCGCGCGCGTGGCCCGTCCTGACCGCCTCAAGGCCGAGGTGCGGATCGCCGAGACCCAGGCCAAGGACGTGCAGCTGGGTCAGAGCGTGTCGGTCGACACCCGCAACGGCGTCATCCCGGGCAAGGTCGCCCGGATCGATCCCGCGGTGGAGAACGGCACCGTCACCGTCGACGTGGCCCTCGAGGGCCCTCTGCCCAAGGGGGCCCGACCGGACCTCACCGTGGACGGGACCATCGAGCTGGAGCGACTCGAGGACGTGCTCTACGTGGGTCGCCCGGCCCAGGGGCAGGGCGACAGCGTCGTCGGCCTCTTCCGTCTCGTCCCGGGCACGGACGAGGCGGTGCGGACGCGCGTTGCGCTGGGGCGTGCTTCGGTCAGCACCATCGAGGTGCTCGACGGTCTGGCGGAGGGAGACGAGGTGATCCTCTCGGACACCTCGTCTTGGGATGCCCACGATCGCATCCGACTCGACTGAGAACGAAGGGAACGAAGATGAGCGCCACCACCGGAAACGGACCCCTGATCCAACTGCAGGACCTGAAGAAGGTCTTCTACACGGACGAGGTCGAGACCCACGCCCTCGCCGGAATCCACCTGACCATCGATCGCGGGGAGTACGTGGCCATATCCGGTCCTTCCGGCTGCGGCAAGTCGACGCTCCTCTCGATCCTGGGGCTGCTGGACTCGCCGACCGCCGGCACCTACAACCTGAACGGGCAGCCCGTCCAGGACCTGGACCTGAGCCAGCGTGCGCGCATCCGCAACCGGGAGATCGGGTTCATCTTCCAGAGCTTCAACCTGATCGGCGACCTGACCGTGTTCGAGAACGTGGAGCTGCCCCTGACCTATCGGGGGATGCGTGCCTCGGAGCGCCGCACGCGGGTGGCCGAGGCCCTCGAGCGGGTCGGCATGGGGCACCGTGGCAAGCACCTGCCGAGCCAGCTCTCGGGAGGGCAGCAGCAGCGCGTGGCCGTGGCCCGGGCTCTCGTCGGGCAACCCTCGATCCTGCTCGCCGACGAGCCCACCGGCAACCTGGACTCGAAGAATGGCGAAGCGGTGATGGACCTGCTGCACGACCTGCACCAGACCGGGGCCACCATCTGCATGGTGACCCACGACCCGCGCTTTGCCCGCCACGCCGAGCGGGCGGTGCATCTCTTCGATGGCCAGGTCGTCGACGAGCACACGGAAGACGAGGCCTCCGGAACGGCCTAGGGTCTTCCGAATGATTCGCCTCCGGGACATCGAGAAGAGCTTCAACCAGGGCGCCAGCCAGGTCTTCGTCCTCAGGCGCATCAACCTCGAGGTGGAGCAAGGCGAGTTCCTGTCGATCATGGGGCCCTCCGGCGCGGGCAAGTCGACGTTGCTCCACCTCCTGGGCATGCACGACGGGGCCTGGACCGGCGAGTACGAGTTCCTGGGCCACCCGGTGCACGAGCTCAACAACAAGCAGCGCCAGGACCTCCAGAGGCGCAACATCGGCTTCGTGTTCCAGAGCTACCACCTGCTCGACGACCTGACCGTCTACGAGAACCTGGAGATTCCACTCTCGTACCGGGGCGTGAAGCGCTCCGAGCGGCAGGCGATCGTCGCCGACACGCTCGACCGCTTCCAGATCGTCGGCAAGAAGGACCTGTACCCCAATCAGCTCTCGGGGGGCCAACAGCAGCTGGTCGGGGTCGCGCGGGCACTGGTCGCGAGCCCCCGGCTCATCCTGGCCGACGAACCCACCGGGAACCTGCACTCCGATCAGGGACGGGAGATCATGGAGCTGTTCAAGCAGCTCAACGAGGAGGGCACCACGATCGTCCAGGTGACCCACTCGGACACGAACGCGGCCTACGGGGGCCGGATCCTCAAGCTGCGCGACGGCTGGATCGTGGATTGAGCCGAGGGTGATGGTGTGAGCAACGATCTGCGCTACGCCGTACGGTCGCTGGTCCGGCAGTTCGGGTTCAGCGCCGTGGTGATCATCGTCCTCGGGGTGGGCATCGGCGCGGTGACGGTGATGTTCGCCGCCCTGTGGGGCGTCGCCCTGCGGCCCCTGCCGTTCCCGGAACCGGACCGCCTGGTCTGGGTGGAAGCCGTCACGGACACCGGGAATCCGAACTCCCTCTCCGCGCTGGACTACTACGACTACCGGGAGGGCTGCGACGGCTTCGCCTCGACCGCGACCCAATACGTGTGGCGCCCCGGGGTCGTCGTCAGTGGAGGGGAGGAGCCCGAGCGCGCGACCTCGAGCATCGTCTCGGGGAGCCTCTTCGAGACCCTCGGGGTCCGGCCCGCCCTGGGCCGGTCGTTTCGGTCCCAGGAGGAGGTGGCCGGTGGACCGAGCGCGGTCGTGATCAGCCACGGGTTCTGGCAGCGACGTTTCGGGGGGGACGTGGGGGCGCTGGGCGCGACGGTCCACGTCGACGGTGTCCCCACCGAGGTCGTGGGCGTGATGCCGGAGGGCTTCGAGTATCCCGGCGACGTGGATCTCTGGCTCCCCATGCAGCGGAACTCGGGGGCTGCCTCCGGGCGGGGCAACAACAACTTCTTCATGATCGGGCGGCTCGCCGAGGGAGTCGGCCGGGACCAGGTCCAGGCCCAGATGGATGTGGTGGCGGCTCGGATCTCGGAGTCCTTTCCCAACGTCAAGGGGGGCTGGGGTGTCTCGGTCGTTCCCCTGCAGGACCACTTCTTCGGGGACCTCCGGCCGCTCATGCTGACCCTGATGGC
>JAJDNV010000079.1 GCA_022340545.1 Acidobacteriota bacterium | reverse complement strand
GATGTCGGTGTTCGTCAACGCCTTGATCAGGTTCACATAGAGCGAGAAGAAGTTGGCCGTCTCGTCGGCGGTCAGGTTCCAGTTGCGGTTGGGGTCGGTCCACGAGGGATCGGGTGACGGGTTGGCGTTGCGCGACTCCTGGAGCGAGTTGTAGGTCTCCCGACCGTAGTCGGCGCCGAGATTCACCTTCCCGTTCGGGGCGTAGTTGAAGCCAATGGTGTAGGACGTGTTCTTGTTGTCCAGCAGGCCGAACTCCTGGCTGCTGTCCGCCCCCGCGTAGTCGTCCTTGCCGGTGGACAGCGTGAAGTCGATCCCGACCGTCGACAGGGGCGTGAGCTGGAGCATGACGGTGCCCCGGTTGCGCGTCCGCGCCGCCTCGTCATAGAAGCGCAGCGCTTCTTGCGAGCCGCTCTCCTCGAGAGCCTCGAAGCTGAGGTTGATCGTGTCGCGGCTGGTGTGCTCGTACTGCGCGCGCAACGTCACGAACTGGTTGCCTACGAGGTCGTACGAGATCCGGGCGGTGTCGTCCTGCCAACCCTGGGTGGTCCGCACGCCGTGCTCCAACTGGTTGAACCCGTAGCCGACGCGGATGGTGCTGTAGGGGATCCCGGTGAAGGCGGCGCTGACGTCGAGGGTGTTGCGGTTGATGTTGAAGGGCTCGCTCGGACCACCGGTCTCCTCGGGCACCGCGTCGAAGCGGACGTACTCGACGGCGTGGAACTCGCGCGTGAAGTCGTTGCGGCTATGGAAGCGGTAGCGCGCGGTCAGGGTGAGGTTCTTGATCGCCCGCGAGCGCACGTTCGCGTTGCCGGTCGCGTAGTTGACCCGCATCTGGGCGGTCTCGCGCGGCAGGGAGGCCAGCTCCGGGAACGATGCGTACACCGCGGGATTCGCGATGGACGTGTTGGTGGTCCACGGGATAAGCGCCGCGTCCTGGTGGTTCATTCCGACGGAGAAGCTGGCGTTCGCCGTCGTGCGACCGGGCAGCTTGACCATGCCCATCCAGTTGACCGTGTCCAGGCTGTTTGAGGGCGGGGTCGCCAGGAGCCCGTAGGCCGGGCCGTTCAGGTTGATGTAGCCCCTCGAGTCATAGCAGGTGTCGGAGGACCCGTACACGCAGTAGTCGGTCGCCCGCACCGGGTTGTCCCACCGGAAGGTGGGAATGTTCTGGTTGAACTTCGCGTGCTCGTAGCCGACATGGAACATCCCCTGGTGGCTCGCCCACTCCACCGCCGCCGACAGCTCGGTCTCGCGGTTGTCGATCACCCGCGGCACCTCGACGCCGACGGGGAACGAGTAGGAGGCGCCCCACGGCATGTTGCCCGTCCGCTTGTAGCTGTTGACGCCGAAGATGAAGTCGAGGTTGTTGGTGGCCGAGATCCGCAACTCGGCGCCGATCGTGTCCCGGCGAGACCGCAGGTCGAACGGGTTGGCGATCGAGTTGTAGATCGACCCGGTGGCCACGTCGTCGACGCTCTGGGGGACGCCCACGGCCCCGTTCTCCACCTGCGTGCGCAGGCCGGCGTCGAGCGAACAGTCGCCCGCCGTGCAGTTGTAGGGAGTCCGCGTGTAGTAGCCGTAGTTGAGCGGCGTCTGGTCGAAGAACGCATTCAGCTTGATCCGCTTGCTGTTGAAGTTCAGCTCGTAGTGGCCGTCACGGTAGCCGATGTTCTTCGCCAGGAAGTCGAACGTCCAGCTCGGGGTTTCCTTGTTGTACAAGAAGTTGGCGTTGACGCCGTCCCGCAGGTCGCGGTAGCGCTCGTAGCGCGCCTCGTCACCGTCCGTGCTCGTGAAGCGGCCACCGATGTCGATGGTTCCGCTCGAGGTCGTCTCAGGCTGCGGCGTCTCCTGCGCGCCCGCAAAGTACGCGGAGGCGAGCACGAGCGCCGCGGTGCCGATCATCAATCTGTTGCGCATCGCAATCCTCCTCACCTACCGCAGGAACGCTTTGCCCGACGGGGCGTTCGATCCATGGACCTGCTGGTGGCAGACCAGACAGGATCGGCCATAGATCTTGTTGGCGTTGGTCGAGTTGTTGAGTAGGTTCCCCTCGTACACGGTGGGTGGGTGACGCGACGTCACGTGACAGCGCTGGCACAGGAACGGCGTCTTGGCCACGAGCATCCGCTCGTTGTTCGAGCCGTGCGGGTCGTGGCAGGTGGTGCAGTCCTCGGTCACCGGCGGGTGCTCCCAGAGCATCGGCCCCCGCTTCTCGGCGTGGCAGCTGACGCAGAACTCGAAGACGGAGCCGCCGGTGTTCAGGAGCTTCACGTTCGAGGACCCGTGCACGTTGTGGCACGACGTGCACTCGAGCTTGCCCTCGCGCACCGGCATGTGAGCAAACTTCAGGGTCTTGTTGACGATCGTCCGGTGGCACTGGGAGCACAGCTCGGGCTCGGTCGCCTTCTTGAGCTGCTTCTCGCCTTCGGCCGCGTGGATGCTGTGGCACGTGGTGCAGCCCACGCTCCGCGAGTCGTGCTGGCTGCCCGCCCAGAAGGTGTGCTGGGTCCGGAAGTGGCAGCTCGAGCAGGTCTCGCTGGCTTCCGTCGGGTTGAGCGAAGCGAAGCTTCGGATCAGGGTCATATCCCCGGACTCGGCGTGTTCCTTGCCCGGCCCGTGACAGGCCTCGCATCCGAGCGCCGCCTTCGTGTCGGCGTGGCACGCCTGGCACCCCTGCGGCGCCATCGGGTTGCCCGCCTTGAATGCGTGGGAATGCGGGCCCTGCGTCACCGCAGCGGCCTGATCCTCGTGGCAGCTGAGGCACGTGGCCGTGCCCGCGTAGGCCTCGTGAGGGGTGGCGGCCTGGACGGGCGCCGCCTTGGCGGCCTCCTCCTGGCTCGGGGTCGAAGCCGTGGCCGTCCCGGCCAGCGCCAGCCACCCGACCGCCAGCGCGGCGACCAGGCCCCCACAGGCCAGACTGGTCCTAAATGAGTCCATGGTTTGCTCCTTGGGTGGTGAGAGCGGATCCCTGCAGGTCGTGACCTCTAGAACAGCACATCAGTAGTCCCCGGAGTGTTCCCCAAGGCCTTCTCATGCAGAACCTCCTTCTGGGTGTGCCCGCGCCGAACGCCCGGCGCCGCTCTCCTGCAATGAGAGCCCACTCGCATGCCCTGCGGGCCCTGGCATCCCATTCGGTAACACCTACACAAAAAATAAGACTTCAATGCAGCCGTCATCTCACTCATCTGCGATGGTTTTGTCAGGCGCCCCCCCCTCAGCCCGCGTGGGCTGCTGGCCGCTCCGAGATCAGTCGGTCCGGTCCCCGTCCCGGTCCTGCCGCTCCCGATACTGCTGCTTTCGGAGCTGCTCGACGACCTCGCGGTCGAACCGGTGGTGCCCGCCCAGCGTCACCAGGCAGGCGAGTCGGCCCTCGCGCGCCCAGCGCGTCACCGTGTTCGGTGACACCCCGAGCAGCTTGGACACTTCCGACCGGGTCAAGAACTGGGTTCCGCTCATCTCGCTTTCGGGCGCTTCGATAACGTTTTTCACATCTTGGAGGGTACTTGGTCGTTTTGACCTGGATAAATGGATCAGATGCTTCAAGAGGGTAGTTCCTCAGGCCCACTCCTGTCCAATCGGTTGCTTTGCACCGCCTTGGCCGAGACAGCGGGGATCGAGCCCCCGAAGGGCGTGGAGGAATAGCACGAAAAGGACACCACGTCGCGATGGGCACGCTAACCATCTGTATATGAATCACTTAGTGGACAGAGACCGATCGCTGCGGCTTCGGCTGGTGTCGGTCCCTCGGCCGGTCCTCCCAGGCCCTTGCGCCCGCACCTCGGGTCGAATAAGAATGGAGTGTCGACGGTTCGACGATGCCCAGAACCTGACTAGAGGAGGCTCTCAATGATTCGCCGTCTGTTCGCCTCATCCATCGCGGTCGCTGCCGTGTGCTGCGCGGGTGTCGCCTTCGCCCAGGACGCGGCGACGATCGAGAAGGGCAAGGCCGTCTACGACGCCGCCAAGCCCGCCTGCAAGGCGTGCCACAACGAGAAGAAGGCCCCGCTCGACAAGTACGGCGCCACCGGCACCGCTGAGGACGCGAAGGCCTGGCTCCGGACTCCCAAGGAGATGTTCGAGAAGACCGGCAAGAAGGGCATGATGCCGGCCTACTCCGAGAAGAAGATGTCGGACGAGGACCTCGACGCCCTCGCGCAGTACCTGGTCAGCCTCAAGTAGCAGCGCCGGAGGCGGATCTCCGGGCCATCGCCACGCAGGATCTGAAGGGCCGCTTCGGGCTGGTGCCCGGGGACGGCCCTTTCTCGTTGTGGCCCGCGTGAGGCGCGACACGATTCGTCTCTCGCCTCGGCGGACCGAGGGAGCGGCTACCGGTAGGCGAAGACCATGGCGTAGATGATCCAGAGGATCATCAGCGTCCCGACCGCGAGCGCGGTCCAGGCGATGATGCGGTACGTTCGGATCACCACCTGCTGGTAGGGCCAGATGAGGTTCTGCTCCAGCTTCCCGCTCGCCACAAGCTCATCGAACTCGGCGGGCTTGTCGCGCTTGAACTCGGCGAGGGGCATCCGCCCCGTGAACACCACCAGGTCCATCGGAAACTTCTCGGGACGCAGGTGGGTGTTGAAGAAGTGGACGGTGAAGATGAACCCGGTGGCCAGCAACGCCTCGTCGCTGTGGATGATCGTGGCCACGTTGATGAACCACCCCGGCAGAAACCGTGTGAAGAAGACCGGGAACCACAGCATGAGGCCGGTGGACCCGATCACGAAGATCCCCCAGAACACCGCGAAGTAGTCGAACTTCTCCCAGTACGTCCACCGACCGTAGCGCGGTCGCGGGCCCGTCCCGACGAACCACTTGAGGCTGCCCACGAGCTCGCGCAGGTCGCGTCTCGTGAAGAGCATCGTGTTCGGGCCGGTGAGCATCTTCCAGAACGACCCCTCGTAGTCCCGCCTCCGCTTGCGGTTCAGGTCCCACAGGTGGGTCACGAAGATGCCGAACATCACCGTCGCGGCGCCACGGTGGATGAACCCGGCGCTCTCGAACCCCCCCAGCATCCTCGAGAGGACGCCCGCCCAGCCCGTGTAGGAGAACTTCAGTGTCATCCCGGTCAGGGCCAGGCTCATGAAGCTCACGATCATGAGGATGTGGAGGGTCCGGTTCAGTCGGTCGAAACGCTGGAACTGCAGGGGGCGGGTCTTCGTGGCATCCATGGCGCTACTCCCCGCCCTCCGGCCCCGGCTCGGTGCCCGGAGGCCCCTCCCCCGGATCCATCTTTCCAGCGTCCAGGGCCTCCGCCCCTTCCTCGATCTCTCGCTGCTCGGCCGCTTCCGCCTCCCGCAGCTCCCGTCGCATCTGCAGCGCCCGCGGCAGCCACAGCAGGGTGTGGGCACCGCTCACGACAAAGGTCCCGACCAGGAGCCCGGTCATGGCCCAGAAGGTCCAGAAGAGCCACGGGTACTTGTCGGGATCGTGATGCGTGGCGTGGCTCAGGTACCCGGCAAAACGCCGGGTGGCCCCGGGGTGGCACCTCTGGCAGGTCTGGACGACGTTTTCGCGCGAGAGGTGCGAGCGGGGATCGGCCACCGGCAGGATGTCGTGCGCCCCGTGGCAGTCGTAGCACTTGGCCGTCTTCGTGTAGCCGAGCTGGGAGACCTTGCCGTGGTAGGTGTCGAAGTAGCTCGAGGCGATCTCGCCGTGGCAGCGCCCGCACTTCTGCATGATGTCGAGCTTGAAGCCATCCACATCGGCCCGCTGGATGGTGTGGGCACTGTGGCAGTCGTTGCAGACCGGGAGGTCCTTCTCGGTCTGCCCCACCATCGTGTGGTGAATGCTCCGCTCGAACACCTCCTGGATCCCGTGGTGGCAGTTTCCGCAGGTCTGCGGCACGTTCGCGCGGTTGACGCTCGAGGCCGGGTCGTCATGGGGAAGGGCGCCGTGCGGCGTGTGGCAGTTCGTGCAGGTGGCGGTCACCACCAGCCCGCTCTTGATCAGGCCCTTGCCGTGGATGCTCTCGGTGTAGGACTTGACGATGTCGTGCTCGGGGCCCTCATAGCGAGCCGCCGCCTGCTCGCCCTCGCGATGGCAACGGGCGCACAGGGTCGGGATCCTCGTGGCGAAGATGGGCGAGGTGGGATTGAGGCGCCCGAGCACGTCGTGGCGACCATGGCACTCCTTGCACGTGGGCGCGTTGGGATCGTTGCGGGCGAGGAGCTGCCCGTGGATGCTGGCCTCGAACTGCTGTCCGACCTCGGCATGGCAGGAGTCGCAGTCGACCTTCTGGGTGATGGTCTCGCAGGGCCGCTTTCGCGAGACGTTGACCCCCGAGTGGCACTGGGAGCAGGCCACCTGCGCGTGATCTGACTGCCGGAGCACCTCCTGCGGCACGTAGAGCGGCCGCCCGTCCCCGGCCACCAGGTCCGTCTTCCCGTGACACTCGAGACACTCGGCGTCGGCCATTCCCTGGTCGTAGAAGACCTTCCGGATCTTGTGCGGAGGATGGCAGTCCGCGCAGGCCGGGAGGACGTGCTCCTCCTTCTCCCAGAGCTCCCCGCGGATGACCTTCTGGTGCACGGACTCGATCTCGGCGTGGCACTGGGTGCAGGTGCGTGCGATGTTGCTCCGCGCGATCGACGAGTTGTCGTCGGTGTGCGGCAGGATGTTGTGGGCGGTGTGACAGGACGCACAGTTCGGGGCGACGATCAGGCCCTTCCGCAGGAGTCCCTCACCGTGGATGCTCTCCGAGAAGTTCTCGAGGATGTGGTCCTGATGGATCTCGCGCTGCTGCGTGACCGGGCTGCCCTCCTGGTGGCACCGGCCGCACGTGAAGGGGACCCGCAGCGGCGAGACCGGCGAATCGTGGTCCGCCACGGGGCGGATGTCGTGGATGCCGTGGCAGTCCACGCACCTCGGGGCGAGGGGGTCACCCCTCTTCAGGGCCTGACCGTGCAGGGACGCCTGATGCTGCGCCTGGATCTCGTCGTGGCACGCCCCGCAGTCGACCTTCTCCAGGGGTGTCTCGTGGAAGCCCTCCATCCCGGCGACGTCCATGTGGCAGCCGACGCACGTCATCTCGGCGTGCACCGAGGCGCCGAAGCGCCGCTCGGAGATGTAGAGTGAGACGCTTCGGCCGTCTCTCTCCGTGGTCAGGTCGGGGTCACCGTGACAGGCCAGGCACTCCTCGGACTCCTGGGCCTCGGCCACCGTCGCCGGCAGCACCGCCACCAGGGCCAGCGCCCCCACCAACCCGAGCACCGCGGCCCCCAGGTGCCTCTGAACCGATGGATCTGCTGGCATCGATCGCCCTTCCCTCTCGGGGTCCTCAGCCCTGCTCCTGCCGGCGGGTGTCTCCGGCGGCAGGCCTGCTCAACCGTGCAAGGCTACCGCCCGACCTGTGTCAGGGGTCAATAGATCGTATGCCCCGTTTGGGCGGATTCCAGCGAAAGAGTGAACCTAGCGTTTCAGGCCTCGGCGTTGGACCGCTGAAGCCCCTCTAGAAGAAGACCTCCGGGCAGTCGCAGGAGGGGATTCGAGCTCCAGCAGCCTGACCTGCGGCCGAGCCTCCTCGAACCGCAGGAGTGCACGGAGCCTTTTTCGGACCGACTCGCTCGGCTTGACGAACCTCCCCCCGACCACCTGGGTCGACCGCCGGCCGGAGCGACGGCGAGCTCCGGTCCAGCGGACCTCGAGCACCAGTCGCAGGGGGCGCCGCATCCCGGGACGGTGCCCCTGGTGGCGCATCACGAGACGGTCTCCGGGGACGATGGCCGGCAGCCGCTCCCCCGCCACCCGCAGGCGTGCGCCGCTGCGGCTGGCGTCGATCACCGTCACCTCGAGCCCCCGCGCGAGCGCGGCGGAGTCGGTCGAGAGAGTGAGCGGGATGCGCATCGTGCGTCGGGGGCGGCGCGTCTGTGCCCGGAGCCCGGCCAGCGCCTCGTCCAGGCCGCCCCGCTGCCGCCCGGGATCGAAGTCGTATCGCAGGGTCATCTCGTGACTGTCCCCCCGGGCCTGATATGAGGTGACCGTGCCCTGCACCTCGATCGGCTCGGTGAGGCACTCCGTCGACATCACGAGGACGAGATGGGTCCCGACCGGGAGGCCGCTGTCGGCGCGGAGCAGGGTCTGCCCCTGGTTGAGGGCACGCGAGAGCTCGCGCAGGAGCGACCCCGCCGAGCGGTACCAGGCATGGAGCCGGATCGCCCGGGCGGGGATGAGTGAAGTCGGAGCTCGATCGATCATTCGCTTCGTGCAGATGATGCCACAGTGGCGCCACCGTGGCCGCCCCTCGCCTTTCTCGCGGTCACGGCTCACGACTGACAGGCAGCGCCCTTGAGACGACCCCTCGATATCGGCGGTGGTCGCTGGGCTGAGGCTCGACCTGATCGATCCGCTCGGCCTTCACCGGCGCGAGTTGCTCACGGCGCGTTCGACATCGCGACCACGGGAAGGCCAAAGGCGAAGATCGTTCCCTGGCCGGGCGTGCTCCTTGCCTCGATCGGGCACCCGTGCAGCTCGAGGATGCGCTTGCTGATGGCGAGACCGAGTCCGCTGCCTGGCGTCGTCGATCCGTCCGCGCGCACCTTGTAGAACCGCTCGAAGATCCTCGGCAGCACCTCCGCCGGGATTCCGCAGCCGGTGTCCTCGACCTCCACGTGGAGGCGCTGGCCGTCCGAGATGAGGCGTACGGTCACACGACCCTGCGCGGGCGTGTGGCGCAGCGCGTTCTCGACGAGGTTCTCAAGGACGCGCTCCATCATGCCGATGTCGGCCTCGACGAACGGGAAGTCCACGCCGAAATCCGCCTCGAGTCGCACGCTTCTCTCCGCGGCTCGCAGCTGGAACTCCTGAACCACGTCCTGGACCAGCTCGGCCATGGAGAACCTCTCCGCTTGCGGTCGCGTCTCCCCCGCGTCCATCTTCGCCAGCTCGAAGAGCTCGTCGATCAGCCGACCCAGCCGCTCGCTGTGCCGAATCGCGGCCGCCAGATACTCGGCCCGCTCGGCCGGCGGGAGCGTCGCCTCCTTCAACGACAGCGTCTCGAGGTATCCGTGCAGCGTGGCCAGGGGTGTCCTTAGATCGTGCGACACGTTGGCGACGAGCTCCCGGCGCAGCGTGTCCTTCTCCTCGAGCTCCTGCATCTGCTCGTCGATGCGCCGGGCCATCTCCTCGAACGAGCGGGCGAGCTCGTCGATCTCGTCTCCCGCCCCGCCGGTTCCGCGACCCTCTGCCCCGTGACCTCCCCTCAGGCGCTGCCGCCGGAAGTCGTCCATCGAGACGGACAGGGCGCGGAGACGTCGGGTCAAGACCCGGAAGCCCACGAGGCCGCCGAGGAGCGCGAAGAGCAGCCCCCCGGCGGCGATGCCGAGGCTGAGCCGCAGGATGTAGCTCTGGCCCAGCATCGCGACCGCGGAGTCGTACTCCTCCGAGGCCAGGACGATGTACAGGTAGCCCCCGACGGTCGAGTCCTCGCCCGCGGCGGCGATCGGCGCGACCGAGAAGATCTTCCGGCGCGTGCGGCCCCGGGGGTCGTCTCCCAGGATCGGCAGGACGCTGGAGCCGGAGAGGAACCGACGAAGGGGCTCGAGCGAGACCCTCTCGCGCTCGACCGTCCCCGGAGGGGCCGAGAACGCCAGGATGTCCCCCTCGGGTCCAAGCAGGTAGAGCTCGATGTTGGGGTTGATGACCATCAGCATGTGGAAGACGTCCTCGAGAGCCACCTCGTTGATGCGCCCGTCCTCCATGAGGATGTTCTCGGACACGAGGTGCGCGGCCAGCCCGCGGTTGAGCTGCTGGTTCACCTCCTGGATGTGCCGCTTCGTCGTGAAAACGGTGAGGAGCACGTAGGAGGAGCCGATGAGGGCGAAGAGCACCAGCAGAAAGACGGCGAGCTTGCCGTAGAGCGTCCGGCGCAAGTGACTCAGCTCCCGACCGCGTCCCGGGGGTCGAGAAACCGGTAGCCGACCCCCCAGACGGTCAGAACGTACCTTGGCTGCGAGGGATCCGTTTCGATCTTGGCCCGCAGGCGGTTGATGTGCGAGTTGACGGTGTGCTGGTAGGAGTCATGACCTGAGCCCCAGACCTGGTCCAGCAGCTGGGCCCGCGTGTAGACCCGGCCCGGGTGGCGAGCGAGCTGGACGAGCAGCTCGAACTCCTTGGCGGTGAGGTCTACCGGCCTGCCGTCGACCAGCACGCGTCGCCCGTCGATGTCGATGGCGACGCCGGCGATCTCGATCCGGCCCGCGGTCTCCTTCGGCGCCGCCAGGGCCTCCATTCGGCGAAACAGGGCCCTCACCCGCGCGAGGAGCTCGCGGATGCTGAAAGGCTTCGTCAGATAGTCGTCCGCGCCGAGCTCCAGGCCGACGACTCGATCCACCTCGGAGGACTTCGCGGTCAGCATCAGGATCGGCGTGTAGTCCGACCGGGCCCTCAGCCGGCGGCAGAGCTCGAGGCCTTCCAGGCCGGGCAGCATCAGGTCGAGTATGACCAGCGAGTAGGCCTCTTCCTGCGCTCGGCGCAGACCGGACACACCGTCGTGGGCCAGCTCGACGTGGCAGCCCGCGTCCTCGAGGTGCAGCTTGACCAGGCCGGCGATCTCGCGATCGTCCTCGACGACGAGCACCTTTTGTGCGCGGTCAGCCACGACGAGGTCGTCACCCCCTCCCACCGCCGGGTCAGCGTGCCGTCTGCCCCTCCCGGAGCGGCCGCTGGGGCGTTCTCGGCTCGTCGGGGTAGAGCTCGGCGACGTAGTCCCCGTACCCGTTGAATCTCTCGGACACGTTCGCACCTCCTCTGACTGGGCAGAACGACGGAAGCGGCGCGGCGACGTGAGGATACCGCACACTCGCCCCCGAGAATAAGGCTCGGGGCGAGGGCACGGAGGCCGCACGGCCGCCGCGCCATGACGCGTCCTAGCGGGCGGCCAGACCGTTGGCTCCCGCCGGCACGTCGGGCCCCGCCCACAGCAGCTTCAAGGAACCGTCCGGCCTCACCCGGAGGGTACTGATCTTGTTGTTGCCGATGTTCAGCGTGTAGAGGAAGCGGCCGTCGTTGCTGAGGTCCACGTCGAGCGGCTTGGTGCCGGATCCCGGCTCGCCAGTTCGGCCGTCCGCGTCGACCAGCTCGAGGTGTCCCTCGAAGTCGACGGCGTAAGCCGAAACGGAGTCGACCGGGGTGTTGGTGGTGAAGACGTAGCGCCCGCCACGTGTTGCGACCAGCCAGCACGGGGCCGTCTCGGTGTTGGGCACCGAGCCATCGAGCACCTTCAAGGTCCCGTCCCCCCTCAGCTCGTACGACGAGACGGCACCCTGGTCGGGGGCCCCTCCGAAGACCTCGGACACGAAGAGCTGGTCGCGCTTGCCGAAGTCGAACGCGAAAGGTGTCTCACCCGACGAGGCATTCTGCACCATGTCGACGACGTATCCGTGCCTGTTCAAACGGAAGACGTCGATGATGTTCGTGGCCTTCTCCGTCACGAGCAGGAGGCGGCCATCCGGCGAGAAGCCGATCTGCGCGGGGCCGGTGCCGGCACCGCTCAGAGAGTGGTCGGAACCCGGCAAGGGGGTCAGCCTTCCGTTGCGGTGCAGCCGGAATCCGGCGATGCTGTCGTCCCCGGCGTTCACGACGTAGACGAGGTTCCCGTGGATGGCCACGCTGATCGGGAGGATTCCCCGGGAAGGAGCCGTATCTCGCAGCCTGAGGCCGTGACGATGGACGGAGAACACCGACACCTCGTCGCTGCCGGCGTTCACGACGAGGAGCCAGCGGCCGTTGTCGCTCAGGACGACTCCCCCCTGGTTGCCCCCGAGCGCGCCAGGCATCCCGGCGCCTCCCGTGGCGAACTTGCCGGCAAAGCGCAGCGAGCCGTTGGCACTGCGGTCATAGACAACGACCTCGTTGCCATCGGCGGCGTTCGTCATGGTGTACACCGCACCGGCCGTGCCTCGACCGTTCTCGGCCAGAACGACCTGGGGGGCGACGAGCAGCGACGCCACGGCGAGAGCCGTGAGCAGTCTTGCTTTCATGGACTTCTCCTTAAGTCTGAAATGAGGACGACCTGGAGCGACGAGAGGGAGGGCCCTTTTGGACACTCGTTCTCCCTTCAGCCGCTTGAGTCGTTCTCGTTTCGCCTTGATCTCGGGAACGCTCGAGCGTCCCCACTACTGAGGAGAACGCCGCATCCGTCACGAAACGGTCACGAGGGCATCAAGATTTGTGGACGACTGCCTGGAACACCCCCGCGAAGCGTCACGAGGACACGGTGCACGCCCGCCCCGCGGTCGCGGGGGTCGTCCCGGCCCGACCATTCCGAGTTCGTGATAGGCTCGCCCGGTCCCGAAAACAGCCTGGATGAGGGGGTGGCAAGGGTCTCGCCGGAAGCCCCTCGAGGAGGACGGCCATGAACACGCGTACGCTCGCTCTCGCCCTGACCCTCGCGGTCATGGGTGCAGCGCCGGCCGCGACCCAGGAGGACTTCTCGGCGGTCGAGATCAAGGCCGAGAAGGTGTCCGACGGCCTCTATATGCTCACCGGCAGTGGCGGCAACCTCGGCCTGTCCGTGGGCGAGGACGGCGCCTTCCTCATCGACGACCAGTACGCCCCGCTCACGCGAAAGATCCTCGCCGCGGTCCGGGAGCTGACACCCGAGCCCGTGCGCTTCGTGGTCAACACCCACTACCACGACGACCACACCGGCGGGAACGAGAACATGGGCGAAGCGGGGGCGCTCCTCGTCGCTCACGAGAACGTCCGCCGGCGCATGGCGGCGGGAACCTTCATGAAGGCCTTCAATCGGCAGGTGGAGCCGGCCCCGGCGGGGGCGCTTCCAGTCGTGACGTTCACTGACGCCGTCACCTTTCACTGGAACGGCAAGGAGATCCGGGTCTTCTTCGTGGGTCCCGCCCACACCGACGGCGACTCGATCGTCCACTTCGTGAGTGCCGACGTCTTCCACATGGGCGACACCCTGTTCAACGGCATGTATCCCTTCATCGACGTCTCGGCCGGCGGGCGCATCGACGGGATGATCGCCGCGGTTGATCGGGTCCTGAAGGTCGCGACCGAGAAGACCCGTCTCATCGCCGGGCATGGCCCCCTCGCCACCAGGGCCGACCTCCAGGCCTACCGCGACATGCTCGCCGAGGCGCGCGGCCGGATCGCGAAGCTCAAGGCCGAGGGGAAGACCAGGGAGCAGATCGTCGCGGCCAGGCCCACCGCCGATCTCGACGAGAAATGGGGCGGCGGCTTCATGCAGCCCGACGTCTGGGTGGGGCTGGTCTACGACTCCATGGACTGACGCCGGCCGTACTGCGCCCGACGCCCAGTATTCCGTTGCCACAAGGGGCCGGGCGGCGGTAGGATGTCCCAAACCAGCCAGTGCCATGCGGGGCCGTGCCCGTTCTCGCGCCGTTCGTCTCTCGTGGGCGGGCACCGCGCTGCTCTGCACCTGGGCGACCCGAGCTCGCCGCAAGCCACAGCGTCTCCATCGAGACGCGGCGCGAGCGCGCGTGTGACGGGGAGAAGGAAAGGAGCACGTCGATGGCGACATACATCAGCCTGATCCGCTGGACGGAGCAGGGAATCGCAAACGTCAAGAAGAGCCCAGACCGGCTCGACGCCGCCAAGAAGGCCTTCAAGGCCGGCGGTGCCGAGATCAAGGAGTTCTTCCTGGTGATGGGGCAGTACGACATGGTTGTCGTGAGCGAAGCCCCGGACGATGAGACGGCGTCCAAGGTGGCTCTCGCACTCGGTTCCGCCGGGTCGATTCGGACCGAGACTCTCCGTGCGTTCAAGGAGGATGAGTACCGAAAGATCGTCGCGGCCCTGCCCTGAGTCTCGCGGGGAAGATCGCCCCCGCGGGGTGGCTGGGAACCGGTGACCTCCGGCGATCGGGAGTGGACCTCAGCGATCTCAGCCCTTCGGCTTGATCAGCTCCTCGAAGGGCGGGTAGCCCCGCAGCGACTCGAGGTCCATGGCGTGGCGGTAGATGAAGCCGTACCCGTACTGGTCGGGCTCGCCCTCGCCGGGTGACCCTTGCGCGACGGCCTCGCGCAGGCGCGCGGTGGCCCCTTCCTCGTCCCCGAGCAGGGCGAGGATGCGGGCGCTGCGGTACGTGTGGTCGCCATAGTGGTACGGGCG
>JAJDNV010000061.1 GCA_022340545.1 Acidobacteriota bacterium | reverse complement strand
GCCCTCTACCGCGCGGTGATGCCCGAGCTCTCCTCCGACCAGGAGAAGAAGCTTCGCGACTACCTCCAGAGCCTCAAGTCCTACGACGTGGCGATCCAGATCCTGGCCGTCCACCTCGGCGCCAACGGCACTGCGACCGCCGAGATCACGCGCCAGGACACGATGAACGGCCGACAGGGACCCCGGCAGAACATGACCGTCGAGCTGGTGGGCCGCGGAAACGACTGGTCGATCCGGTCGATGTCCCTCAACCGATAAGGCCCGGTCCCCGCACTCCTGCGCGCGCTCGTGCCCTGGTCGCGAGCACGACTTCGGTTGCGACTAGAAGGTGTAGTCGAGCCCGAACATCGGGGTCACGTCGTCCTGGAGGCCGTTGTTCCCGATGGCGATCAGGGAGTTGAAGACCAGGAGCAGCTGTCCCACCGGATTGATCTTGACCCCCACGGCTGCCAGCGAGAGGTTGAGGTTGCCAGAGGTGCTTCCCACGGTCATCCGCTGGACCTGGAGGACGGCGGGATCGGTCCGCGGGCTGTAGTTGAAGGTCTGCTCGATCTCGGTCAGGTACTGGGTGTCGAGGAGCGTCCGCCCGATGTAGTCCGCGCTCAGGGTCACCCGGGGGTGCGGCGCGAGGTCGAACCCGGCGGTGTAGTTGATCTCGTTGGGGAGATCGCCGGTGAAGTCGCTCCCCCCGCTGGAGAACGTGTAGCCCACGCTGGCCCGGGGCGAGAAGCGGCCCGGCGCGCCCCCGAAGACGAGGGCCGCCTTCACCTGAGTTGCCCCCGAGCCGAGCAGGTCGTCCGCGTTGCCGGTGGGCAGGCGCAGGTCGGCGGCGGCGGCCATCGCGAAGGAGCTCTTCCTGAGGAAGTTCCACTTGCTCCGGACCACCACGTCGCCCAGTCCGCTGGCGGTGCCGCGCTCCTCGAAGGTGGCGGTCTGGGAGCCGCCCACGAACTGGTGGAGGACGAAGGGGTCACCCTCGGTCGCCACCGGGTCCACGGTGGTCAGGATGGAGGCCGAGAGGGCCACGCGCTGGTAGGGCACGGCGACGCCGATGTCGAACCGCTCGCCGAGGCCGTAGTTGGCGAACACCACCGTGGTGTCCGTGGTGAGGTCGAGGCGGAGGTCCGCCCGGATCAGGTCGCCCTCGAACCAGAGGTCGGTGTTGGTCCCGTCCTCGTTCGTGTCCTCGTGGAGCAGGTAGAGCTGGATGTCGCCCGCCCCGAGGTCCTCGCCCTGGAATCGATCCCAGGTGCCGTGCTGATAGTTGACGCCGAAGCTGAACTTGCCCTTGCCCGCGGTGAGGGGTCTCTCGGTGAAGATGGGCCCGAAGGACTGGGCGGTGCGCTCGTAGATCCCAAGGGTCTCGTCGAAGGTGAAGGTGAAGCCGGCCGACGAGGTCCCCACGGGGAAGGTGGACAGCTGGGTGGCGATGCCCTGGTTGAGCTGACGCAGAATGGCCCGGGCGTTCGGCTGGGAGACGAAGTGGGCAGAGTGGCTGAACGCCGGGTTCTCCTGGTTGCCCTGGAGGACCACGGGGTTGTCCGGGGAGAAGAAGCGCAGCAGGATCCCTCCGAGCCCGCCGGTGGACTGGGCCGCGGCGGGGGCCGCAACCAGGACGACGACCAGGACGAACGTCACACCGACAAACGCACGAATGCGGCCCATGCGAAAACCCCCCAAGAAATTTCAGTTGGACGTCTTGTCTGGAGGATAGGGCCGCCCCGGGAGGCTGTCAAGGAGGCCGGCCGCGCCCGTCGAGGTCCCCGGGGTCAGTACTTCGACCGCATGTAGGCGATGCCCACCGCCATCGTCTTCCGCCACGCCTCCTCCAGCTCCGGAGAGAAGAGGGGATCATGGCGCCCGGCGGCCTGGACGAGGCAGTCGAGCCAGTCGTCGTAGAGCTCGGGCCGGATGTCGAGCTGGTTCCGGCTGTGCATATTGGCGAGACGGGGCAGGTCGCCCCAGGCGGGGCTCTCCTTCGGGGCCTGGGCGGCCACCGCCATCACCCAGAGCGATTCCGCCAGGACCCGCGTCTGGCGCTCGAAGTTGGTCTTCGCGAACCTCTCACGGATCTCGTCGGACCGGGCCATGAACAGGCCGTAGAAGTCCAGCATGAAGTCGGGTTGGGCGAGGCAGCGCTTCAGGCTCGCAAGGAAGCTCTCGACGTGGTCCAAGGTGGCGCCATCTTAGCATCGGGGATGCGGGCTTGCCCGAGCGACCCTCGTGGGCGTTGGACGGGGAAACACCTCGCCCATCCCGCTCGCCCTATTCCGTGAGGTCGGCACTCCAGTTCACGACCACGGAAACGGGAACCGACGAGCTCTTCATCACCGGCACATTGACGAGGAAGTGCTCCCCGTCGGACGAGACATCCCAGCTGGTCGCCCCCTCGGGAAGCTGGAAGAGAGGCCTCGGTGTCCCCGCCCGCAGGCCGCGGCTCGCGTCCATCTGGACCGACATGATCTTGCCGTCGAAGGCCGTGTAGAGGATCTCCCGGTCGTCGCGTGTCCACTTCGGATCCACCCCACCGGCGCTGGAGATCTGGAGCCTGGATTGGCCGTCGGGCACGGAAACCACGTAGACCTCGCGCCGGCCCGACTCGTTGAGGTCGTAGGCGATCCACCGCCCATCCTTCGAGAAACGCACGGCCCCATAATCCTGCGGGGCCCGCGGAGCCACCACGGAGGGCTCGCCCGGGGGCTCCACGGGGAGTATCGATAGCTGCATGAGCCGGTTTCCCGCCCCCTCCCGGTCGAGGTAGACGATGAACCGGCCATCGGACGACCAGTCCTGGGGGATGGTCTGGTCCTCGCTGTCGGTCAACGCCTCGTCCGCGCCCGATCCGTTCGCCGACCGGACGATGATGTCGGCCTGGTGGGCGCGGTCCGACTGGAACGCGATCCGCGAGCCGTCCGGGGACCACACCGGCCCGGAGTTGCTGCTCGGCACGGAGGTCAGCCTGGTCTGGACTCCACGGGCGACGTCGCCCACCCACACCTGCGTCGTCTGCGTCCCCGTTTCGTAGAGGTCGAAGGAGATCCGGGAGCCATCGGGAGAGATCCGGCCGTTGAAGTGCGGGGCCGGCTCTCCGAAGCTGCCGGTCTGCGTCCCGGTCCGGTCGTGCCACTCCAGCCGCGTCTGGAGGCGGAACCCGTCGAAGATCAGGGTCCCGTCCCGCGACACGGAGTAGTCGCCGACTCCCAGCAGAGCCCCGTAGAGGCTGACCTGCTCGGCCACCGTGACCGGCTGGCCGGAGGTCTCCAGGCGCGAGAGATCGAACGGCTGGGCGAGCAGGCTGCCGCCGAGATCGCCGCCGCGGATGAAGAGCAGGAATCCGTCCGCGAACTGGGCGTTGTAGTTGGCCTGGAGGACGGGCTTGGCCGGCGCGCCGTCGAGCGAGCCGACCCAGATGCGATTGGCCGGATCCCTCGCGTTGCCGGCCGTGTTCAGGGCGAGATAGAGGAAGTGCCGACCGTCGGGAAGGAAGAAGGGGTACCGGTGGGTCGTCTCGCCCGCCGACGCGTCGACCTGGGTCACCGGCCCCGCCTGGCCGGCGCCGGGCGAGAGCTTCTGGATCGGCCCGCTCGCCTCGCTGAAGAGGATGTCGCCGCTCGGGGCCCAGGCCCCCGAGATGCCGTCCACGTCCCACAGCACGATCGGCGGGCTGCCGGAGGCCTCGATGCGCTTCAGCTTCCTGTCGGCGAAGAACCCGATGAAGCGGCCGTCGGGCGACCAGAAGGGCATGATGGCACCTTCGGTCCCCTCAATCGGCGTGGCCACGTCCTCGTCGAGGGGACGGATCCAGAGCTGGGTCTTGCCCGCCGAATCGACACCGGAGAAGACGATGCGGTCTCCGTCAGGAGAGATCGCCGCGGTGTTCAACCTCACCCTCTCGGGCAGGAGGATGCTCGTCCGGAAGACTCTGTCCGGCTGCGGCGCCGGCGCCCGCATGAGGGAGAGACCGAGCCCCGCGGCGACGGCCACGGCCAGGGCGGTGAGGGCCCAGGACAGCCGCTCCCGGTGGCGTCGGCGAGACGAGACCCTGGCCGGCGCCGCGACGCCGGCGGCCGAACCCTCGCCGACCCACCGCAGCTCCTTGGCCACGTCCCCCGCCGACTGCCAGCGCTCCTCGGGATCCTTGGCGAGGCAGGTCCGCACGACCCGGTCGAGGGCGGGCGGCGTCATGGGCGACACCTGCGAGATCGGCCGCGGCTCGGAGGAGAGGATCGCCGCGATCAGACTCGCCCGGCTCGTGCCCTCGAAGGCGCGCCGTCCCGTGGCCATCTCGTAGAGCACCACGCCCAGGGCGAAGATGTCGGACCGGGCATCCGCCTCGGCCCCCTCGAGCTGCTCGGGGGCCATGTACTGGAAGGTCCCGAGCACCGTCCCCGCGGTCGTGAGCGGCCGTGCCTCCGTCGCCATCTCGGTCGAGCCGGAGATGGATGCGGCCTGTCCGGCCGAGCGGGCGAGGCCGAAATCCAGGAGCTTCGCCCCCGTGCGGGTGAGGACGACGTTTCCCGGCTTGAGGTCCCTGTGCACGACGCCCTGCCGGTGCGCACGCTCGAGCGCCTCCGCGATCTGTGCGCCGTACCGGATCACCTGCTCGACGGGCAGCGGGCCCCTCTGGAGGCGGTCGGCGAGCAGCTCGCCTTCCAGCAGCTCCATCACCAGGAAGTGCGTCCCGTTCTGCTCACCGACGTCGAAGAGGGCGCAGATGTGCGGGTGGCTGAGAGACGAGATGATCCGTGCCTCGCGCTCGAACCGGGCCTGAAACTCCTCGTCCTCCGCGAAGCCGGCGGGGAGGATCTTCACCGCGACGTCGCGGTCGAGGCGGGTGTCCTTCCCGCGCCAGACCTCACCCATCCCCCCGGCGCCGAGGGGCGAGACGAGCTCGTAGGGTCCGAGCCGGGATCCAGCCTGAAGGGGCATTGATTGGCCCGAGTATAGCCGAGGAGTCCACGGACGGTGGATCGGGACGCCGCCCGGCCCCTACCTGGCCGGAGAGGCTGGTTGACGTGTGCCAACCGCCGGCCGTACCCTGCCGCTGCTACAAGGGTCGGACAATGCGCTTCCACCGAACACGGCTTCCGATGACACTCGCGAGTCTGGGCTTTGCGGTCCTGATCGGCTGCGGGGGAGGGGAGGGGGGAGGCGAAGGCGGGGGGACACCGACACCATCCCCGAGCGAGCCCTCATTCGAGGAGCTGGTCCATCTGTTCGACTACGACCAGGAAGCGCCGATCGATCTCCACTACGTCACCACGACGACCCAAGCCGACGCCGAAGTCCACCAGGTCTACTACCCCAGTCCCAAGGGTGGCACGGTCACCGCCTATCTGGTGGTCCCGCTTCAGGACGGACCCTATGCCGGAGTCGTCTTCCTGCATTGGAATCAGGGCAATCGCGGCGAGTTCTTGTGGGAGGCGGTGGAGCTCGCGCGAAGAGGAGTGGCCTCGCTTTCGCTCGATGCTCCGTGGGAAACCCCCGATCCTCCCGCCATGACTCGGGACGATATGTACATTAGAGAGGTTGTGGACGCTCGCCGGGCAGTGGATGTGCTCACCTCTCGTCCGGATGTGGACGTCGCACGCCTGGGGTACGTGGGGCACAGCAACGGTGCCATCTTCGGTGCTGTTCTGGCCGGCGTCGAGAGACGGATCCGGGCCTATGTCCTGATGACGGGCTATGCTCGTCCGTCTGTCTACTACCCCGACAACCTCGCTCCGAGTCCACGGCTCGACGCCATCCACTACATCGGTCACGCCGCCCCGTCGGCCCTGCTCTTCCAGTTCGGCACCATGGATCCGAACATCTCGGAGGCCGTCGCCATGGAGTTCTACGATGCGGCCAGCGAGCCGAAGTTCATCGCGTGGTACGACACCGGACATGGTCTGAACGAGCAGGCTCGCGTGGATCGGGCCGACTGGCTGGCCGCCCAGCTCGCCCTGGAGCCGGCACGCTAGGAGGTAGTGGCCAGCAGGGGGGAGTGCGGCGACCTCGTGCCCGGAGGGCTCAGCTCATGGACACCGTCGATCGGTTGGGCCTCGAGTCGACCCCGTGGCAACGCCGCCGGCGACGGCCTGGACATCAACGGGCCCGTGGAGATGACGGGGGGCACGGTGCTGGTCGACGGACCGACGGCCAACTTCGACGGGGCCAGGGCACCACCTACCAGCTCTACCTGGGCGGCGCCTCCACCGGCACCGTGAAGGACGGCGTGTTCTCCGGAGGC
The DNA here is from genome assembly GCA_022340545.1 of Acidobacteriota bacterium. Classification (GTDB taxonomy): domain Bacteria; phylum Acidobacteriota; class Vicinamibacteria; order Fen-336; family Fen-336; genus JAJDNS01. The sequence continues at coordinate 11,875 of JAJDNV010000061.1, read as the reverse complement.
GTCTACTACGGCGGGTCCCGGCGGGCCGAGTTCACGGTTTCCGAGACCGTCACCGTCGTTCGAGCGAGCTGAGGCGTTCAGGTCCGCAGAATCCCAGGACCCGGTCGCGCCGCTTCAGGATGGCGTCGATCTGGGCGTCATCGAGAGAATCACCCAGCTTCTCGCGCAGGTCACCCGCGTTCAGCATCTGCAGGTAGATCTGCAAGTCGGCCGGGATGGGACGGCACGGGTCAAGCAGCGCAGTATCGAGATCGCTCGAGAGCCCGAAGGCCCCCTCGTGATCCACGAGGACCACCCGCCCCTCGGCCGGCACGAACAGCGTGTCGACGTCCCGGCGGCCGAGGTTGCCGATCAGGCCGTCGAAGACACGCGCACGGATCACCTGCTGGCGGAGCTCCTCGACGCCGAGACCGTAGGTCCGGGCGACCGTCTCGATGGTCTTCTCGGGCGGTGCCCCCTCGAGATCCTCGTAGGTTCGGATCGACACGAGGTCCTCGGCTTCCTCCACCACCGGGCGCAACGCACCGCGCCGCCCGTCCACCTCGCGCAGCACCACCGTCGGAACGAGCTCGATGTCGAGCAACCGGTCCAGCTCGTAGGCCGCCCGCTCGTGCTGGTAGCGCCGAGCCTCGTGCCGGGGCGGGGAGGGCGGGTCCTGCTCGACGTATTTGAAGACCGCCCGGAGCTTCATGTCCTTGCCCTGGAGATCCCAGATCTCGCCGTCCGAGCCGGCGAGGCTCACCTCATCTCGCGCCGTCACCTCCGCGGTGCGGAGGAACTGCGCCATCGCAACGTCGGACATGTGCACGGCCCCGCCGCTCCAGCCCTCGCCGTAGGGCGGCTCCACGAAGGGAAGCGAGGCCTGGCGCGTGGCCGGGTCGACGACGTCGACCTTGCCGCCCTCGAAGAGGACCGCGTAGCCCCGCCGACCGTAGCCCATGCCCACGTCACCCCGGATGAGGTGGCCCTGGAATCGCGTCGACACCCGTCCGGTCCGGGTGACGGTGTGACCCACCATCATGCGCTGCGCTCCGAGCCGATCCAGAACGCTCCTGAAGGGGTCTCTCTCGAGCCTCTCGCTCTCGAGCGAGAGGCCGCGATACCACTGCGGCCCATTGGGGGCGAAGGGAAGCTCGTGGATCTGGTCGATCAGGTCTTGGGCCGCCGACACCAGGTGGGGGTCCAGACGGCGCCCCTCGGCGTCGAGCTTGACCACCTGCTGGGCGGTCTCATGGAGCTCCCTGAAGCTCCCGGGGACGGTCAGGACCTGCTGGAGAACCTCGGCCGACTGCATGAAGCTCTCGAGGCTCTTGCGGACCCTCTCGTTGATCTCGTCGATCCCGAGCGCCGCGACCTCGGGGGTGAGGCCGCCGTGGACGAAGACGGTGCCGTTCACCTCGATCACGGACGGCTGCTCGAGAAGCCAGGAGCCGTACTCTCCATCCCTCGAGAACGCGTCCCGCCGTGCGAAGTACCCCGGCGGGTATTTCTCGTCGAAGGCGGCGCTCGTCTCCTCCTTCTTGGCACCCTCTGCCGTGAACGCCTTCTCGGCCCTATGCCAGGCCTCCTCTCGCTCGTGGGGGTCCTCGTCTCGTGCGAAGGCGGCGTAACCCCCGGGACGCACGTAGCGGAAGTCGCGGGTCATGTTCATGACCTCGTGGTTTCCGAGGATGACGTGGACCTGCCCCCCGGCGTCCCTGGCCTCCCCCTGGAGTCTCCTCACCAGGTTCAGGACCGCCCGGTCCTGCTCCCCCCGATCGACGAGGTCACCACACAGGACCAGGTGGTCGTCCCTTCCTGTCCAGCGGAGCTCCTCGTCGGTCATCCCGGTCCCGATGAGGATCGCCGTCAGCTGGTCGTATCGCCCGTGGACGTCGCCGAGAGCGACGACCCGCTTGACTCCCGTCCAGACCCATTTGGAGTCGGCCCTGAGAGCGGGGGCGGAGAAGATCCATCCCGCCATTGCCGCCGCCCAGGCGACGCTCCGCCAGGCGCCTCGGGCCAATCTTGGGTGCATGGGCATCTGGTCACTAGCGTAACCCACAAGCCTCCGCTCGAGCCGCGGGGGACAGCCCGGCGCAGCCGAGACACCGAAGGGACGCCCACCAAACACCGAAAGCCAGGAGCAGCGGGGGAGTCGTCGTCGGCCGAGAGGCCCCGGAGGCCCTTGCCTCGCCTCGCCGAGCGCCGAGACCGGTCAGCGGCTGGGGAGTGCTCTTGACAGAGTCAATAATTTGGCTTAATATGAAAACAGTGTCAGACAACCAAGCAGATCTCCTTCGCCGGCACGGCCTGCAGGCCACGGCGCAGCGTCTGGCGGTGCTGCGGGCGGTGTCGGAGCGGCCGCACGGCACGGCCGACGACGTGGCGGGCGCGGTGCGGGCCAGGATCGGCGTCATCTCCCGCCAGGCGGTGTACGACGCCCTCGGCGTTCTTGCCGAGAACGGCCTCATCCGTCGCATCCAACCCGCCGGGTCCCCGGCGCGCTACGAGGATCGGGTCGGCGACAACCATCACCACCTGATCTGCCGTCGCTGTGGCCGGATGGTCGACGTCGATTGCGCCGTTGGCGCCGCGCCGTGCCTGACCGCCGCCGAGGATTCGGGGTACGAGATCGACGAGGCCGAGGTCATCTACTGGGGTGTCTGCCCAGACTGCCGGGAGGCACCCCACACCGACCGGGCGCGGCCATGAGCACAGCTCGCCGTCAGAGGCATTCAGAATCGAGGAAGCGCACATGAGCAACGAAACAAAGCAAGGGAACACGCCATCGGCCAAGTGCCCGATCAGCCACGCCGGCGGCGGCCCGTCGACCCGTGATTGGTGGCCGAACCAGCTGCGCCTGGACCTCCTCCACCAGCATTCCTCCAGGTCCAACCCGATGGGCGAGGACTTCGACTACGCCAGGGAGTTCGAGAGCCTCGACTACGCGGCGCTGAAGAAGGATCTGGCGGCCTTGATGACCGACTCGCAGGACTGGTGGCCGGCGGACTTCGGCCACTACGGGCCGCTGTTCATCCGCATGGCGTGGCACAGCGCCGGCACGTACCGCGTCGGCGACGGGCGCGGCGGCGGCGGCCGGGGCCAGCAGCGCTTCGCGCCGGTCAACAGCTGGCCGGACAACGTCAGCCTGGACAAGGCACGGCGCCTCCTCTGGCCGATCAAGCAGAAGTACGGTCGCAAGATCTCCTGGGCCGACCTGATGATCCTCGCCGGTAACGTCGCGCTGGAGACGATGGGGTTCAAGACCTTCGGCTTCGCCGGCGGTCGGGAGGACGTCTGGGAGCCAGACCAGGACGTCTACTGGGGCAAGGAGATGAAGTGGCTCGACGACGAGCGCTACTCCGGGGATCGGGACCTCGAGAACCCGCTGGCCGCCGTGCAGATGGGCCTGATCTACGTCAACCCCGAAGGCCCGAACGGCAACCCGGATCCGGTCGCCGCAGCCAGGGATATCCGCGAGACCTTTGCCCGCATGGCGATGAACGACGAAGAGACGGTCGCCCTGATCGCCGGCGGTCACACCTTCGGCAAGACCCACGGGGCGGGGCCCGCCTCGCACGTGGGCGCCGACCCCGAAGGAGCCGAGATCGAGCAGCAGGGCCTCGGCTGGAAGAGCAGCTTCGGCTCGGGTAAGGGCGCCGACACGATCACCAGCGGCCTGGAGGTCACCTGGACGACGACACCGACGAAGTGGAGCAACGACTTCTTCTCGAACCTGTTCGGCTACGAATGGGAGCTGACGAAGAGCCCGGCGGGCGCGCACCAGTGGAAACCCAAGGGCGACGCCGGCGCCGGAACCGTGCCGCACGCCCACGACAACTCGAAGCGGATCGGGCCCACGATGCTGACGACCGACCTCTCGCTGCGGTTCGACCCGGAGTACGAGAAGATCTCCCGCCGCTTCATGGAGAATCCGGACGAGTTCGCGGACGCGTTCGCCCGCGCCTGGTTCAAGCTGACGCACCGAGACATGGGCCCGCGAGCGCGCTACCTCGGCCCGGAGGTGCCGAAGGAGGAGCTGAGCTGGCAGGACCCGATCCCCGCGGTCGATCACCCGCTCGTCGACGACAAGGACATCGCCTCGCTGAAGGCCAAGGTCCTCGCCTCGGGGCTCACGGTCTCGCAGCTCGTCTCCACCGCCTGGGCGTCGGCGTCCACCTTCCGCGGAGGGGACAAGCGCGGCGGCGCGAACGGCGCCCGCATCCGCCTGGCGCCGCAGAAGGACTGGCCCGTCAACCAGCCGGCGGAGCTGGCGAAGGTGCTCAAGAAGCTCGAGAGCATCCAGAGCGAGTTCAACAAGAAGGCGTCCGGCGGCAAGAAGGTCTCGCTGGCCGACCTGATCGTCCTGGCCGGTGCGGCCGGCGTCGAGCGGGCCGCGAAGAACGCCGGTCACGACGTGACGGTTCCGTTCACGCCGGGGCGCATGGACGCCTCGCAGGAGCAGACCGACGTGGAGTCGGTCGGTGCGCTGGAGCCGGTCGCCGACGGCTTCCGCAACTACCTGAAGGGCGACTACGGCACGATGGCCGAGGCGCTGCTGGTCGACAAGGCGCAGCTGCTGACGCTGACCGCGCCGGAGATGACGGTCCTCGTCGGCGGGATGCGCGTCCTGAATGCCAACGTCGGCAAGTCGCCTCACGGCGTCTTCACGAAGCGCCCGGAATCGCTGACCAATGACTTCTTCGTGAACCTGCTCGACATGGGCACCGAGTGGAAGCCGACGTCGGACTCCAAGGACGTCTTCGAGGGGCGCGACCGCAAGACAGGCCGGGTCAAGTGGACGGGCACGCGTGTCGATCTGGTCTTCGGCTCGAACTCGCAGCTCCGGGCCCTGGCCGAGGTCTACGCAAGCTCGGACGCGCAGGCCAAGCTCGTCGACGACTTCGTGGCGGCGTGGAGCAAGGTGATGAACCTCGACCGCTTTGACGTCTGACACCCAGGCAATGACCCACGCTGGCCCGCCCCGCCGCGTCTCTTGCCCGGGGACACGGTGTCTTCCCGCTGGCCGCACCATGCGTCACTCGGCCGGCACGGACTGACAGCGGTCCTGTCGGTCATCTTCTCGCCAGCTCGCTGGCGTTCTGGATGCCGATGGCGACTTCAGGGGGAGTTCGCTTCTCGCGATAGTAGGGGCGAATCAACTTCCTCAATCTCGGTAGCCTGCTGAAGAAGAAGAGAGCCCCGGCAACGCAGCCCATTCCACCCGTGAAAACAGTCCATGGTGCCCCTATCCGGCTGGCCAGGGAACCGGCCACCAGGCTGCCCACCGGTGTGGCCCCCATGAAGGCCATGGCAAAGAAGCTCATGACCCGGCCGCGCTTGTCATCATCGACCACTGTCTGCAGAAGCGTGTTGCTCCCGGCCATGAGAACCATTTGACCGAGGCCGATGAACAGCATCAGGCCCAGGGACAAGAACATGACCCGTGACACCGCCAAGAGCATCAAGGCTGATCCAAACAGCGTGACCGCCATGGGTATCGTCTTGACCAGGCCACGCACGCTCTCGCGGGATGCCAGATATACGGCCCCTCCGAGGGCGCCGAGTCCCGCGCCGCCCACGAGGTATCCAAACACACTCGGCCCGCCGTGGAGCACATCCCTGGCAAACACGGGCATGAGCACGATATAGGGCATCCCGACCAGATTGACGAGAGCGAAGAGCAACAAGACATCCCGGATGGGCGGAGAGCCGGCAGCATAGCCGAAGCCTTCCTTGAGCTCCTGCCAGAGCTTCGAGCGGCGCTGGGGGACATGCCTCGGTTCGATCCTCATCAGGAGCAATGAGAGGATGACGGCCACGAAGCTGATTGCATTCACCAGGAAGCAGATGCCTTCTCCCGCGGCGGCGATCACGATTCCGGCTGCGGACGGGCCCAGCATGCGAGCCGCGTTGACCATGGTCGAGTTGAGGGCGATCGCGTTGCTGAGATCGTTCCTGTCAGCGACCATCTCCACCATGAATGATTGGCGAGTCGGCATCTCGAAGGCTCTGATCATTCCCAGGATGATACTCAGGACGATGATGTGCCAGATCTCGACAAGGTCAGACAGGACCAGAAGAGCCAGGAGCAGTGCCTGCACCATGGCCAGGACTTGAGTCCAGATCAGGATGTGGTGACGATTGTGACGGTCGGCCAACACACCGGCAACGGGGGCTAGAAAGAACGTGGGGATCTGGCCGGTAAACCCAACAACCCCCAGCAGGAAAGCGGAATCGGTGAGTCGATAGACCAGCCACCCGACGGCGATTCGCTGCATCCAGGTGCCGATCATGGAGAGGCTCTGGCCGCTGAGGAACAGACGATAGTTGCGATGACGCAAGGATCGGAAGAGTGATGGTCGCGTCGCTCTTCGTCCTGGCTCTATTGGTTCAGATGCCATGGCGCGGCTCGAGATGGATGACTAGGGCGAAGGCGGCGGCCGGATACGCCGCTTCAGCCCGATGCTCACCGGCTGGCTGAAGGAGATCTTTAGAAGCTAACAGGCTCGCATGCAGGCCATGGGGTTCTTCCTGGCGCTCGGGATTCTGTCCTGCGTGTTTCTGCTCCGGGAGAAGTACTCGCCGGCGAGAATGCTACCACCACGCGCTTGATGAGGAGGGAGTTCTACGGAAGCGGGCGCCGGACTGCGCCCGAACGCCTCCAGATCCCGCGTCCGCCGTTGACTCGCTACGCACCAAGTCGCTCGAGTTCACCTATAATCCTCCGGCGAATTCACTCTTGCCAATTGTCAATCCAGGTGAATCAGTTCAGGGGCGAGGGCGAGGCAGGAAGATCATGAAGGACATCGACAAGCTCATTGCGGAGAAGGAAGCCACGATCGCCCGGCTCCGGGACGAGATCAAGGCGCTCAAGGGGGCTCGGAAGATCGTCGAGAGCGTGTCGCGGGTGCCGGCGACGCGGAGGCCGGGCGGCAAACCGAGGCGGTTGCAGGCGAGGGGCCGCGCCGCCCGAGGAGCGAAGAAGGCCCGGGTGCTGCTCGTCATGACCGCGAAGCCGCAGCGGATGCGTGACATCGCGGAAAAGGCCGGGATGTCCACTCCGGAGGCCGCGAGCATCCTGCAGTCGGGCGTGAAGCGGGGAGAGTTCAAGAAGGGCCGCCGGCGCGGCACCTACTTGCTGGTGAAGTAGCCGATTCCGTTGCAGAGACGGAGCGGGAATGATCCCGGTCGGGAGGCCAGGAAGACGCCTGCGGAGCGTGCGACTCCTCGAGGGTGTTGGGCAATGATTCGACTGGGAAGATCCGGCGTCGCAATGTCGTCGATGCGCATGGTCATCGCAGGCGCCTGGCTGTTGCTGCCGGTGTCCGGTGTCCAAGCGCAGACATCCCGGTTCATCGTGTACTTCGGGACCTCCGCGGGCGCGGAAAGCGGAGGTGTCTACGCGTGCAGTCTCGAACCGTCGGAGATGCGGTTTGGCCACCTTTCCCTCGTTGCCGAGATCGAGCGCGCTACCTGGCTCACAACCCACCCGAACGAGAGGGTCCTCTATGCCGTGAGCGAAATGGGAAACGGCGGCAAGAGCGAAGGGGAGATACTGAGTCTTGCCATCGAGCCCGTGACCGGATCCCTGAGTCTGCTCAACCGGGTTCCCTCAGGCGGGGGGGGACCGACACATCTTGCGGTGGACAAGGCCGGGAAGGCCATCGCGGTCGCCAACTACGGAGGAAGCAGCGTCGCGGTATTCCGGTTGAATCCTGACGGCTCCCTGGGAGATCGGACGGCGCTCGCGCGCCACGCCGGGTCGAGCGTCCACCCAATCCGCCAGACGAGGCCGCATCCCCACGCCGTCGTGCCGTCGCCCGACGATCGATTCCTCTTCGTACCCGACCTCGGGACGGACAAGGTCTACAGCTATCTGTTCGGGGCGGCAGCCGGTTCCCTGGCGCCGAACAGCCCGCCATTCGTGCAGGTCCCACCCGGGTCCGGCCCAAGGCATCTCGCCTTTCATCCCGGGGGCAACTTTGCCTATCTCATCAACGAGATGGAATCGGGGATCACCGCGTTCGCTCACGACCCGGGGAAGGGCAGCCTGACGAGAATCCAGACGATCTCGACCCTGCCCGAAGGTTTTGCGGGGACGAACACCGCTGCGGAAGTCGTCGTGGCCGGGCTCGGGACATTCCTGTATGCGTCGAACCGCGGCGATGACAGCATCGTGGTGTTCTCCATCAACCCCGCAGACGGCACACTGACGAAGGTCCAGCGAGTGGCCACCCAGGGGAAACGTCCACGGAGCTTCACCATCGATCCGAGCGGACGATACCTGCTGGTGGCAAATCAGGCTTCGAGCGGCGTCGCCGTCTTCGAGGTCGATGCTGCCACGGGGAGACTCTCTCCTCTGGGCAAGAGTCTCAGCGTGCCAGACCCCGCTTGCATCGTCTTCGTGTCGGCGAAGAGGATGCCGAACCCGTGAATTCATGAGCGTTCGGATCGGCGGGGCCCCCCGTAGATTCGGCTCGAGTCGGAGGATTCGATCATGGACGCATGTCTTGGCAGTCTCGTGTTGATTGCGGCGATCGTGGCCGCAAGCGGTTCCGACGCGTCCGATCACCCGCAGGCCACACTCTCGAACGGCCTGGTCGACCTGCAGCTCTACCTGCCGGATGCCGAGAGAGGCTTCTATCGCGGGACACGCTTCGATTGGGCGGGAACCGTGGCCAGGCTGGAAGCCAACGCGCACACGTACTTCGCACCGTGGTTCGTCAAGTTCGACCCAGACCTCGGGGACATCGAGTTCGATCCTGCCCTGAACGGCTACGCCGCGGGTCCTGCGAGTGCGGACATCGGTCCCGTCGAGGAGTTCCGCACTCCGATCGGCTACCGCGAGGCCGCGGTTGGGGGGACGTTCCTCAAGGTTGGCGTCGGAATGCTCCGCAAGCCAGAAGAGGAGGAATACAGCTTCTTCAACCGCTACGAGATCGTGAACGGCGGGACGTGGAACGTGCGGCAGGAAGCTGACCGGGTCGAGTTCGTTCACGATCTGACCGACGAGTCCGGTTATGGCTACGTCTATGTCAAGACTCTGCGCCTCCCCGAGGGCAAGCCTGAGCTGATCCTGGAGCACAGACTGGAGAACACGGGCCGGAAGCCGATCGAGACCTCGGTCTACAACCACAACTTCATCGTGCTCGACGGTCAGCCGACCGGGCCGGACTTCGTGATCAAGGTGCCTTTCGAGGTCGCGGCCGCGCGCGACCAGGGAGGATTTGCGGAAACCCGGGGGAAGAAGGTGGTCTACCTCCGTGAGCTGCAGGGTGACCAGTGGACGATGGTCGAGGTGGCGGGGTTCGGTGACACTGCCGCGGACTACGACATCAAGGTGGAGAACGCCAAGGCGGGGGCGGGCTTGAGGATCACCGGCGACCGGCCACTGACGCGCATGATGGTGTGGGCCATTCGCCCGGTTCGGTCGCCGGAACCATACATCGACCTGCACGTCGAACCTGGAAGCGAGTTCACGTGGCGCATAGCCTACGAGTTCTACGATCTTCCGTAGCCCACGGGGCCTTCACCAGCCACGACCCATGCCAGCACCGGGTACGTCCTCGGCTCCGTCTCCGACAATGAGAAGACAGACGGAGAGTCCGCCGACGTGACCATGCAGCTGGAAGGGGTCAGCGCGCGACGATCAGAGGCCGCTCGAGGCGGACGGTCAGCACGGTACCTGCCGGGAGCTCCACGTCCTCACCCTCGGTCGCGACGACGGCGCCGCCGCCGCCGATGAGGATCCCGGCGATGGCTCCCTTCTTGCCCCCGAGGAGTCCGCCAAGGACGCCGCCGATGACGGCGCCGATCCCGGCCTTCTCCGCACGGGCGCCGCTCTCCTGGATCTCGGCCACGCGGCCCCGCATGTCGAATCGGGTGCGGTCGAGGAAGACGGAGTCGAACTCGATCTCGAGCCGGCCGGCCTTCGATGGCCGCTGGGCGTGCTCCACATCCGTCACCACACCGCGCACCTGGGTGCCGGCGGGAAGCGCGAGGTCGCCGCCCGCGCGGACGGGCTCCGCCACGGTTGCGTCCACCGGGTCCTCACGTCGAGCGGTCCTCGAGGACAGACCGTGCGTCAGGCGCACCTCGATCGACGTTCCTTCCTCCAGGCGCAGCTCCCGCTCCTCGGCCCCGAACGCCCGGTCGATGTCGTCGCGAAGATCGTCGACCATCCGACGGACCCTGGAGACCTCGTCGTAGGAGAGGCCGGTTCCCGAGCCGCCATCGCGCTGGTGGTGCTGCACCTTGACCTTGAGGTAGACGGTTTCCTCGCGGATCTGCTCGGCCCTTCTCCGAAACTCGTCCGTCTTGGGATCGCCCGGCTCCAGCCCCTCGAGCTCACCGTCGAGGTTGGCGAGTTCGTCTTGTAGGCTCTGGAGATCGCCGAGGCTGGCCTCGTCGCGGGACTGAGCCGGCGTTGGCGGGGCGAAGCAGACGAGTGCGAGGAGGGCGACGAGCACTGGCTTCATGAGAGGCTCCCGGAGGGCACAAGGGCGCGGTTGCCTGAGCCCAGCCGCACCGCCCTCCTCCGTGCCTATTATCACGCGACCCGGCCACGTCGTGCCCTCAGGCCCGTACCGAGCGGCCGGCGGGGCGAGTAGAATTCCGGTGGACCGACTGGAGGAGATCATGCGGACTCTCTTGTGGACCCTCGTCGTGATCGCCGGCGTCCTGGGGCTGGCGCCGCCGCTGGCCGTCGCGGGCGAGGGCCTGGCTCTCACCCCTCCCATGGGCTGGAACAGCTGGAACAAGTTCGCCTGCGACGTGAGCGAGGCGCTCGTCAAGGAGACGGCCGACGCCCTGGTGTCGAGCGGCATGAAGGAGGCGGGCTACGAGTACGTGGTGATCGACGACTGCTGGCAGGTGGATCGGGACGCCAGCGGCAAGATCGTCGTCGACGCGGAGCGCTTTCCCTCCGGCATGAAGGCCCTCGCCGACGACGTGCACTCGAAGGGCCTCAAGTTCGGCATCTACTCCGACGCCGGCACCGGCACCTGCCAGCACCGACCGGGCAGCAAGGGCTACGAGGAGATCGACGCCAAGACATACGCGGAGTGGGGCGTGGACTACCTGAAGTACGACTGGTGCAACTCCGAGGGCCAGGACACGCGCAACGCCTACGCCCTCATGAGCCAGGCCCTGCGGGCGACGGGCCGGCCGGTCGTCTTCAGCATCTGCGAATGGGGCTCTACGCAGCCCTGGCTGTGGGCCCCCGGGGTCGGCCACCTGTGGCGCGCCACCGGGGACATCCAGGACTGCTGGGACTGCGGGCGGAGCTGGGGAGGCATGGGCGTCGTTCACATCATCGACCTGATGGCTGACCTCTACCCCTATTCGGGGCCCGGTGGCTGGAACGATCCGGACATGCTCGAGGTCGGGAACGAGGGGCTCACCCCAACCGAGTCGCGCGCGCACTTCAGCTTCTGGGCGCTGTTCAGCGCGCCGCTCATGGCGGGTAACGACCTTCGGAGCATGTCGACGGAGACACGCGACATTCTGACCAACGGCGAGGTGGTCGCCGTCGACCAGGATCCCCTCGGGATGCAGGGCCGCCGGGTCCGGGACCGCGGGGCCCTCGAGGTTTGGATGAAGCCCCTCGCCGACGGCTCGCGTGCGGTGATTCTGTTCAACCGGGGCACCGAGGCCGCCCGGATCACCGCCCGCTGGGAGGACATCGGGCTCTTCCCGGGAGGGCCGGCGGTCGTGCGCGATCTGTGGCGGAAGGCGGACGTCGGGACGTTCACCGCGAGCTACGAGGCGGAGGTGGAGCCCCACGGTATCGTCATGGTCCAGGTGACGCCGACCTTCTGAGCCTTCGGGTGCGACTCGTCCCCGGCTCCCGGCACCGGCGCGCAGCACTCGACGGCTCCGTCCTCCGAAG
>JAJDNV010000007.1 GCA_022340545.1 Acidobacteriota bacterium | reverse complement strand
ACGACACTACGTGAGCTCAAGGCCGTCGTCACCGTCGGGGGAGGGGCAGGGCGTCGTCGTTGACAGCGCTTCGTGTGGGGGGCTAGGCTCGATCATTCCCATGGTGAGCACGACTGGGCGGGAAGAGAAGCAGGTCCTCGCGGCCCACCTCGTCCGGCACGGCCTGAAACGCAGCCGGCAGCGGGAGGTGATCCTCGACGCCTTCTTGAAGGCGGGGCGGCACGTCTCGGTCGAGGAGCTGCTGGGCATCGTCCGCCGCCGGCGGGCGGACATCGGGCGGACCACGATCTACCGCTCCTTGAAGCTCTTCAAGGACGCCGGCCTCGCCAGCGAGCTGACCTACGGGGGGGAGGCGCGCTTCGAGCCGCTGTGGAACCGCGACCACCACGACCACTTCATCTGCGGCTCGTGCGGCGAGATCTTCGAGTTCAAGAGCCCGGAGATCGAGCACATCCAGGAGAAGATCGCCCGCGGCATCGGGTTCCGGATCGAGGCGCACCGTCACCACATCCTCGGCCGGTGCCGCAAGTGCGCGGCGAAGGCGTCGCGGGCGGGCACGCGACGGGGCTAGCGGCGGCGGCGGCGGCCGTCGGGGAGCGGCGCGGGTGAGACTCGACCGGGTGGAGGCGCGGAAGATCTCCCTGCCCCTCAAGGCGCCGTTCGAGACGTCGGTGGGGCGCATGACGACGAAGGAGTTTCTGCTCGTCTCCGTCCGTGCCGACGGCGTCACCGGCCACGGCGAGTGCGTGGCCGACGTCGACCCGTTCTACCTGCCCGAGACGAACGCCACGGTCCTGCACGTGCTCCGGAACTTCCTCGTCCCTGCGGCCTTCGCCCTCGACATCACCCACCCGCGGGAGGTGCATCCCGCGCTCGCGCGGGTGCGGGGGCACGAGATGGCGAAGGCCGCCCTCGAGATGGCGGTCTGGGAGCTCGCGGCCCGGCGGGAGGGCGCTCCCCTCTACCGGCTCCTCGGGGGTCGCGGCGGGACGGTCGCGGCCGGGGTCTCGGTGGGCCTGCAGGACGAGGACGCGGCCGTGGTGGAGCAGGTGGCGGCCGAGGTCGCGGCGGGATACCGGCGGGTCAAGGTCAAGATCAAGCCGGGGCGGGACCGGGTGCTGGTGGGGGCCATTCGGGAACGGTTTCCGGAGCTTCCGCTCATGGTGGACGCCAACTGCGCCTACACCCTGGCGGACGCGGAGGACCTGCGCGCGCTCGACGACTTCGGCCTGATGATGATCGAGCAGCCCCTGGGGTGGGACGACATCGTGGACCACGCCTCGCTGCAGCGGCGCCTGCGCACCCCGCTCTGCCTGGACGAGTCGATCCGCTCGGCCGACGACGCGCGGCGAGCCCTCGAGCTGGGGGCCTGCCGCATCGTCAACGTGAAGGTCGGACGCGTGGGCGGCTTCGCGGCGGCGCGAGGGGTCCACGACACGTGCCGGGCCCGAGGGGTCCCCGTGTGGTGCGGGGGCATGCTCGAGTCGGGCATCGGCCGGCTCGCCAACGTCCACCTGCAGACCCTGCCCGGGTTCACGCTCCCGGGGGACACGTCGGCGAGCGCTCGTGTCTTCGAGGAGGACCTCGTGGATCCGCCGGTCGTCGTTTCGAAGGACGGCACCATCGCCGTGCCCGAGGGCCCGGGGATCGGCCACGAGATCGTCTGGTCCCGGGTGGAGCGGGCCACCGTCTTCGAGGAGTCCTGGTCGCGGCCCTGAACACCGAGCGCCCGGACGCAGCGGCCGACACGTTTCGTCAACGGGCCGGCGACTTCGGGGTGGCAGCCCGCGTGCTTACAATCGAAAGAGCATGAAGAACGCTCTGCGGACGGTGGCGTTGGTGGCGGTCGTGGTGGCGGTGGCCTTCGGCTACGTCCACCTCGCCGAGAACAAGGGCTACGCCCTCAAGCCGGGGGCGGAGGCCCCGGGATTCCGCCTGCCCACCCTGACCGGCGGCGAAAGGGACCTCGCCTCCTGGCGCGGCAAGGTCGTGGTCCTGAACTTCTGGGCCACGTGGTGCCCGCCCTGCGTTGCGGAGATGCCGTCGCTCGAGCGTCTGCACCGCGCCCTCGGTCCGGAGGGCCTCGCGGTGGTCACCGTCTCGACCGACGAGGACGAGGAGGCGCTGCGCGAGTTCGTGACGGGGTTCGGGCTGACGCTCCCCGTTCTCCTCGACCCCGGGGGGCGCGTCGCCGCGGGGGCGTATCACACGACCGGCTACCCGGAGACCTTCGTCCTCGACCGCAGCGGCGTGCTCCTGCGCCACCATATCGGCCCCGCGGAGTGGGACACGCCGGAAGCGCTGGCCCACTTCCGGGGCCTTCTCGGACCGGACGTCGCCTCGCGCTGACCGCCCTCCCGGAGCGATCAAGTCTCGGACCGACGCAGCGGATCCCGAACGACACGCACGGGGCTGCGGCGCGAGAGCCGCCGCGGTTCAGCCACGCGTCTCGCGGCTGTGCCAGACCCGGATGATCACAACGGCGTCCTGGTGGACTCGGTAGCGGAGAACATACGCACCTCCACCCAACGGCACGACGAACTCCCTGCGCTCGGTCTGGTCGCCCATGGGGCGACCGATCAGCGGGAAATCCTGCAGCTTGTCGGCGCTGCTCGAAATGGAGCGCATGGCTCGCTCGGCGGCCCGGGCGTCCTTTCCGATCAGAAAGCCGTAAAGGCGTTCGACGTCATCCAGGGCTTCGGGGAGCCACAGGACCCTCATGAATCGCTGGCCTTCTCGGCCGCCTCCTCGGCCAGCGAAGCCAGGCGCGCCTTGACCTCCTCATGCGAGATCGCGGTCCCTGTTTCGACAAAGCGTTGCCAGCGGGCCATGTCCTCGGCCGCCTCGCGTTCGTATCGTTCCTCGACCTCGAGATACCTCGCGATAGCTTCCTTCATGAGCCAGTGCGTGGAGCGTTGCCTGGCCTCGCCGAGTCTCTTGAGCCGCTCTCTCGTCTCCCCGTCCAACTTGACCCCGACAGTCGTCGCCGCCATGCAATCTCCAGTCTCATCCCTTGGTTGCAATTAGTTGCAACTCTAGTGCTATTGTAGCACCTCCATCCGCTCCAGCGGACATCGCGGTCGTGCAACACCCCCCGGCCAGCCGAGAGGCAGAGGACAGAGCGCGGGGGCGACGGCGCACGCCTGGCGGGCACGGTGGGCGGTGTCGGCGCCCGTGTCAACCATTCTCCGCATGACCGTTCAAACGGCTCAGGCGGAGCACCGGGTCCGGCTGCTAGGTTCGGTGATGGGGCTCGGAGCGAGCTCGGAGCCTTCGATCCTCGACCCCCACGGGTCCACACCAACGGCGAAGGAAACACGCATGAGCGCACCCCACCGCCCTCCCCAACCTCGATCGTGTCGAGCGCCGGCGACGCTCGCCGGCCTCCTCTTGGCACTCGCTGCCTCAGCGGGGGCCGAGGCCGCGGTCGATCCGCCGCCGTCCGGGAAGACCCTCTACCAGAGCGCCTGCGCCAGCTGCCACGGGCCCGGCGGGAGGGGGGCGCCCCCGAGCCTGCGGGGCTTCGAGGACCCCCTCCCGGACTTCACCGACTCCAGCTTCGTCAGCCGCGAGCCCGAGTGGGACTGGACAGGCATCGCCTTCGAGGGCGGGCCGTCCCGGGGCTTCTCGGAGATGATGCCCGCCTTCGGCGGGGTGCTCACCGTCGGGGAGCTGGCGACGGTCGTCGAATACATCAAGGGGTTCGGCGCCGACGCCGCCTGGCCCCGCGGCGAGCTCAACCTGCCGCGGCCGCTGGTGACGGGGAAGGCCTTCCCCGAAGACGAGGCGGTCCTCGCCACGCAGGTCGACACAAAGGCCCCGGGACGGATCGCCAGCAAGCTCGTCTACGAGCAGCGCTTTGGCGCGCGGAACCAGTGGGAGATCGTGGTGCCGTTCGGGTGGCACGAAGTCCCGGTGACCGACGGCTCGGGGCAGGCCACCTCGTGGACCTCGTCCATGGGCGACATCGCGGTGTCGCTGAAGCGGGACGTCTACCACGACCGCGACTCGATCGTGAGCGTGGCCGGGGAGCTCTTCCTTCCCACCGGGGACGACGAGCGCGGCTTCGGCCGGGGCACCGCTCTCTTCGAGCCCTACATCGCCTACGGACAAATCCTGCCCGCCGGGTTCTTCCTCCAGAGCCAGCTCGGCCTGGAGCTGAGCTTCGACGAGGACAAGGCGAAGAACGAGGCCCTCTTCCGCAACGCCATCGGCTGGACCGGCCAGAGCGGGCAGTTCGGCCGCGCGTGGTCGCCGATGCTGGAGCTCCTGGTCGGGCGCGACCTGGTGGCGGGGGAGGACTTCGTCTTCGATGTCGTCCCCCAGATGCAGGTGACCCTCAACAAGCGCCAGCACATCATGGCGAACGTCGGGGTCAGGCTGCCGCTCAACAAGAGAGACGAGCGGGATGCGCAGGTGCTGTTCTACGTGCTGTGGGACTGGTTCGACGGCACTCTCTACGAGGGGTGGTAGAGCCATGCGACACGATCTGGGGTTTCTCATCCTGATCGGGCTGGCTCTCTGCGTGGCGTTGCCCGCCCACGCCCAGGTGCCGGAGATCTTCGTGACCTCCGACCGGTGCCTGGCCTGCCACAACGGCCTCGTGACGCCGGCCGGCGAGGACGTCTCCATCGGCGTGGGCTGGCGCCCGTCGATGATGGCCAACGCCGCTCGGGACCCGTACTGGCAGGCCGCGGTCCGGCGCGAGACGCTGGTGCACCCGATGGCGAGCGAGGCCATCCAGAACGAGTGCAGCGCCTGCCACATGCCCATGGGCCGCTACCAGGCCAACGCGGAAGGGCGGAAGGGCGAGGTCTTCGCGCATCTCCCGATCGCGCGCGGGGCGAGCGACCAGGACCGGCTGGCCGCGGACGGGGTGTCGTGCGCGCTGTGCCACCAGGTCGGACCCGAGAAGCTGGGCGAGCACGAGAGCTTCACCGCCGGGTTCGTCATCGACACGACCACGCCCGCCGGCGAGCGGAGGGCGTTCGGTCCCTACGACGTGGACACCGGGCGTCAGACCGTGATGCGCTCGGCCTCGCGCTTCGTGCCGAACCGGGCCGACCACATTCAGCGCTCCGAGGTCTGCGCGACCTGTCACACCCTCTTGACCCACACGCTCGACGACGACGGCCAGGTCGTGGGCGAGCTGGCCGAGCAGGTGCCCTACCTCGAGTGGCGCCACAGCGACTACCGCGACCGGACGAGCTGCCAGGACTGCCACATGCCCGAGGTCGAGGGCGAGACAAACATCGCCAGCGTCGTGGGTCTCCCCCACGAGAACGTGTCGCGGCACGTCTTCCGCGGCGGCAACACCCTCATGCCCCGGATCCTCAACCGCCATCGCGCCGAGCTGGGGGTCGTGGCGCTCCCGCAGGAGCTGGAGACGACGGCCGAGCGAACCCGGGAGGCTCTCGCGACCGCCGCCGCCCGGCTGGCGCTGGAGGACGCCGGGGTCGAGGGCCGGACGCTGACCGCCGAGGTCGTGGTCTCGAACCTGGCCGGGCACAAGCTTCCCTCCGCTTATCCATCGCGGCGGGTGTGGCTGCACGTGGCGGTGCGCGACGCCGGGGGCACGGTCGTCTTCGAATCGGGACGGCTCAACCGCGACGGCTCCATCGTCGGCAACGACAACGACGCCGATCCCGCACGCTTCGAGCCTCACTACGAG
Organism: Acidobacteriota bacterium; assembly: GCA_022340545.1. Lineage (GTDB taxonomy): Bacteria > Acidobacteriota > Vicinamibacteria > Fen-336 > Fen-336 > JAJDNS01. The sequence continues at coordinate 4,490 of JAJDNV010000007.1, read as the reverse complement.
GAGATCACCGATCCCGGTCAGGTGCAGATCTACGAGCCGATCCTGGCCGACCCCGGAGGCGCGGTCACGACCGTGCTTCTCTCCGCCCTCAGCTACGCCAAGGACAACCGGGTGCTGCCGACGGGCTTCGACAAGGCGACGGCCGAGAAAGCGATCGCGGTCCGCGGCGGGGCGAGCGCGGACCCCGACTTCACCGCCGGCGGCGACCGGATCCGCTACCGCGTCGACGTGGGCTGGAGGCAGGGCCCGCTCACCGTCCAGGCCGAGCTCTGGTACCAGCCCATCGGCTACCGGTGGGCCCACAACCTGAGCGATCGGGAGACCCCGGAGGCCGTGCGCTTCATCGGCTACTTCGAGGAGATGGCAGGGTTCTCCGGGGTCGTCATCGCCCGCACGCAGGCATCTGTGCGGTAGGTCTCCAGTCGTCGCCCGGTGGGTCTCAGGGCGTCTGCAGAGTGACCGACGGAAAATAGGTCCGGAAGCGACCCTCGTCGGCGGTCGCCAGCGGCCAGCCCATGATCTGGGCGTGTGCACCGATGAAGAAGTCCGGAAGCGGCAGCAGAGGGGCGTCGCGGCCGGACTGGGCTCCTCGGCGCTCCCGATACTCCCGGTAGGCCCTGGCGCACGGCTCGGCGGCGGCCGAAGGCACGTCGAGCACCGTGACGCCCCAGCTACGCACCCGTTCGACAACCTTCTCCGGCTCGGCATCGCCCACGCAGATCTCGGCAATGCTCACGGCGTTGACCGCTGCGCCATCACCGGAAACTCCCGAGGCGATGGTGTCTCTGGCCCACTTCAGAAACGGCGACCTGCGGGTGGAGGCGTAGATCAGGACGTTCGTGTCGAGAAGGATCACGGCTCCCGCGTCATTTCCTTGAGCGAGTCCCAGGTCATCCTCGTGCGCAGGGGCGCCGAAGCGATGGCTGCGAGACAGCGGGCCTTGCTCATCCTCTGGCCTGGCTCCGGGCGCTCGAGGCGCACGAGGAGCAGACGGCCTTCTCCCTGACTCTGGATGTCGAAGACATCCCCGGGCTTCGCCGCCGGCAGGACCACCCGCCTCTTCGTATCGGCCTTCGAGATGGGCATGGTGGGATTATCCCACCGCCCTCCCCTGAGAGTCAACGGTCGCCGCAAAGGAACGCTCATCCAAGATGCCCGCGCTCGAGCAGGCCTTTGACCTCGCCCACGAGGAAGAGGGTGCCGGCGACCACCACGGGCGTGCCCGCGCCTCGGGCCCGGGCGAGGCGGCGGGCGAGGGCGAGCGCGCGGAAGACACTCCGCTCGCGGTGGGCACGGGCGGCCCGCCGGCCCAGGCGACGGGCGATCTCGTCGGGCGCCATGGCCCGCGGCAGCCGCGGATGGGTGAGGACCACGTCGCCGGCCCGGGGGAAGAGGGCGCGGGCGAGGCCGGCGACATCCTTGTCGTTCATGGCGGCGAACAGGAGAACGTAGGGGCCGCGCCCGCGGAGGTGGGACGCGAGAGCACGGGCGCCGGCGGGGTTGTGGGCGCCGTCGAGGAGGAGAGGCGGGTCGCCGTCGATCCACTCGAGCCGGCCCGGCCACCGCGTGCGCGAGACGGCGGCGGGGAGGGCCTCGAGATCGACGGCGAGGCCCTCGGCGTGCGCCTCCTCGAGCAGGCGAACGGCCACGAGCAGGTTGTCGCGCTGGTGCAGACCCGGGAGAGGCCGCAGGTCCGGGTACGAGCGAAGCGGCGTGCGGACGTCGACGCGGTTGCCCTCGCCGCCACGCGCGACGACCTGCGAGCCGCGGCGAGCCTCGACCACGCGTGCACCGGTGGCGCGTGCCTGCGTGCGGACGGCCCGGAGCGCGTCCGCGGTCAGCGGGCCGACAACGGTGGGGCGTCCGCGGCGCATGACGCCCGCTTTCTCCCTCGCGATGGAGGCCAGGGTCCTGCCGAGGTAGACCTGGTGATCGAGGGCGACGCTGGCGATCGCCGAGGCGATCGGATCGGCCACGTTCGTGGCGTCCAGACGCGCGCCCAGGCCGACCTCGAGCACGGCCACGTCCACCCGCTTCCGACGGAAGTGAGCAAAGGCGGCGGCGGTGAGCGCCTCGAAGAAGGTCGGATGGGAACCGATCGTGCGGTTCCGCACCAGGCGCTCGGCGGCCGCGCGCACAGAGCGCACCGCGGTCTCGAAGTCGTGATCGGTGATGTCGCGTCCGTTCACCGCGATCCGCTCGTTGACGCGCACGAGGTGCGGCGAGGTGTAGCGGCCGACGCGGAGGCCGGACGCCCGGAGCACCGAGTCGACGCAGGCCACGACGGAGCCCTTGCCGTTCGTGCCGGACACCAGGAGCGTGGTGAAGGCGCGCTCCGGGTGCCCCATCTGCTCGACCAGCGCCCGGATGGTGTCGAGGCCGAACTTCACCCCGAAGCGCGTGCGCTGCGCGAGGTAGACACCGGCGAGCTTGCTCGGGTGGGACGGACGCATGGGCGGGCGGATGATATTCCGAGTTCGGAGTCCGATGTGGGAACTGGGGATGAGAGGGGGTCGTCGGATGTGAGGGGTGAGCCGTAGGGGGCGAGGGGCCCCCGGGTTCCGAACGGATTCCGAGTTCGAAGTCCGAGATGGCGAACTCGGAATGACAGGGCGAACTCGGAATGAGTGGGTGTGGAAAAGTGGAAGAAAGTGTGGAAGACTCTTAGCCCGCTGTGTTCAAAGGGACTTATCGCCACCGCATCGACGCCAAGGGGCGGCTGCCCGTGCCCGCGGTCTTTCGCCGCGCGCTCGACCGCGATCCGGCGGTGGTGGTGACGCTGCTCGACCAGTGTCTCGCGGTCTATCCACCCGCGGAGTGGGCGCGGCTCGAGACACAGCTCCATGCGCTGCCTACGTTCAGCAAGCAGGTCAAAGCCCTGACGCGCCTCTTGCTCAGCCGCGCCTCGGACTGTGAGATCGATGTGCAGGGCCGCATCCTTCTCCCTCCCGCGTTGCGAGAGGCCTCGGGGCTCGGGCGCGACGCGATCGTCGTGGGTGTCCTGAACCGTTTCGAGATCTGGTCGCCCGAGTCCTGGGATTCGTTCGTGCGCGAGTCCGAGCGGCTGCTCGACGACGTCTCCCTCGATATCCAGTGGCCCCTCGCCCCGGCGACCCCCACCGGATCCGCTCCGACCCCCTCCGACCCCGGGTCCGGGGGGGACCATCCACAGGCGAAACCCAAGCGGTAGTTGACTTTCGGCTTGACAGCCTCCAAACGGCTGTCTAGACTCCGGGTGGATTTTTGTGGAGGGAAGTGGTCTCTCTGCACCACGCCGTGTGGGCAGAGTGGACCATTCGGGAGGGATGAGTCTCGGCGTGTTGAGGGGCAACCATCCGGCGCGCATCGATGACAAGGGCCGACTCAAGGTCCCGAACAGCTTCCGCCAGATCGTGGAGGCGCAGTGGGGGACCGAGCTCTTCGTCACGAGCGTGACCGGTGAGTACGTGCGCGTGTACCCGATGGGCGTGTGGCTCGAGATCGAGCGCAAGCTCGCCGAGGTCCCGTCCACTCATCCGTCCAAGCTCCGCTTCCTCGACCGCGTCAACTTCTTCGGCCAGGCGGTGTCGATGGACCGCCAGGGTCGCGTGCTGGTCCCCCAGCTCCTGCGCGAGAGCGCGGCGATGCTGGGAGAGGTGAGCGTCCTCGGTCTGCAGAACCACCTCGCGGTGTGGAACCTCAAGCGCCTGCAGGACCGGCTCTTCAAGAAGGAGCCGTTCACGGACGAGGACGGGAGGCTCCTCGCGGAGTATGGGATCTGATGCGGGCCACGTCCCCATCCTCGTCGCCGAGGTGCTGGAGCTCCTCGCGGTGAGACCGGGGGGCCTCTGGGTGGACGGCACCGTGGGCCTGGGCGGCCACGCCGAGGCCGTGCTGCGCGCGACCGCGCCCGACGGTCGTCTCCTCGGCTGGGACCGCGACACCGAGACCCTCGAGCGGGCCCAGGCCACGCTCCGCCCCTTCGGCGATCGTGCGCGCCTGGAGCCCGGCGACTACCGGGAGATCCCCGGCCGCCTCGCCGGCGAGCGCGCGGACGGCATCCTCCTCGACCTCGGCATCTCCTCCGCCCAGCTCGACGACCCGGAGCGCGGCCTGAGCTTCCAGGCCGACGGCCCCCTCGACATGCGCATGGACCGGCGTGGAGGCGAGACCGCGGCCGATGTCGTGAACCAGCTGCCGGAGAAGCAGCTCGCCGACCTGATCTACGCCTACGGAGAGGAGCGCGCCTCGCGTCGCATCGCCCGCGCCATCGTGCGCGCCCGCGGGCGCGGGCCCATCCGCACCACCGCCGAGCTCGCGGAGATCGTGCGCCGGGCCGCGCCCCGGGGCTCGCGGCGCGGGTTCCACCCGGCCACGCGCACCTTCCAGGCCCTGCGGATCCACGTCAACCGCGAGCTGGACGGCCTGGGCGACGCGCTCGCCCAGCTCGCCGCCTGCCTGGCCCCGGCCGGACGCATGGCGGTCATCGCCTTCCACAGCCTCGAGGACCG
>JAJDNV010000044.1 GCA_022340545.1 Acidobacteriota bacterium | reverse complement strand
TGTGCCGCCGGCGGAAGAACAACCCCGTCTTCGTCGGCGAGCCCGGGGTGGGGAAGACGGCGATCGTGGAAGGCCTGGCCCAGCGGCTGCTGCGGGAGGACAGCCCCGAGGTGCTGAAGGGCGGCGAGATCTTCACCCTCGACACGGGGTCGCTGCTCGCGGGCACGCGCTACCGCGGCGACTTCGAGGAGCGCTTCAAGGCGGTGATCCAGGCCTTGAAGAAGCGTGAGCTGCCCGTCCTCTTCATCGACGAGATGCACACAATGGTCGGGGCCGGGGCTACCACCGGCGGGACGATGGACCTCGCCAACCTCATCAAACCGGTGCTGACCGAGGGCGAGATCCGCTTGATGGGGTCTACGACCTTCGAGGAGTACAAGCACATCGAGCGGGACCGCGCGCTGGCGCGACGGGTTCAGCGCATCGACGTCGACGAGCCGAACGAGGGCGACACGGTGAGGATCCTGGAAGGGCTGCGGGATCGCTACCAGACGCACCACGACGTGACCTACACGGACGACGCCCTCGAGGCGGCGGCACGTCTGGCGCGGCGGCACCTGCGCGACGCGCGGCTCCCCGACAGCGCGATCGACGTGCTGGACGAGGCGGGGGCCATGCTCCGTCTCACTCCGCCCGAGGACGGCCGTCGTATCGTGGACGTGGCCGAGGTCGAGAGGGTCGTCGCCCGGATGGCGCGCATCCCGGAGACCCAGGCCACGACGTCGGACCGCGAGCGTCTCCGTACCCTCGGCGAGGCCCTGCAGCGGGTCGTCTTCGGTCAGGCCGATGCCGTGGAGATGGTGGCCGCGGCCATCAAGCGGGCCCGCGCCGGGCTCGGGCCGCCCGAGCGCCCGGCCGGCGCCTTCCTCTTCACGGGGCCGACCGGCGTGGGCAAGACGGAGCTGGCCCGCCAGCTGGCCCGGCACCTCGGGAACGAGTTCCATCGCTACGACATGTCCGAGTACACGGAGAAGCACTCCGTGTCGCGGCTCATCGGCGCCCCCCCGGGCTACGTGGGCTTCGAGCAGGGCGGTCTGCTCGTGGATGCGGTGCGCCAGCACCCGTACTCGGTGGTTCTCCTCGACGAGATCGAGAAGGCCCACCCCGACCTCATGAACATCCTGCTCCAGGTGATGGACCACGCGACCCTGACCGACAACACCGGCCGCAAGGCCGACTTCCGCCAGGTCATCCTGATCATGACGTCGAACGCCGGCTCGCGGGAGATGAGCCAGGCCGCGATCGGGCTGGTGGGGGACCATGAGCAGGACGCGAAGTCACGGGGCAAGCAGGCCATCGAGCGCTTCTTCAGCCCCGAGTTCCGGAACCGGCTCGACGCGGTCGTCACGTTCAATGCCCTCACTCCGGAGGTAATGGAGACGATCGTGGACAAGTTCGTGATGGAGCTGGAGTCCCAGCTGCGCGAGCGCAAGGTCGCGATCGAGCTCGCCCCGGAGGCCCGGCGGCACCTGGCCGAGAAGGGCTTCGACCCCGTCTACGGTGCGCGACCGCTCAACCGACTGGTGCAGACGGACGTGCGCAACCCGCTCACGGACGAGATCCTGTTCGGCAAGCTCGAGCACGGGGGGACCGTGCACGTCGGCTTCGACGGGGAGAAGCTGACGTTCGACTGCGAACCCTCCCATTCCGAGTCGCCAGCCAAACATTCCGAGTCGTCGGTTTAGACGGACGACTCGGAATCTCCGTCACCGCCGCCCTCACCCACGAAATCCCCGGACGCGGTCGACGCCCCACCAACGCCCTCCGGGCAGCGCCCGCGGGGAGAATCCTCGGGCCATGGCCTCGGCTGCAGCCCTCAGAACGACACGCCCCCGCCGCGTGTTCTAGGGTGTGGTCCTGAGCAGTCCGGCGACGGGGCATCGGACTCGGAATCCGAGGGCGACAGCCAGGCTGCTAAACTGGGCGGTCATGGCATCCGACCCGGGTTCCCGCCTTGAGATCCTCCGCCGCGAGCTCGAGCGGCGGATCCTCCTCATCGACGGGGCGATGGGCACGCTCATGCAGGCCCGCTGCGCCGAGGAGGCCGACTACCGGGGGGACCGGTTCCGGAAGCACCCCAGGGACCTCAAGGGGAACCACGAGATCCTGAACCTGACCCGGCCCCAGGTGGTCGAGGCCGCGCACCTGGAGTACCTCGCCGCCGGGGCGGACATCATCGAGACGAACACGTTCAACGGCACGCGGATCTCCCAGTCGGACTATGGGACGGAGGCGCTGGCCCACGAGATCAACGTGGCTGCCGCCCGGGCCGCGCGCCGCGCCGCCGACCGCTGGATGGGGGAGGAGGCGGGGCGCGTCTGCTGGGTGGCGGGGGCGCTTGGGCCGACGAACAAGACGGCCTCGCTGTCACCGGACGTCGGCGACCCCGGGGCCCGGGGCGTGACGTTCGACGAGCTGGAGGACGCCTACCACGAGCAGGCCGCGGGCCTCCTGGAGGGGGGGGCGGACCTCCTGTTCGTCGAGACGGTCTTCGACACGCTGAACGGCAAGGCGGCGCTCGCCGCCATCCAGAGGGCCTTCGAAGACGTGGGGCGAAGCGTCCCGGTCGTGGCCTCGGTGACGATCACCGACCTGTCCGGACGGAACCTCTCCGGACAGACCGTCGAGGCCTTCTGGATCTCGGTGTCCCATTTCCCGCTTCTCGCGGTCGGCGTCAACTGCTCCCTCGGGCCCGGCGAGATGAGGCCCTACCTCGAAGACCTCGGCCGGGTGGCCCCGGTCCCGGTGAGCTCCTACCCCAACGCGGGGCTCCCCAACGCCTTCGGCGGGTTCGACGAGACGCCGGAGCGCATGGCCCGCGACCTCGGCGAGTGGGCCCGGGCGGGCCTGCTCAATCTGGTCGGGGGCTGCTGCGGGACGACGCCCGCCCACGTGAAGGCGATCGGAGATGCCGTGCGGGGTGTGGCGCCCCGGGTGGTGCCGGAGGTGCCGCGCCTCAGCCGGTTCTCGGGCATGGACCCCCTGGTGATCCGCCCCGACTCCAACTTCGTCAACGTTGGGGAGCGGACCAACGTGACCGGCTCCCCCCGTTTCGCGAAGATCGTCCGGGAGGGGCGTCTCGCCGACGGGCTCGCCGTCGCCCGTCAGCAGGTGGAGGGGGGCGCGCAGATCATCGACGTGAACATGGACGAGGGGCTCCTCGACTCGGCCGAGACGATGCGGAGGTTCCTCAACCTCGTCGCCGCCGAGCCCGACATCGCCCGGGTGCCCATCATGATCGACTCCTCGAAGTGGGAGGTGATCGAGGCGGGGCTGAAGTGCCTTCAGGGCAAGGGCATCGTGAACTCGCTCTCCCTCAAGGAGGGCGAAGACGTCTTCGTGGAGCACGCCCGCCGGGTCCGTCGCTACGGTGCCGGGGTGGTGGTGATGGCGTTCGACGAGGAGGGGCAGGCCACGACCGTCGAGCGACGGGTGTCGATCTTGTCCCGCGCCGTCCGCATCCTCACCGCCGACGTGGGCTTTCCGCCCGAGGACGTCATCCTGGACCCGAACGTACTCACGGTGGGCACGGGGATCGAGGAGCACGCCGACTACGGCGTCGCCTTCATCGAGGCCACCCGTCGGCTGAAGGCGAGCCTGCCCCACGCGAAGGTGAGCGGCGGGATCTCCAACGTCTCCTTCTCCTTTCGCGGGAACAACCCGGTCCGGGAGGCCATGCACTCGGCCTTTCTCTACCACGCGATCCGGGCCGGGCTCGACATGGGAATCGTCAACGCCGGTCAGCTTGCGGTGTACGAGGAGATCCCCGAGGAGCTCCGGGAGCGGGTCGAGGACGTGCTCCTCAACCGGCGCCCCGACGCGACCGAGCGCCTCGTCGAGCTGGCCGAGTCGGTGAAGACGGAGGAGAAAGGTCCGGCGCAGGTCGAGGCCTGGCGGCAGGGGACGGTCGAGGAGCGGCTCTCCCACTCCCTCGTGCGCGGGATCGACGCGCACGTCGAGGAGGACACGGAGGAGGCGCGGAAGAAGTACGACCGGCCTCTGGAGGTCATCGAGGGACCATTGATGGCCGGAATGAACGTGGTCGGGGACCTCTTCGGCTCGGGGAAGATGTTCCTTCCCCAGGTCGTCAAGAGCGCCCGGGTGATGAAGAAGGCGGTGGCCTGGCTCACGCCCTTCCTCGAGAAGGAGAAGGAGGCGAGTGGAGCCCGGGCGGAGGCGAAGGTCGTGCTCGCTACCGTCAAGGGCGATGTGCACGACATCGGCAAGAACATCGTTGGGGTCGTGCTCGCCTGCAACAGCTACGAGATTGTGGACCTCGGGGTGATGGTGAGTGCCGAGAAGATCCTGAGGACCGCCCGAGAGGAGGGCGCCGACCTCGTCGGCCTGTCCGGGCTCATCACACCCTCGCTGGATGAGATGGCCCACGTGGCCCGGGAGATGGAGCGTCAGGGTTTCGAGGTTCCGCTGCTCATCGGCGGCGCGACGACGAGCCCGACCCACACCGCGGTGCGGATCGCCCCCGGCTACAGTGGGGCAGTCGTCCACGTCGCCGACGCGTCCCGCGCGGTCGGCGTCGTCGGTCGGCTCAAGGGCGGCGCGAGGGCGAAGGCGTTCGTCGAGGAGAACCGGGCCGAGCAGGAGCGTCTCCGCCGCGAGCACGAGGAGCGTCGTTCGGCGCGTCCGCTTCTCGATCTCGAAGAGGCCCGACGGCGTCGGACGCCAATCGAGTGGTTCGAGTACATCCCCCCGCGGCCGTGCTTCGAAGGGGTCCGGGAGCTCGCCGAGGTGCCCCTGGGTGATCTCGTCCCGTACATCGACTGGACCCCCTTCTTCTCGGCCTGGGAGCTGAGAGGGACCTACCCGCGCATCTTCGACCACCCCGAGTGGGGAGGACGGGCCCGCGAGCTCTACGACGACGCCCGCGAGATGCTGGCGCACCTGGTGGAGGACGGCGGCCTCGGGGCGCGCGCGACCTACGGCTTCTTTCCTGCCAACGCGGTGGGTGACGATATCGAGGTCTACACCGATGGGGCGCGGTCCGGCCTGCGGACGACGCTCCACACGCTGCGGCAGCAGGCGGACAAGCGGGAAGGGGAGCCGAACCAGGCTCTCGCCGACTTCGTCGCCCCACGGGACACGGGCGTACCGGACTGGATCGGGGCCTTCGCGGTGACCGCGGGCGTGGGGGCCGAAGAGCTGGCCGCCAGGTTTGAGGGGCAGAACGACGACTACCGCTCGATCATGGTGAAGGCGCTGGCCGACCGACTTGCGGAGGCCCTCGCGGAGTGGCTGCATCGGCGGGCCCGCGAGGACTGGGGATACGGGAGGGACGAGAACCTCACGATCGAGGATCTCGTACGGGAACGCTACCAGGGTATTCGTCCGGCCCCGGGCTACCCGGCCTGTCCCGACCACAGCGAGAAGGGGCGCCTCTTCGACCTGCTCGGAGGGGAGGAGAAGGTTGGCATCCGCCTGACGGAGACGTTTGCGATGTTGCCGCCGGCGTCGGTCAGCGGGCTGTACCTCTCGCATCCACAGGCGCGATACTTCTCGCTCGGTAAGATCGACCGCGACCAGGTGTTGGATTACCACCGTCGGAAGGGGATGGACCTGCGAGCAGTGGAGCGGTGGCTGGCGCCCCACCTCAATTACGAGCCGGACGGCGGGGAGGAGTCCCGGTGAAGCTGCGCCTGCGGTACCCGGCCAGCCCGAAGAATGCCAGCGATCACGCCGAGCTCGCGGTTCGGGTGGCGGCCGAGGAGTTCGACACGACCCTCGACTTCTCCCCGGGGAGCCTCGAGAGCCTCGACAGCGAAATCGAGTCGCTGCGTGAGGAGGGGCTGGACGGAGAGGCCGCGGCCGAGGTCCTCTTCGTCTTTGGCTGCTATCTGGGCGAGGTCATGGTGCGGTCGCTGCGGGGAAGCTGGGTCCCGACGCCACGATCGCCGCTGCGCGACCTCTCGCCGTGGCCGATGGTGGTGATCCTCCCGGACGGCTCGGCCTGGGACACGATCGGCAAGGTCTACAAGCGGCTCGAGCTGGGAGACGCCGAGTTCCTGCCCGCGTTCTTCCACATGGCGGCGCGCGGGCGCCGCGGCGGAGCCGATTGAGCCGGGAGCGCGAGGGCGGCGGCGACGGGGAGGCGGTGCAGATACCCCTGACCGGGGAGTTGGATCTGCATCCCTTCTCGCCGCGCGACATCCCGTCCGTCGTCGAGGAGTACGTGCGTGCGTGTGCCGAGAAGGGTGTGCGCCACCTGCGTCTCGCCCACGGCCGGGGGCGTGGAGTGCAACGGGCGGTCGTCCGCCGCGTCCTGGCCTCGCTTCCCGAGGTGGACTCGTTCGCCGACGCCCCGGCCGGGGCCGGGGGCTGGGGGGCCACCATCGTCGAGCTGCACGTGGAGCCGCCCGCGGGCCCCGCCGGGCCGAAGACCGCACGGTCTCGCTGACACGCCTCGCGGCGCCGCGAATCATCCTGCCCGGCGAGTGGGGAGGCTGTGACCGCGGTCACTCGTAGGGCGTCCCTCGTCTCGTCTGTGCTCGCGCACTAGCCGAAGAGAGGCGTCTGTTCAAGTCTTTTCTTAGGAGCGCGGAATGCTGCCCCCGGAGCGGCTTTGCGCGTGTGGCGCCTCGCGCGACCGCGTCGTTTGTGGTCGAACGAAGCCTTGACACGAGAGGGAGCGGCCAATAGATTCACTGTCGCCTTTGAAAGAGGCGGCTCCGGCTCACCCTTCCCTCCGCCAGGGTCGAAGAACACCGTTCCGAGTCGAATGGCAACCGTGACCATGCACAACCTGAACTTTGGCTTCTTTGACGACAGCGGTGCGTCCCGTGGGGAGCGAATCCTGATGTTCTATTCCTTCGAGACCGAGGAGCACCTCGGACGCTCGGGGATTCTCCACTACCACGTCGAACAGCACCGGTTTGTCGGACCGCTCCACGACCGGGAGCTGACGGACGCCGCCCTGGCCTTCCTGACCCGCAGCGGGCGCTTGCCCGAATAGTCGCCTGAATGCCGAACTGGGACGTCATTCAGGCGACGGTGGGTGTGCTAGGATCGTAGCTTCGGGTCGGCGCGTTCGACGCCACCAGGAGGCACTCACATGACACCAGCAGGGAAGGGGCGCACAATTGCGCCGGCGAAGGGCAAGCTGGGGGTTCTTCTCCCCGGTATGGGCGCGGTTGCGACGACGTTCATCGCCGGCGTCGAGTCCGTGCGGCGGGGGCTCGCCAAGCCGATCGGCAGCCTGACCCAGATGGGGACGGTTCGGCTGGGGAAGAGGACGGACAAGCGCTCCCCGGCCATCAAGGACCTCGTCCCCCTCGCGTCACTGGACGACCTCGTCTTCGGCGGGTGGGATCCCATCCCTGACAGCGCCTACGTGGCGGCGAAGAAGGCCGGGGTGCTGGATGACAAGGACGTGGAGCCGATCAAGGACTTCATGGACGGGATCAAGCCCTGGCCGGCGGTCTTCGATCCGCAGTACGTGAAGAAGCTGAGCGGGCCGCACGTCAAGAAGGGCAAGTCGCTACGGGACATGGCCGATCAGGTGTCCGCGGATATCGCTCGCTTCAAGAAGGACAACGGGCTGGATCGCCTCGTGATGGTGTGGTGCGGCTCGACCGAGGTCTACCGGAAGGCGACCGACGTCCAGTCGAGCATCGAGAAGTTCGAGAAGGGCCTCGACAACAGCGACCCGAACATCCTGCCCTCGATGATCTACGCCTACTGTGCGATCAAGGAGGGCATCCCGTACTGCAACGGGGCCCCCAACCTGTCCGCGGACTTCCCGGCGATGGTCGAGCTGGCCCGCAAGACGGGTTCGCCCATCGGCGGGAAGGACTTCAAGACCGGCCAGACGCTGATGAAGACGATCCTTTCCCCCGGATTCAAGGCGCGGCTGCTCGGGATGAACGGCTGGTACTCCACCAACATCCTCGGCAATCGCGATGGCGAGGTGCTGGACGACCCCGAGTCCTTCAAGTCGAAGGAGGTCAGCAAGCTCGGCGTCCTCGAGTACATCCTGCAGCCGAAGCTGTATCCGGAGCTCTACGGCAACATCTCCCACGTGGTCCGCATCAACTACTACCCGCCGCGGGGGGACAACAAGGAAGGCTGGGACAACATCGACATCTTCGGGTGGATGGGCTACCCGATGCAGATCAAGGTCGACTTCCTCTGCCGCGACTCCATCCTGGCCGCGCCGATCGTGCTCGACCTGGCACTCTTCTCCGACCTCGCCAAGCGCGCGGGGATGAGCGGGATCCAGGAGTGGCTGTCGTTCTACTTCAAGAGCCCCCAGACCGCCGAGGGTCTGTACCCGGAGCATGACATCTTCATCCAGCTGATGAAGCTCAAGAACACCCTCCGCCACCTCCGCGGCGAGGAGCTCATCACCCACCTGGGGTTGGAGTATTACGATTAGGGAGGACGGGCGTCGGGTTCGGCGCCGGCGTTCGAGGGGCCGTCAGAACAGTCAGGCGCGCAGGGCGCGTGGAGCGAGCGGGACCCGTCCGGGGCGCCGGATTCGCTGAGATCGGGGGGCCACGGCTGCGATTCCGGTGCCGCGGCGCCGGACGCGGCTGGGGTGTTCGAGAGTGCGCGGGTCCGCGCAGCTCCTCTCGGCCCGCACTGTTCACACTCCGCAAGATGTCCCGAGTCAACCGCGCCATGCCACGCACTCGCGGGTGTTCTCCGCCTCTTGCGGGTGCGGGCCCTCATCGAAGTGCGCAGCGGACCGCGCGCCGCGTCCAAGAGGGCCCGCGAGCCCACGCGCCCGAGCGCCGGGGAGCCGAGGGTGAGGGTTTCGCCGGCGTGGTGCGTTTCACGAAGAGCCGTCTCGGCTCACGACTGCGGCTGGGAAGACTTCGCCTCGCGATCTGATGGGTCTCCGCTTTGCCCGAAGACGGTGGCCCAATCCACTCGGGCGGTGGACTGCATCAAGACGAAGAGCGTGACGACCGCACCGATCGTCAGGGTCAGACCGGTGTAGCCCTCGAGGAAGAACGAGTAGCTGAAGAGGACGAGGAACACCACCTGGGCCAGGCCGGCCCGCAGCAGGGCAAAGCGCGTCCCCGCCACGATCCGGAGGTAGCTCACGACGAGGAAGACGCTGGTCACCGCGGCCAGGGCGAAGGCGACATGGACGTTCACGTGATCCACGAGGTAGGCCAGCAGCAGGTGGAAGGAGAAGAAGGCGGCCGAGAGGAAGAACCAGTGCATCGGGTGGAGCGAAGGACCCCGGACCATGCCCAGGATCACGAGGGCGGTCATGAAGAAGAGCAGGCCCACCGGCGCGAAGAATGTGACCCGGGCGGCGAAGGGACCCGGGTTGAGCCGTTGGGGCGGATCGAGGCCGATCTTCCTCCCGGTCACCAGGCTCTCGAAGGCCCAGGTGAGCCGTCGTCCGGGGCCATCGGCGCTCAGGGTCGTGGGTGAGAGGGTCCCCGACGGAAAGTCCACATCCTCGAAATCGGTCGTCATCGCGAGCTCGAAGTCGCGGACGCGGCTGACCCCGTCCGGGCCAAAGGAGTAGGTCCAGGGACCCAGCCCGCGAGTGCGGTAGGCCACCTCGATCTCTCTATCGGCCCCGGGGGCAAAGACCACCTGGGCCGAGGCGTGCGTGTCGAGACCCTCATCGAGGCCGACGTCCCGACCGTCCACGCGGAGCCCGAAGCCGTCGTAGATGGCCTCCGGGGAGGGGAAGGGGATGCGGATCCCAACCTTTCGCGCGACGTCGTCGGGATTCCGCACGCGATAGCGAGCCCGGTACCCGGCGCCCCAGGTGGCGTACCAGAGCAGCCCCTTGCGCCGCGGGTCCAGCTCGAAGGCCACGTCGATTCGGCTCGACTCGAAGGGCAGGGGCGTGCGCTCCGTGAGCGTGTGGGTGACCTCGCGGGTCGAGGTGCTGCCGTCTTCCTTCTTGACCTGGACAGTCTCGACCCTGCGGGTCGGACGCTCGATCCAGACCTCGGGTGGGCGCTGCTCGTGGCGTCCGCCCCAGAGCTGGGCCACCTCCTGGGCCAGCTGCTGATTGGCCTGCCCGGTGCGCTGGACGAGCGAGCCTCCGAGGAACATCCAGGCGATCAGGGTGCAAACGAAGATGAAGATGACGGCCATCAGACGGCTTGCATTCATGGGCCCCTCCCTGCGCAGAGAATGCCGCGACGGGGCGGTGGGCGCCTGAGGGGAAGGTGAGGGGTTTCTCAGGGTTGGGTGAGAGGGATCAACGACCCGGGCGCTGGAGCTCGAGGAGGAGGGCGACCAGGGTCTTGCCCTCGCGGACCTCGCCGCGGCGGATCATCTCCCGGGCCTCGGCGAGGGTGAAGGTGGCGGCCTCGATGCTCTCGTCCGCCTCCGGCCGCGGGGGAACCGACTCCAGCTCCGTCGCCCGGAAGAGGTGCATGACCTCGTCGCAGAACCCGGGCGTGGTCCAGAAGACCAGGAGGGGCTCGAGAGACCGGGGGCGGAGGCCCACCTCTTCCTCGAGCTCGCGTCGCGTGCCCTGCTCCGGGGTCTCGCCCGGGTCGATCCGGCCCGCGGGAAGCTCCCAGACCTGCTCATTGACGGCGTAGCGGTACTGGCGGACCAGGACCACGCGCCCGTCCTCGTGGACGGGCAGCGCGGCGACCGAGCCTCGCTGGCGGACGACCTCGCGCCGCCCGAGAATGCCCCCGGGCTCCTCCACCTCGTCGACGTCGAGATCGAGGACCTTTCCGGAGTAGACGCGCTCGTGCCTCAGGACGCGGGCGCGGGACCTGTCGTCACTCACGCCGCGATGATAGCAGGCGCGACCGGGGCCACCAGGGGAGGGATAGGGTAGGCGGTCGAAGAATGATCGAGTGTCTGGCAACCGAAGTCATGTGAATGGCACGAGTGTGCAGGCGCGCAGGCGGCCGGGGCCCCGACGAGGACGCAGCTGGACTTCCAAGCTGACGCGCCCGCAGACGGGGTGGCCGCCGAGCGCCCAGACCGACAGAGAGTACACATGACTTCGGTGACAGGACACTAGCGCAGCCGCTCCAGGACGGACCGAATGTCAGCGGGGAGCGGGGCGACAAACTCGACCCTCTCCCCGCGAGAGGGATGAGTGAAGGCCAGGCGCGCCGCGTGCAGGGCGGGCCGCTCGAGCGACCGCAGGATGTCCCGGGCGGCGGCGCGCCGCGAAGAGGGCGTGCGCGTCCCCCCGTAGGTGGCGTCCCCGACGACCGGATGACCGATCGAGGCGAGGTGCACGCGGATCTGGTGGGTTCGCCCGGTGTGGATCCGGACGCGGAGGAGGCTCGCACCGTCGAAGGCCTCCTCGAGGTCCCAGGTGCTCCGCGCCTCCCGCGCGCGGGGAGGGTTGACGGTCATCTTCTTGCGGTCGACCGGGTGCCGGCCGATGGCGGCCACGATCTCGCCCTTTCGGGCCCGGGGAGCGCCGTGGACGAGGGCGAGGTACTCCTTCTCGACGCGGCGCGAGGAGAACTGGGCCACCAGGGCGCGATGAGTCTGGTCGTTCTTCGCCACCACGAGGAGTCCGGAGGTGCCCCGGTCGAGGCGGTGGACGATGCCGGGGCGGAGGATCCCGCCGATACCGGAGAGATCCCGGATGTGACGCAGGAGCGCGTTGACCAGCGTTCCCGTCCGAGCCCCGGCCCCGGGGTGCACCACGATCCCCGCCGGCTTGTCCACCACGAGGAGGTCGGCGTCCTCATGGACGATGGAGAGAGGGATGTCCTCCGGCTCGGGCGTCGCGGGCTCCGGCGGCGGGACGCGCACGTCCACCGTCTGTCCCGGTCGGAGACGCTCGGCCGGGCGAGAGGCGGCCCCGTCGACGAGAACCAGGCCCTCCCCGATGAGGGCCTGCAGCCGGGCCCGGCTGAGGGAGGGCAGCCGGCGGGCCAGCCAGACGTCGAGGCGGAGGCCCGACCCTTCCGCGTCAGTGATCAGACGGTGGTTTTCCGCGTCCACCCTACCGGAGTCCACGCGCCCGTTGTCTCTATGGCCCGTCACCGTCGTCGTGCTTTGCCCGACCACGCGGAGTCCCGCGTGGGCCCGGCGATCCACCCCGTCTGCGGGCCCAAGCGCTTCGAAGTCAGGCAGGGTCCTCGTCGGGGCCCCGGCCGCCGGGCCCATCGGCGCGTGGTCTGCCTTGAGCGCACGACTCGGCCCAGACCTCGCTACGGAGAGTCGGGCTTCGTGACCGCCTGCGTGCGCCGGAGCCGCGGCAGCAGGAGGGCCGCCCCGAGGATCAGGACGATGGCGATGAGCTGCGAGGTCGACAGCGCCCCCCGAAACCACGACCCGCGGTCCGGGTCGCCGCGCAGGAACTCGAGGCCGAAGCGTGCCGCGGAGTAGAGCGTGATGTAGGCGAGGGTGATCTGCCCGTGGAACTTCTTCCGCGGGGCCAGCCAGATGAGGAAGAAGAGGATGAGGAAGGCAGCGAGCGACTCATAGAGCTGACTCGGGTGGAGCGGGGTGTCGAGCGGCGTGCCGACCGCGCGGGCCGCGTAGACGTCGGTGAAGGTCACCGCCCACGGAACCCGGCTCGGCTGCCCCCAGCAGCAGCCGGCAGAGAAGCAGCCAAGGCGTCCGATCGCCTGCCCGATGACCACCCCCGGGGCGAGCACGTCGGCCACCTGCCAGCCTGGGAGCTTGTACCTTCGAACGTACCACCAGGCGACGAGGATGCCTCCGAGGAGGCCGCCGTAGAAGACGCCACCGCTCTTGAACAGCATGAAGATCTCGCCCGGGTGGCTCGTGAAGTAGCGCCAGTCGACGACGACGAGCAGCAGCTTGGCCCCGAGAAGCCCGGCGATGAGGACCCACACCGCCATGTCCGTGATGCGGGTGGAGTCGAGGCCGGCCTTCTTCGCCTGGCGGGAGGCCACGAAGAGCCCGGCCAGGAAGGCGATGGCCAGGAGCACTCCGTACGTGTGCAGCGTGAAGGGGCCGATGCTCCGGCCCAGCAGGTCGAAGGCGGGGACGGTCAGAAGACGCGGATGCATCTTTAGTCGATCCTCCCGGGCGTGGAGGCCGCGGCGTCGATGCCGGGTGCCTCGGACTTCTCGGTGCGCGGCTGGCGCAAGATGTCGAGGATGAGGAGCACGACCCCGATGGTGATGGCGGAGTCCGCCACGTTGAAGTCGGGCCAGGCGTGCTGCCGCCAGTAGACGTGGACGAAGTCCACGACGTGGCCGAGACGGACGCGGTCGATCAGGTTCCCAACCGCTCCCCCGAGAACGAGGGCCAGCGCGACACGGGGCAGCCGGGCCGAGGCCGGCAGACGCACGAAGTAGTACGCGATGGCCACCAGGGCGGCGAGGCTGAGCGCGGCGAGCAGCTCGGGCTGATGGGGCAGGCGCGCGTCGGAGAGGACGCCGAACGCCGCCCCCCGATTGTGGACGTGGCTCAGGCTGAGGAGGCCGTCGATGATCGATCGGTAGTCGTGGAGCTCGATGGCGCGCACGACGATGGCCTTGGTGACCTGGTCGAGAAGCACCACTGCTCCGAGCAGGGCGAGATAGGGTTTCAAGCGTCTCACGTTCGTGCCAGGACCTCGGCGCACCGTTCGCAGACCTCGGGTGGGTCCAGTGTGCCTACCTTCTGCGAGAAGGTCCAGCAGCGGGCGCACTTGGCTCCCGGGGCGCGCTCCACGGTCACCCGAAGGGGGCCGTCGCCCTCCGCGAGCTGGACCGCGCTCACGATGAGGAGGTTGGCCAGGTTGCCCGGGAAGACGGTGCTCGCCTCCTCGTGCGCCCGGAGCGGGCCGAGCGCAGCGGCCGGACCGGTCAGCGTCACCCTCGCCTCGAGGCTTGCCGCGAGCTCCTTCGCCTCCCTCGCCTCCTCCAGGGCCTTCGTGGCCTGGGCGCGGACCTCCAGGAGGTCGTCCCAGCGGGCCAGGACCGCCTGGTCGACACCGTCGCGCTGGGGGAAGAGGGCGAGGTGCACCGAGCCCTCGGCCACTCCCGGGATCATCGGCCAGGCTTCGTCGGTCGTGAAGGGCAGGACCGGGGCGAGGAGGAGACAGAGGTCGCGGGCGATCCGGTGCAGGACCGTCTGCGCCGAGCGGCGACGGGCCCCGGCGGCCGGGTCGCAGTAGAGCCGGTCCTTCAGGACGTCGAGATAGAAGGACGACAGGTCGGCCGCTGCGTACTGCACGAGCTGGTGGTACACGAGGTGGAACTCGTACGTCTCGTACGCCTCGAGCACACGGCCCGTGACCTGACGGTGCCGGTTCAGGGCGTAGCGATCCAGCTCCTCGAGCTTCTCCTCGGCGACCGAGTCGCGGTCCGGGTCGAAGTCGTTGAGGTTGGAGAGGAGGTACCTCAGCGTGTTTCGGACCTTGCGATAGGCCTCGGCCACGCGCTTGATCATCTCGTCGGAGAAGCGCATGTCCTCGCGGTAGTCGACCATGATGGTCCACAGCCGCAGGATCTCCGCCCCGTAGGTGTTGATCAGCTTCTGGGTGTCGACGTCGTTCCCGAGGCTCTTGGAGATCTTCTTGCCTTCGCCGTCGACGGTGAAGCCGTGGGTGATGACCTGGCGGAACGGGGCCTGCTCGCGCGTGGCCACCCCGATCAGGAGTGACGAGTGGAACCAGCCGCGGTGCTGGTCGCTCCCCTCGAGGTAGACGTCGGCCGGCCAGGGGAGGTCGTCGCGGTGACCGAGCACGGCGGCGTGGGAGGAGCCCGAGTCGAACCAGACGTCGAGGATGTCGGTTTCCTTGTCGAACTCCTTCCCGCCGCACTTCGGGCAGGCAAACCCGTCGGGGAGCAGCTCGCGAGTCTCCCGCGTGTACCACGCGTCGGCCGTCTCCGCGTCGAAGATGCCGGCCACGTGCCGGGCGAGGTCCGCGCGCAGGAGGATCTCGCCACAGCCCTTGCAGTAGAACGCCGGGATCGGCACGCCCCAGAGCCGTTGGCGGGAGATGCACCAGTCCGGCCGGGTGGCGATCATGTTGTGGATCCGCTCCTCGCCCCAGGCCGGGAACCACTTGACCTGGCCGATGGCCTCGAGCGCCCGCTCCCGGAGCGTCCCCTCGTCGAGGGCGATGAACCACTGCTCGGTGGCGCGGAAGATGATCGGGTTCTTGCAGCGCCAGCAGATCGGGTAGGAGTGGGTGTCCTCCCCGTGCTGGAGGAGCCGCCCCTTCTCGCGGAGGAACTCGACGATCCTCGGGTTTGCGTCGAACACCCTCTGGCCCGCAAAGTGCTCGACCTCGTCGAGGAGGAGGCCATCCTCGCCCACCGGGCAGTAGATGTCGAGGCCGTACTTGACCCCGGTCAGGTAGTCGTCCCACCCGTGACCGGGCGCGGTGTGCACGACGCCGGTGCCGGTGTCGAGCGTGACGTACTCCCCGAGGACGCCCGGCGAGTCGCGGTCGATCCACGGGTGACGGAAGCGCACGTGCTCGAGGTCCGCGCCCGTAACCTCCGCGAGAGGCGCACCGAGTGCCGGCAGGTCCCCGGTCGCCTTCCCCTTGGCACGCCAGCGCTCTTCCGCTCGCTCCCTCATCGCCTTGGCGATCAGGAGGACGTCGTTCGTCCCTTCGAGAGGGAAGAAGGCGTACTCGGCCTCGGGATGGAATGCCAGCGCGAGGTTGGCGGGCAGCGTCCACGGTGTGGTCGTCCAGATGACGGCGAAGACGTCGCGGCCGGCGAGAGCCGGGTGCGTCCCGGCGAGCCGGTCCCGATCGGCCTCGGCGAGGGGAAAGCGCACGTCGATCGAGGGGCTGACGTGGCTCTCGTCGTACTCGACCTCCGCCTCGGCCAGTGCGGTCTGGCAGGAGATGCACCAGTGAACCGACTTCTTGGCCTTGTAGACCAGGCCGTGCTCGGCGAAGTCGGCGAGCTGGCGGACGATGGTGGCCTGATACGAGGGCGACATGGTGAGGTAGGGATCGGCCCACTCCCCGAGCACCCCGAGGCGCTCGAACTCGGCGCGCTGGACGTCCACGAACTTTTCCGCGTACTCGCGGCAGGCCCTCCGGAACTCGATCGGGGACATCCCCCGCTTCTTGGCCCCGAGCGTGCGATCGACCTTCAGCTCGATTGGGAGCCCGTGACAGTCCCAGCCCGGCCGGTAGGGCGCGTCGAGCCCGCTCATGGACCGGCTTCGGACGACGACGTCCTTCAGGATCTTGTTCAGGACCGTCCCGAGGTGGATGTGGCCGTTGGCGTAGGGCGGGCCGTCGTGCAGGACGAAGCTCGGGCGGCCTTGCCGGGCCCGACGAAGCTGCCCGTAGAGATCTTCGTTTTGCCACCGTTCCAGGCGCCGAGGCTCGGCCTTGGCGAGGTTGCCCCTCATCGGGAAGTCCGTCCGGGGCAGATTCAGCGTGGAACGCAGGTCGCGGGCAGTCATGAAGCGCTCAAACGGGCAAGGTAGCACGCAGCTGGAAAGCTCGTCAAATGAACGACTAGGGGGCGGTCTGGGGTTGCCGATCGGCTAGAATGAGGTCCGTGACAGGAACGGTTCGATCCCTGCGGGCAACGCGACCGGGCTGGGTGGCGGTCCTGGGTCTCTTCCTGGCCCTGCCGCTGTTGGGATGCAACAGCGGCGAGGAATGCGATACCTGCTCGACCGACGAGGACTGCAAAGCGGGATTCGTCTGCTCGAGATTCAGTGACGACAGCATGCGCTGCGGTTCCGGCCTCGGCGCGTCGACCTGTAAAGTCAGGTAGTGTCCGGCCGAACGCTGGGCGTCGGCCGGAGACGACCTGACCCCTGCAGCACGGACGTTGCTGCAATAACAGATCTCTCTCCTTTTCTCCGTTCGGGCGGACGCCCGAAGCGCGCCGGAGACGAGGCTTCTCACTCCGTGGGGCCTAGTCGTTCCCGCCCGACTCCGCGAGGGTCTCCGGCGAGGGGGCGGCGCCGCGACGCAGGCTCTTCCGAGCGCTCCAGCGCCAGGCCAGCGCGCCGCCGACGAGACCGACCGCCACCGTGTAGACGGTCCAGACCAGGAGCTGGGGCACGAGGCTGAGCCAGAAGATCTGCCACCAGCTTCCGGCCGCGAAGATGTGCTCGGTCCCCGTCAGGTGAAGCGTGACCCGGACGATCGGCGAAAGATCGTAGTGAGTGCCGAGCCCGAGGCGGGTCGCGAGAACGGCGACGAGGGCGACAAAGCCCCGCACGAGGAAGGCGTAGGACACGAGGGGGCCGACGAGGTCGCGATATCGGCCGTCCTCCTCGCGGAGGCAGACGGCGTAGAAGGCCCCGGCCACCGGGGCCATCCACGTGATGCCGACCGCCTGTGTAAGAACGTAGGGGGCCGCGCTCTTCTCGAGCAGGAACCGGAGCACGGTGACCAGCCAGGCCACCGCGACCGCGTTGATCAGCCAGTGGCGTCGCAGCCAGCGGGCCAGAGCTCCGCCAAGGGCCAGGCCGGCGAAGCCGAGCAGGAGGCACACCGCGGTGAGGACGTAGTAGTGCAGGCTTGCCGACGCGGACGCGGTGCCCGTGAGATAGGCCGGCCCAACGACGACCAGCGACGTCGTTTCGATCTCGCGGAGACCCTCGGCCGCGGTCCCGGCGATGAGAAAGGCCAGGCCCGCTGCGCTCGTAGCGATCGAGAGGAGGCGACGCCACCGAGCCGGGAGCCGTGGCCAGAAATGCATCAGTCCGGCCAGTGCCCACGAGAGGGCAATCGTCAGGACGAGGGTCGGCACGGGGGCGCAAGGGTATCATGAGCCGCATGACGCCCGAGAGCCGAGAACGCGCTCGTGCCGCCGCGGAGGCCGACGACGCCACACGCGGCAGCGCGATCAAGCTGGCCGCGGAGATCGGCTCGCGACTCCTTCTCCTGGCGACCACGCTGCTCCTGGCGCGCGGCCTCGTCGTCGAGGAGTACGGCGCCTACGGGCGCCTCTCCGCGTACGCGCTCCTTCTGGCGGAGCTCGCCGAGCTCGGTCTCCAGCTCACGGCCACCCGGGCCCTGGTGGCGGGAACGATGTCCCTTCGAGCGCTGGTGCGCGCCCGCCTCGCGCTCTTCCTCGTCTTTGCCATTCTCATCGTGCTCGTGGCCGGGCTCGTGGCCGCGGGCCCGCACGCCGGGCGCCTGCAGCCTCTCGTCCTCGCCCTTCTCGTGTTCTACTTCGCGCTGTCCGGTTGGGGAGAGTTCCTCGGGGTGGCCCTCCGCTGCCGGGGAGCGCGGGTGCAGGAGGCCCTCGTCCTCCTCGTGCTGCGGGCGGTGGGGCTCGCTCTCGTGGCGGTCCTTCTCGACCGCGGGCGAGACCTCACCGCCGTCGCCGCTGGCCTGGCCGTCTCGCCTGTGCCCGCTCTCATGCTGGGTGCGTGGCTGCTGCGTCGGGGAAGACCCGCGTTGGCGGCGCCCGAGGCCTCCGTCCCCAGCGTACTGCTCGCTTCGGCGCCCCTGGCGGTCTACAGCGGTCTCCTCCTCCTGAGCCCGCGGGTGGAGTTCATCGTCTTCTCGATGATCCGTGACGATCACGCGACCGGTCTCTTCTTTGCGTCGGTGCAGGTGCTCTGGTTCCTGGCCATGATGCCGGCGGCGATCGCTGCCGGGGCGATGCCGGCGCTGACGCGGGAGGCGCTCGAAGGGGGGGCGACGGTGCGCCAGCGCACCGCGACCACGCTCGCCCTGCTCGCGGCCCCGGCCGGGGTGGGACTGATCCTGGTCGCACCGGGGATGCTCGGGCTCCTGTTCGGCAGCGAGTACCAGGTGGCGGCGCCCAGCCTGCGCGTGCTCGGGCTGGCCGTCGTTCCCGTCTTCATGAACGGGCTCGTCACCTGGTCCCTGATCGCCGCCGGACGCTCCTCGTGGCTGCCCGGGCTGGTGGCCATCCGGGTCGCGGCCGCGTTTGCTTTCGCGTGGACGCTCGTCCCGCGCTTCGGGGCCCCGGGCGCCGCGGCGGGGCTCGTCCTCGCCGAGTGCCTTCTCCTCCTGCTCGGCGTGCGGGCCGGCGTGGCCGCACGTTTCGCCGTCCCGGTCGGCCGGGCCATCGTCGTGGCGCTGCTCGCCACCCTTCCCATGGCCCTGGCGGTGTGGGGAGTGAGGGACACCCTCGTCCTCGCGCTCGGGGTGGGGGTTCTCACCTACGCGGCGACGCTGGCCGCGGCGTGGCAGCTCTTCCCGGGTCTCGCCGGGCCGCTGCTCGGAGCCGGGGCCACCGGCTCCGCTGACGCGGGGCCCCGTCGGTGATGACTGCGGCCGCGGTCGTGAGCTCGGTCAAGCCGGCGTTGGACTTTCGTCTGGAGGAGATTCGGCGGAGGCTGGAGGCTCCGGGAAGGCGGATCCTGGTCCTGACGGATGGAGTCGAGGACACCGATGCGAGCGAGGCCTCGGGCCCCTTCGACGCCGCGTGGATCGCCCCGACGAGCCTCGAGGGGTTCGACGTGAAGGGAGTGGGACGCCTGGCGGCGGCGGTGTTGCGGCCGGGGGCGCCGGTGGCGTGCGTCATCCCGGGCTGCTGGCCGCTCCCGGAGGTTCTCTCTCGCGCGCTGCTGGGCGTCGGGGACCTGCCAGGGCCGCGGCGAGCCCGTCTCGATGGTCGACCCGCGCCCTGCCTCTCCGCCGCGGCCTGGCGGGAGGCCTTCGGCCCGGACTTCTCCTGGCACCGCGTTCGTGGGGTGGGGGTCCTGGTGCCGGTCCGGTCGTCGGGGATCGAGGTGGAGCGCCGCCCGTTGGTCCTGGGGCTGCTCGCCGCCGCGGAGCACGTGATCGGGGGCTGGCTGGTCCTGCGTGGCCTGGGCGGTCGCATTCTCCTGGAGGGGGTGAGGCGATGAGCCGACGGCGTTCGCGCCAGCCGGTGGTCCTCTACCAGCCTCGGGACGAAGGCGTGCGCATGCCCCTGGGCCTGCTCACCGTCGCCTCGGCGCTGCCGGGCGAGCACGTCGTGCTCGTGGACGGACGGCTCGACATGGCTCCGGAGGCCCGGGTGGCCGGACTGGCCAGAGACGCCGCCTGCCTCGCGGTGACCGTGCGGACGGGCCAGCCGCTCCGCGACGCCGTGCGGGTCAGCCGGGCCGCGCGAACGGCCAACCCCCGTCTTCCCGTCATCTGGGGAGGGCCCCACGCGACGCTGCGGGCGGAGCAGTGCCTGGCAACGGGCGACGTAGACGCCTGCGTCCTGGGAGCGGGGGAGGAGAGCCTGCCCGCCTGTCTCGAGGCGCTGCGGGCCGAGAAGCCTCTCCGAGGAGTGCCTGGGGTGGCGGTGCCGGGCGCGAGCCCGGTTCCCCCGACGGGGCCTCCGCCGCCGGACGAGGTCCGGCCGGCCCAATACAGCCTTCTCGACCTGGAGCTCTACTTCGTGGTGCGGGATGGACGTCGTCTCGACTACTCGTCCAGCCGCGGTCGGCGGGGAGGGGTGGCCGGGGGCTGGTGGGCCCTGCCACCCGAGCGGGTGGTGGCCGAGGTGAGCGAGCTGGCCGACCGCCACCACCTGGAGGCGGTCCTTTTCCAGGAGGAGGACTTCTTCGGCGACCCCGAGCGGGTGCGGGCCCTGGCCCGAGGTCTGGTGGAGGAAGGGCGAAGGGTCTCCTGGGAGGTGGGGGCGCGGCCGGAGGACGTCCTCGCGAGCGGGATCGAGGGGCTGCGTCTGCTCGGGGAGAGCGGGTGCGGGCGGATCCACGTCCTCGTCCCCTCGGGCGGAGCACTCCTCGGGGAGAGCCGCCGGACGCTGCTCGAGGCGGGAGAGCTGCTTCACGGGGCCGGGATCGCGGGGCGCTTCGTGTTCTACGTGGACTCCCCGCGACCGGGCTACGATGGCCTCGCCGCCGCCGATTCCGTCGCGCGCGCTCTGACCCGGATCAACCCGCGTTTCGAGACGCCGCTTCAGCGCCGTCGGATCTACCCTCCGGAGACGGATCCGACCCGGGAGGCGACCGACCTCGAAGGTTGGGCCGAACAGGAAGAAGCGCCGTGGCCGAACCGACGGGCCGAGCGGCGCCTGCGGCGGCGGCTGTTCTATCTCACGGAGGCCCAGCGTCCACCGGGGCGGCGGTTCGGCAAACGCCTCGTCCACCATCTCGCCCGGGCCCGTGTACGGGTGGGCTTCTTCGCCTTCGACGTGGAGCGGGTGGCGGTGGACGTGTCGACCCTGCTCCGCACCGGGCGGGGCTACCGCGTGCCCCGTCGAGACTGACGCGTCACCAACAGGTCGAACGTTCCTGTTGCTATAATCCACCGCAGCGGGGAAACGAGAGAGAAGCCATGAAGGAGCTCGGCGAGATCCTTTCCGCGATGGTGCAGCAGAAGGACCGCGTGCCCGACAAGCGCGAGCTCCTGCTGGACATGTCCGACCTGATCGTCAAGGCGGTCAGCCAGACCTTCCGGTGCAAGCCGGACGAGGTGGCGATCCTGCTGATGACGGCTGACGGCCGCCACCTTCGCTTCATCGCCCCCCGGCCTTTTGCCGAGCTCGGCACGATTCCGTTGACGAAGCGGGACGCGATCGCAGTCCGTGTCGTCGCCGGCCGTCGCGGCGAGGTGATCAACAACGTGCCGATGGTGAAGCACGTGACGTTCTTCGAGAGCGTCAAGCTCAAGGACCAGCCCGCGCCGATCCAGAAGATGGTCACGACGCCGATCCTGGTCCGGCAGCAGGCGATCGGTGTGGTGGAGATCAGCCGAAAGGGCACGTCCTCGGGCACCGCCGGCCCGGACTTCACCGAGGCCGACCTCCGGCGGGCGACCGAGATCTTTGACCTGATCGGCCCCTACCTCGCCGAGGCCCGACCCGCCGACTTCTAGGCGTCGAGACTACTCGGCGACGAGGACGAAGCCGGCGTCGTCCACGTAGAAGGCGCGTCCGAGTGGCGTGAGCGGCCGCGCGTCCGCGCGGAAGGCGTCGCCCTGCCCGGTCACGGTGAAGCGGTACTGACGGCGCACGAAGCCGTCCCGGGTCCGCGTGCCGGCGAGCGGCAGGTCGCCGGATTCCACCAGCTCGTCGAGGGTTCCGTACGAGCCGGTCCTCTTATGGTGGGCGTTCTGGGCGCTGAGGATCCAGGCGAGGGCGCGCACCGCCGGCTGCTCCGCCGGGGTGTGGGGCGGGATGCGGGGACGCCGCCGGAAGCTCCGGCCGGATCCGTAGCTCGAGCTGGAGCTGCCGCCGGAACGATACTGCTCGGCAAGTGCCTGGCCGGCGGCGCGTCCGTCGGGCGGTTGCTCCGGAAGCTCGTCGAGGAAGGCGTCGCTCGGTGGAGGCGCGGGGGCCTCGCTCGGCGGCGGGGCCGGCTGCTGAGGCGCGGCCCCGGAGGATGCGGGCGCGGTCTGGAGAGGCGCCGAGCCGGGCGCGGGGCCGCGCGGAGCCGCGGCGGCGGGGGCCGGTGTCGCGGGTGTCGGGACGGCGCGTGCGACCGCCGCCGGGGTGGGGGTGCTCTCGGCCTCGGGTGCGAGGGTGGCGGCCCCGGCATCCGCACCGGCGCCCGATGCCCCGGGATCCGCGGTGGGCGCCGCGGACGGGGACTGGGCCGGCGTTTCGGGTGCGGGGCCTCCGCGCCCGAACGCGAACCAGGTGCCCGTGGCGATGATGGCGAGAAGGGCGCCACCGGCGGCGATACCGAAGGCGCGCCCCCGTCCCTCGCGCGGGGGAGTGCGGCGCCCCGGGGCGGCGGTGGGGCGTCGAGGCCGTGGGTCCGGCGGGGGCGGCG
The DNA here is from genome assembly GCA_022340545.1 of Acidobacteriota bacterium. GTDB lineage: Bacteria > Acidobacteriota > Vicinamibacteria > Fen-336 > Fen-336 > JAJDNS01. The sequence goes on along the minus strand of JAJDNV010000044.1, from coordinate 2,728 downwards.
GTGTCGTGGCGGGTGGGGTGCCCCGGGGCACGGTCGGAGAGGAGGAGATCGTCCCCCGGGCCGTGGGCGGGCTGACGGCCGTCGGCGGGGTGGCGACCGTCGGGGCATCCGGGGCGGCCACGGCGGTCGTGGGCGTGTCCGCCTGGCGGAGGGTGGGCACGTGGCCCGGCTGCGCCAGTCCCAGAAGGTCCCGGGCAAGCTCGCTCCCTGTCTGGTAGCGTGTCTCGGGGACCTTGGAGAGGGCCCTCTGGACGATGCGGATCGCCTCGTCCGGGATCAGGGGGTCGATGGTCTTGAGCGGCTCGGGCTCCTCCTGGATGATCTTGAAGAGCAACGCCGTGATCGAGTCCCCGCGGAACGCCTTCCTTCCGGCGAGCAGCTCGTAGAGGACGCACCCGACCGAGAAGAGGTCGCTGCGCCCGTCGACCTTCTCCCCCCGGGCCTGCTCCGGGCTCATGTAGGACGGCGTCCCGAGGAGGCTCCCGGTCTGGGTGAGCTGCTCGGCGGCGCCCGCGACCTTGGCGATGCCGAAGTCGGTGACCTTCACCCGCTCCCCGGCCTCGACCATGACGTTGGCGGGCTTGATGTCTCGGTGGATCACCCCCTGCTGGTGGGCATAGCCGAGGGCGTCCGCGACCTGGGCGGCGAGCCCCGCCGCACGCCCGACCGGCACCTTCCCGTCGGCGATGATTCGGTCGAGGCCGTGGCCGTCGATGAACTCCATGGCCAGGTAGCTCATTCCCTCCGCCTCGCCGACATCGTAGACGGTGGCGATGTTGGGGTGCTTGAGCGCCGCGCCGGCCCTCGCCTCCTGCAGGAAGCGCTTCTGAAGGTCCTGGAGGGTTGCAGTGGTGGCGGCCAGGCCCTCCAGGCGGATGGTCTTGATCGCCACCATTCGTCCAAGGGTCTTGTCCCTGGCCTTGTACACCGTGCCGAACGCACCGGCCCCGAGCTTCTGGACGACCTGATAGCGCCCGGCGATCTCGGTCGGCTCCGGTGCAGCGGGTCTGGTCTGGCTCACGTCCCTCGCCTCCCTTCCTAGCCGGGCGGCCACTCGAGGCGGCGCCCGCCGAGCAGATGGAGGTGAATGTGGTACACGCTGTAGCCAGCGTCGTCGCCACAGTTCATGACGAGCCGGAAGCCCCGCTCGTCGAGCCCCATGTCCCGGGCGATGTCACGGGCCTTCCGAACGAGGGACCCGGCCAGCGCGTCGTCCTCCGGGGCCAGGTCCAGGAGGCTCGTGATGTGCTTCCGGGGAACGAGCAGGACGTGAGTCGGAGCCTGGGGGTTGATGTCGTGGAAGGCGACGAGCTGGTCGTCGTCGAAGACCATCCGGGCCGGACGGCGGCCGGCCACGATCTCGCAGAATAGACAGGGCATCGGTCGGCCCAGTGTACACTGGACAGCCTTCGTCGGACTGGGGCTACTCGAGCTCGGCGTCGAGGGCCTGGAGGAGCTCGCGGATGTTCCGGGCGTTCTGCCCGAAGTCCCACTTTCCCACCCGGGACTGCGAGCGCACGCTCACCACGGTCTGCCCTCCCCTGCGGCGGATCTTCACCGTGACGTCGTCCTTGAGGTGGAGAAGCGGTGTCTCGTGGACCAGCGACAGGGCGACGCCACCCGGCCCCTGACCGGAGCCCACGACGGTCCAGCCGGGCCGCTCGGTCAGGGCCTCGCGGACGGCGTCGCCGACGCGGTCCGGCTGGGCGGAGAAGGTTCGGACCTGCAGGTCCGGGTACTCCGGCGTCTTCCCGGTCTCGACGTCGTTGAGCAGGGGCCAGGCGGTGAGCGCCCAGAGCGCGGTGCCCACGAGCGCGACGACCGCCAGCCAGCCGACGAATCTCTTCATGGCGTTCCTCGCCGATCAGACCCCCAACGGGAGCTGGGGGGAGTCGAGCCCCCGCAGCAGCTTCTTCGTCATCGACGAAACCGCCAGGGCGGCCACCTCGTCGGGGGTCACCCAGCGGAAGCGCTCCGGGTCGGTGGGGAGCGGGGATTCGAGCCGCGCCCGGTATCCCTCCAGGGTGATGCGGCGGTGGGTGATCGAGTGGCGCGCACGGACGACGAGCGGTCCCAGGACGACGCGCAGGCCGTAGCGCTCCTCGAGCTCGCGGGGAAAGTCGAGATCGTCCCGGGGCTCGAGCGGGGTCTGGGGCAGCTCCCACATCCGCCCGAGGAGACGGCCGTCGGGTCTCTTGGCCAGGAGGATGTGGCCCTCCCGCTCGACGAGCGCGGCGGCGACGGTCACGTCGACCGGGGCCCGGCGCGCCCGGCTTTCGGGGAGCTGCTCGACCCTGCCGAGGGCCAGGGCCCGGCAACGGTCGCGGAGTGGACACGCCGGGCAGGCCGGGTTCTTTGGCGTGCACACCGTGGCCCCGAGCTCCATGACCGCCTGGTTCCAGTCCCCGGGGGAATCGCGATCCAGCAGCTGCTCGGCCAGGTTGTAGAAGGGGCCCTCCCGGCGGTATTCGGGGCCGGAGAGGGCGTAGAGGCGGGCCAGCACCCGGCGCACGTTCCCGTCCACCACCGGCAGTGGCCGGTCGAAGGCGATGGAGAGGACGGCGCTGGCGGAGTAGAGGCCGACGCCGGGGACGGCGAGGGCGGCCTCGAGAGAGCTCGGGAAGCGGGCTCCGTGACGCTCCGCGACGTGCTGGGCCCCACGGTGAAGGTTGCGCGCGCGGTGGTAGTAGCCGAGCCCGGACCAGGCGGCGAGAACCTCGTCCTCGGG
>JAJDNV010000315.1 GCA_022340545.1 Acidobacteriota bacterium | reverse complement strand
ATCTCGGAGGTCGAGATCTGGGAGCTTGTCGGCCCGCGCCAGACGGAGCCGGACGCCTACCAGGCCCAGGTGACTCCGCTGCACATCTATCCCGAGCACGCGCTGGGTCCGTACCCCGATGATCCGCGCGTCGCGGTCGAGACCGTCGAGCACCGGGTGCTCTACGTGAAGGTCAGGACCGACGCCGGGGTCGAGGGCCTCTACGGGCTGGTGGACCCGGAAGCGGCCGTCGTCGTCGAGCGACAGCTGCGGGAGTTCCTGATCGGCCAGGACCCGCTGGCCATCGCGAAGGTGTGGGACAAGATGTACCGGCTCAACCGCCACTCCCGGGCCGGCCACTACATGATGGCCGTGAGCGCCGTCGACAACGCGCTGTGGGACCTGGCCGGGAAGCACTTCGGGGTGCCCGTCTACCGCCTCCTGGGGGGACCGACCCGGGAGAGCGTCGAGGCCTACGCCAGCTGCCTTGGCAGCTCGGTGAAACCCGAGGCCGTCGCCCGTCGGTGCATCGAGCTCAGGGACGAGGGATACCGGTCTCAGAAGTGGTTCTTCCCCCACGGCCCGTCGCATGGCACGAGAGGGCTGCTCGCCAACGTCGAGCTCGTCCGGATCCTGCGCGAGTCCCTGGGAGACGAGCACGAGATCATGTTCGACGCCTTCAGCGGCTGGGACCTGGACTACGCGAAGGACTGGGCACGGCTGGCCGAGGAGTACCGCCCCCGCTGGATCGAGGAGCCCTTCTCCTCGGAGAAGGTCCAGAGCTTCGTCGAGCTGCGCCGCAGCACCTCCATCCCGGTGGCCACCGGCGAGCACTTCTACGGCCGCTGGGAGGTGAACCGCTTCCTCCGCGCCGACGCCCTCGACGTGGTCCAGGCCGACCCGGAGTGGTGCGGCGGGGTGAGCGAGCTGGTCAAGATCTGTACCCTGGCCTCGGCCAGCGACGTGCACGTCCTGCCCCACGGCCACAACATCCACGCCGCCCTGCACGTGGTGGCCAGTCAGTCGCCCATGACCTGTCCCCAGGTGGAGTACCTGCTCCGCTTCGTGCCGCACAAGACCCACTTCGAGAAGGACCCGCTGGTGCCGGTGAACGGGCACATCGCGCTTCCGACGCGCCCCGGTTTCGGTATCGAGTTCGACGAAGCGAAGATCGACCGCATGGAGCGCATCCACCCGTAGCGCCCGGTCAGGGCGGATGTCCAACGAGCGTCAGCGCGCCGAGCCCTTCTGCTCGGCGATCCAGGCCTTCACCCGTGTCTCGAGGACGCTCAGGGGGATCGCGCCGGCGCCCAGCAATGCGTCGTGAAACGCGCGCACGTCGAAGGAGTCACCGAGCTGCTCCTGCGCGTCCCGGCGCAGCTCCTTGAGCTTCAGCTCTCCGATCTTGTAGGCCAGCGCCTGCCCGGGCGTGACGATGTAGCGGTCCACCTCCACGACGATGTCGTGCTCCGCCTTGCCCGCATTCTCGAGGAAGAAGTCGATCGCCTGCTGGCGGGTCCAGCCCCTGGCATGCAGGCCCGTGTCCACCACCAGGCGGATCGCCCGCCACATCTCGTACGTGAGCTGGCCGAACTTCGAGTAGGGATCCTCGTAGAGACCGAGGTCCTCACCCAGAGACTCCGAGTACAGCCCCCAGCCCTCCACGAAGGCGGTGTAGCCGCCGAAGCGCCGGAAGCGCGGGACGTTCTCGAGCTCCTGGGCGAGGGAGATCTGCAGGTGATGCCCGGGGACCGCCTCGTGCGCGGTCAGGGCCTCCATCTCCCACTTCGGCCGTGAGTTGAGGTCGTAGGTGTTGGCGTAGAAGTAGCCGGGGCGTCCGGCCTCCAGACTGCCCGGCTGGTAGAAGGCCGTCGTCTGCGACTCCTCGATGTCCTTGGGCACCGGCGTGACGCCATACGGAAGGCGGGGGAGCCGGCCAAACAGCTTGATGAGCCCCGGGTCGATCCGTTTGGCGATGTCGCGGTACCCGGTGAGTAGGTCCTCCGGCTCCGTGTAGAAGAACTGTGGGTCGGTGCGCAGGAACTCGAAGAACTCGGTCAGGGATCCCTCGAAGCCCGCCTCGGCCTTGACCCTCTCCATCTCCGCGCGGATGCGCTCGACCTCGCGGAGTCCGATCTGGTGGATCTCGTCGGCGGTGAGGTCCGTCGTCGTTTCTACCTTGATGTTGTAGCTGTACCAGTCGCGGCCGTCGGGGAGGGCGGCGAGGCCGACCTCCTCCCGGGTCTGCGGATAGTACTCCTCGACCCAGAAGGTGTGGAGCGTCCGCATGGCGGGAACAACGGCCTCGGCCACGACCTCCCTTGCCCGGGCCCGCAGGCGCTCCTGCTCGTCCGCCGGGATCGACGAGGGCAGCTCTCCGACGGCAGCGGCGAAGATCGGGCTCCTGGTCGGGTCGTCGGTGATGTGCTCCTCTATCTGGCTCGCCACGTCGCGCAAGGTGACCCGGGGCGGCGTGAGCCCCTCCTCCAGGCCCGTCCGCATGCGGACGATCATCTGTTCCACCAGGGTCGGGAGCTGACTCAGCCGGGTGAGGAGGTCGTCGACCTGCTTCCCGGTGAACTTCGGGGTCATGCGGGCGAGCATGGCCATCTGCGAGTGGAGCCCCCCCATCTGGTTCACGGGCATGAGCTCCTCGGGAAAGCGCTGGCCCTCGATGTCCCACTCCGTGTTCAGGAGAAACAGGTCGTAGTTCAGCTTGTCGTCCTCGGAGAGCGCGTCGCGGTCGACCGTCTCGATCCGACTCTTCAGCTCGTGGACGTGGCGGTGTCGTCTCTCGATCGCCTCCAGAGACATGTCGGGAACCTGGTCGCCATAGCGCGGATCCCCGACGAACGTGGCCATTATGGGGTTGTCCTTCAGGCCCCACTCCCACTCGTCGTCGAAGATCTGGTGCAGCTTCTGACTTTCGGTGGGCTCCGCGGCGGCAGCGACGAAGGAGCCGATCAGCAGCACGGCCGGAAGCAGCGCGGCCCGACAGGTCGATTGCGACATGGAAGCCTCCTTGAAGGATGACAACCTACGACGAGCGCTCCAGCTCCGCCTGGATCTCCCGGACATCGTCGTCGTCCAGAGTCGGGGCAAATCGACGGACACGCGAGATCACGTCGGTCGTCTCGAAGTACGCCTGGGCGCAGCCAGCGTGAATGAACCCGGACGGCTCGAAGCGACCCTCCTCGTAGAAGACGAGGGAGATCCGCCACGCGCCCTTCGCGATCGTCTGACGGCAGCAGCGGCACGCGGCCCGGCCCGAGGGCGAGCGCTGGGCTCCGTCGATCCGGGGCAGGCGCCTTTGCGCGAGGCCGCGGCGTGCCTCCGACTCCAGCCCCTCCCGACCGTCGAGAGGCTCGGTCCTCTCGGCGAGGGCCTCCAGGAACGGCTCCGGGCGTTTGAACGCCGCACA
>JAJDNV010000388.1 GCA_022340545.1 Acidobacteriota bacterium | reverse complement strand
CAGCGAGCGCAAGGAGCAGCCGTCGTTCCGGCTCGGTGAGGGTATCGCCGGACGCGTCGCGCGCGATCTGCTGCCCCTTCTCGTGAACGACGCCGAGCAGCACCCGGACTTCGTCCCGCGCGACAAGCCGGTGGCCCGGATTCTCTGCGTGCCCCTGACCCACTTCGACCGGGCGCGGGAGACCTCCGTGCTCTACGGGGTCCTCAACGCCACCCGCAAGCCCGGGTCGGCTCCGTTCGGCGACGACGATCTGGAGTACCTCACACGGTTCGCGGGCCAGCTGTCGATCGCCGTCGCCAACTCCGTGGCCTTCAGCGGCGAGCGCGAGCGCAGCGAGCAGCTCGCGCTCGTCAACGGGGTGCTCCGCGAGACCGCGGGGATGCTGTCGAGGGACCGCATCCTCGCGCCCACGGTGAAGCGGATCCGCGAGGCCTTTCCCCACTCGCTCGTGGCCATGCTCGAGCCGGAGGTGGGCTCGGGGCTGTTCCGGGTGGCGGCCGCTGCCTCGCGGGAGGCGAGACCCGAGGGGTGGCCGGAGACGGTGGCCGCGGAGGGGCCCACCGGCCTGGCCCTGGCCGAGCGGCGAACGGTGATCTCGACCGGGGGCGACGCGCTCGGCTTCGTCCCCCTGGTGCCCGGGAGCCGGAGCGCCCTCGCGGTGCCGATCGTGACCGGGGAGGACGTCACCGCCGTGCTCTACGTGGAGAGCGACCGGGCCCACGCGTTCGACCGCGGACAGATCATCACCCTGGAGACGCTGGCGGACGGGGTGGGGATCCTCCTTCGAACCGCCGAGCTCTACGAGACGCTCGAGAACACAAACGCCCGCCTCGTGGAGCTCGACCGCACCAAGAGCGAGCTCGTCAACGTCGTCGCCCACGACTTCCGGGCCCCACTCGCCGCCATCCTGGGTTGGGCGGAGGCGCTGGAGAAGCGGCCGGACGCGGACCCGGGGGAGCGGCGCGAGCGGGCGGAGGCCATCGTGACCGGGGCCCGGCGCATGGCCGGCCTGATGGACCGGACACTCGAGACGACACGGCTGGAGACGGGACAGTTCGCGTTCGAGTTCGGGCTGCTGGAGCTGGGCGCGTGCCTGCGGGAGGCGGCGACGCGCTTCCCGTCGGATCCGAAGCACGCGCTCGTCGTCGACCTGCCCGACGACCCGCTGCCGTGCTGGGCGGACGGGGAGCGGATCGCCGAGGTCGTCGAGAATCTCCTCTCGAACGCGGTCAAGTACTCGCCCGAAGGGGGCGAGGTCCGGCTCGGGGTTCGGCGTGAGCGGGAGACCGCGGTGGTGAGCGTCGCCGATCAGGGGATCGGGATCGACCCCGAGAAGCTGGGGCTTCTCTTCCGGCCGTTCTCCCGTGCCCACGACCGGGCCGCGACCGGCATCGAGGGCTTCGGGCTCGGGCTGTCGATCTGCGAGCGCATCACCCGGGCCCATGGCGGGCGCTTCGAGGTGGAGAGCACCCCCGGGGAGGGGTCGACCTTCTCCTTCACCCTGCCGCTCTTCGGCGCGAGCGCGCAGTCGCGGTCGCCGGTGATCGTCGTGGCCGCGGCCGACGCCGGGACCCGCCGGGAGATCCGGCGGGTGGCGGAGGATCTGGGGTTCGCGGTGCACGAGGCGTCCGACGGGGTCGAAGCGGTGGAGGCGGCGACGCGACTCCTGCCGGCGGCCGTCGTGCTCGATCGGATTCTCCCCCGGCTCGGGGGTGAGGAGGTGGCGGAGCGGCTCCGCGCGCTCGAGGCGACGCGGGGGATCCCGCTCGTCGCCGTGGCCGAGGCCTCCGACCTGGGCGAGCGGGCGGGTCTGTTCCGGGCGTGCCTTGCCCGGCCGCTGGACCGGACGAAGCTGGAAGCCGCGCTCGAGGGCCTGGGCACGCGGGTATCCTAGGAAGCGAGATGCGCGAGGTTCTCGAGGAGGCCCTCCGGGCCGAGGCGGCGGGCGAGCCCGTGGCTCTCGTGACGGTCGTCTCGACGCAGGGTTCAACGCCCCAGAAGGCCGGGGCCAAGATGCTCGTGCACGCGGACGGGCGGATCGTCGGAACGATCGGGGGAGGATGCCTCGAGGCGGAGATGACGCGGCGGGCTCGGCAGGCCATCGAGGATCGGCGGGTCCAGGTGACGAGCTACGACCTCACGCCGGAGGAGGCGGGGGAGGACGGGCTCGTGTGCGGGGGCAGGATGCAGGTACTCATCGAGCCGGTCGAGGGCACGCCCGTTCTCTGTCTGTTCGGGGCCGGCCACGTCGCGCAACCGCTGGCCCGTATGGCGAAGGCCTGCGGCTTCCGGGTGGAGGTGGTGGACGACCGCGTCAAGTTCGCCAATGCCGAGCGGTTTCCCGAGGCGGACCGAATCGTCGTCGAGGGCTTCGCGGCGGCGACGGAGAAGGTGACGCTGGGACCCAACACCTTCGCCATCATCGTCACCCGCGGCCACAAAGGGGACGCCGAGGCGCTGGAGTCCGTTCTCGGGCGCGGCCTGCGGTTTGTCGGGCTTCTCGGGAGCAAGGCCAAGACCGTTCACATCTTCGCCGCCCTTGCCGAGCGCGGCGTGTCGCGCGAGGAGCTGGTGCGAGTCCACGCCCCCCTCGGGCTCGAGATCGGGGCCCAGACGCCGGACGAGATCGCTGTGAGCATTTTGGCCGAGATGATTGCTGTCCGGCGGGGGGTGGATCCCGCGCGGAGCGGTTCGATGAAGATGGACCTGCCCGGTCGCCTGAAGCCTGAAGATTCCACACGTTGACGGTCAGGTCTTGAAGTAGGATCTCAGGCCTTGTATCCTTAGTGCCCAAAGGTCTTGATGAAGGACCTCGCGACAGTTGCGCTTATCGGTGTCTCTCTCATGGCCGCGTCGGGCCGAGCCGGTGAGAAGGAGACGCACGCGGGGGACCGGCTGGTCGCGGAGCACACGAACGCCGCCGGCACGTTCACCCTGCGCACGCCGGAGGACTGGGTGTTCGAGACGCGGGCGGGTCAGCCGGAGGTGAGTGAGACCCGCGGGGGGCCGCTGGTCCTGCGCATCGTGCGCCGGGAGGGCGAGCTGGGTCTCGACGGCTGGCACGTTCAGTGCATGCTCGAGCGTTTGGCCGGACCGATGCAGACACGCCCGGAGGTCGACTACGAGTACGACTTTCTCCAGGGCTGGATCGGGGACCGGCAGGCGATGGACTCGGCCTTCGTGGTCCACTATGACGAGCCGGTCGAGGGCCACAAGGACTGGCGTCAGAGAAACTTGACGGTGATCGGGGGGGGCGAGTCGCTGTGCGTGGTCGCGATGGCCCCCCGCCGGGTGTGGAAGAAGTCCAGGGAGGATCGGGCGCTCCTCGAGGCCGTGATGAAGAGCGTCCGTCTCGAGTGATGGCGCTGACGGTGTCCGAAACGCTGTCCGTCGGGCGCGCCGCAAAGCGGCGCCAGATCTGGTCCGTCGGGGGCGGAAAGGGTGGCATCGGCAAGTCCCTGATCGCGGCCTCGCTCGGCTGGCAGCTCGCCCGCATGGGCCAGCGCGTCGTCCTCGTCGACGCCGATCTCGGCGGGGCCAACCTGCACACGTGCCTCGGGCTGCCCAGCCCAGCGCGCACGCTCGCCGACTTCATCCAGCGCCGACTGGACACGATCGAGGAGGCCCTCACCGAGACGGGCGCCCCCGGGCTGAGGCTCCTGAGCGGAGCGGGGGACCTGCTCACCGCGGCCAACATCAAGCACATGCAGAAGGTCCGGGTTCTGAACAAGATCCGTGGGCTGGACGTGGACGTGGTGCTGATCGACATCGGGGCCGGCACCTCCTTCAACAGCCTCGACTTCTTCCTGCTCTCGGACGTGGCGGTCCTGGCGGTCGTTCCGGAGCCGAGCTCGATCGAGAACGGCTACCGGTTCATCAAGAGCGCGCTGTACCGCCGGCTCCGCGCGGCGGCCCCGCACGCCGGGGTGCGCAACCTCGTGGACACCGCCCTGGATCCGAAGAACGATCTGGGACTGCGCACGCCGGTGGATCTCGTGGCCCGGGTCGAGCAGGAGGACGTGGAGGCGGCGGCCGCGCTGCGGAGGGAGATGGGCTCCTTCCACCCCCGCTTCGTGATCAACGAGGTGCGTGACGACCGGGACGTGGCCATCGGCCACCAGCTGGTGGCGGCTTGTGGGCGCCACCTCGGCCTCCGAGCCAGCTACGCGGGGTACGTGCACTTCGAGGACGCGGTGTGGCGCGCGGTTCGCCGGCGCCGGCTGTTCATGGCCGACGCGCCCACCTCCCGGGCGGCCGAGGAGATCCGTCAGCTCACGCGGGGGCTGCTCAAGGGCGAGACCCTGGGGCCCGGCTACTGATGGAAGACGCGGAGCACCTCTACGGCGTCCTCGGGCTCGAGCCCGGGGCGTCGCGTGAGCAGGTCGAGCGGGCGTACCGCTTCTCGCTCGAGCTGTACGGGGAGGACACGCTCGCGACCTACTCGCTGCTCGACCCGACCGAGCTCGAGGACATGCGCTCGCGCATCCGCGAGGCCTACCAGCTGCTGAGCGACCCCGAGCGGCGCCAGGCCTACGACCAGGGCCACGGGTTCGCGCCGCCCGAGATCCCGGTCGTGCCCTTCCCGGAGACACCGGAGGCCGGAGCCGAAGACGTGGAGCTGCCCGAGGTGCTGACCGGTCCCGATCTGAAGCGCATCCGTGAGGCCCGCGGGGTGAGCCTCCGTCACATGGCCAACGTGACCAAGATCGGGACCCGGTTCCTCGAGTACATCGAAGATGACCGCTTCGGTTTCCTGCCCGCGCCGGTCTACCTGCGCGGCTTCCTGCACGAGTATGCGCGCATGGTGAGCCTCGACCCGCGTCGCGTGGCCGAGGCCTACATGAAGCGTCTCCCCTCGCGCTCCTGAGGCCGACGGGTCCGCCCGCGCCTCTTCCGCCCCCCGTACAGCCGAGCTCGTGCCGATCGACTGTCCTGTCACCGAAGTCGTGTTGATGCGCTGGGAAAGGTGGCGCGCAGGCGGCCGGGGCCCCCGACGAGGACCCTGCTCCACTTCGAAGCTGTCGGGCCCGCAGGCGGGGTGGCACGCCGAGCGCCGAACGCTCCCGAGAATGCACACGACTTCGGTGACGTACCACTCGCCCGCAC
>JAJDNV010000385.1 GCA_022340545.1 Acidobacteriota bacterium | reverse complement strand
GATCCCGAGCGCCCTCCAGCGCACGCGGGTCCCCACCGCAAGGGGGACCGCGGGGCCCTCTGCCTCTTCGGGCGGGAGCTCCAGCTCCTTCAGGACCTGCGCCCGCGCCGCGCGGATCGTCTTGACTGCCTGCGACCGGAGGCGTGGGGCGCTCTTCGCCGCCGCGCGAGTGGCTTCGGCCGCCTCCAGCTTCTCGACCGCGGCGCGGATGGCCTCCGCCGCCTTCTCCTCCTGCTCCTCGCCTCGTCGCTTCAGCTGCCGGGCGAACCGCTCGACCTCGCGCCGCTTCTTCGAGGCGATCTCCCGCTCCGCCGCCTGCGCGCGCTCGTGGGCCTTCTCCGCGTCGCGTCGCAGGTCCGCGATCCGCACCGCCTCCTTCTCGAGCTCCGCGCGGTCCTTCTCCAGCCGGGCGAGGAGGTCCTCCGCCTGCTGCTCCTTGTCGTCGCGGCGGGCCCGCGCATCGCCGACCACCGCCGCCGGCAGGCCCAGCCGCTGCGCCATCTCGAGGGCGAGGCTTCGTCCCGGGGTCCCGAGGGTGAGACGGAAGGTGGGCTCGAAGGTCTCGGGGTCGTACCCGAACGACGCGCACGCCACGCCGGGGGAGGACTGCGCGTAGGCCTTCATCAGGCCGTGGTGCGTCGTGGCCAGGACCATCGCCCCCCGCTCACGGAAGTGGTCGACGATGGCGACGCCGAGCGCCCCCCCCTCGGTGGGGTCGGTTCCGGCCCCGACCTCGTCCAGCAGGACGAGCGACGGCCGATCCGGGTCCCGCGTCATCTCCACGATGGCCGCGAGGTGTGCGGAGAAGGTCGAGAGGTTGTCGGCGATGGACTGCTCGTCACCGATGTCCGCGTAGATGCTCCGGAAGACGGGAAGCCGGCTGCCCGGCGCGGCCGGGATGTGCATCCCGCACTGCGCCATGAGCGCGAAGAGCCCCACCGTCTTCAGGGCGACGGTCTTTCCCCCGGTGTTGGGCCCGGAGATGACCAGCACCCGCGCGTCGTCGCCGACGCGGAGGCTCACCGGGACCGGCTCGCCGGTCCGTGCGATCCCGAGCCGCTCGGCGAGTCGGGGCATGAGAAGCGGGTGACGGCTGTCGACGAGCTCGAGCTGCAGCTCGTCCACGATCTCGGGCGCGTGCGCGTTCATGTCGACCGCGACGAGCGCCATCGCCTGCACCGCGTCGAGCTCACCGAGGATCGCCGCCATCTCCACGAGATCGTCGGCGCGTTCGCCCGCCTGCGTGGTGAGGTCCTGGAGGATCCTCACGACCTCGCGCCGCTCCTCGTCCTGCAGCGACACGATGTCGTTGTTGAGCTCGACGGCGGGCAGCGGCTCGACGAAGAGGCTCGCCCCGGAGCCGGAGCCTCCGTGGATGATCCCCGGGATCTGGCCCTTGTGGTCGGCCTTGAGCAAAAGGACGTACCGGTCGTTCCGGGTCGTGATGAGCCGGTCCTGCAGCATCCGCTCCGTCTCGCGCGTCCGGAGGTATCCCTCCATGACCGAGGTGAGCTGGGACCTGAGGCGCGCCAGGGTGCGCCGCGTCTCGGCAAGCTTCGGCGAGGCGTCGTCCGCCACCTCGCCCGTGGGGCGCAGCGCCCGGCGGACGGCGATGGCCACCTCGGTGGTGTCCCGGGCGCCCGAGGCGAGGCGGGCGAGCCGCGGGGCGTCCTCGTCGGACCGGCTGACGCGGCGCACGATCTCGACACCGCCCTCGATGAACGACGCCAGGTCCAGGAGCTCCCGGGGCTCGAGGTGCGCCCCCTGGACCCGGGCTCGGGCCAGGGCCTCGGCCGGATCGGGCAGGTCCTGATAGGGCTCGCGGCCCAGCGTCTGCAGGAGCCGGCGCCCCTCGGTGGTGCGAGCGAGGGACTCGCGGACCGCCCCGCCGTCGGTGAGCGGCTGAAGGCCCTCGAGGCGCACCCGTCCCTCCGCGGAGCCCGCGTGGTGAACCAGAAGATCCCGGATACGGTCGAATTCGAGCGCGCGGAAAGTGTTGACGTTCAATTAGTTATAGGCTCAGCCCGGCCGCAAGACCCTGACGATGGCCCCCCGTCGCTCCTTGGGTCCCCCTGGGGTCCCTCACACGCGCAGCCGGGAGGGTCTGCGCCTCACAAGGAAGGGAAGCGACGGAAACAGGGCCAAAGTACAAGATCAGAAGAATCAAGGGTTTTGTCAAGGAAGCGGCCCCGCCGGGGCCGATCTCTGGCCGCCCTGCCTACGACCGACGGCTGCGAAGGATCAGGCAGGCCAGGTGGGCCGCCCCGAAGCCGTTGTCGATGTTCACCACCCCGACCCCCGAAGCACACGAGTTCAGCATGGCAAGGAGGGCCGCAAGTCCATGAAAAGAGGCCCCATAGCCCACGCTGGTGGGAACCGCGACGACCGGGGCATCCACCAGCCCCGCGACGACCGAGGGCAGGGCCCCTTCCATGCCCGCCACCACGACAACCACGTCGGCCTTTCGGATCGCCTCCGCGCGGTCGAGGAGCCGGTGCAGGCCGGCCACCCCCACGTCGTAGAAGCGGTCCACCTCGGCTCCGTGAAACGCGGCGGTGACCGCCGCTTCTTCGGCCACGGGCAGGTCGGAGGTCCCGGCCGCGGTCACCGCCACCCGGCCCGCCAGCGTAGCGGCCGGTGCCGTCTCCACCGTGATGCAGCGCGCCGCGGCATGGTAACGAGCCTCGGGGCGGACCGCGAGCACCTGGGCGTGCACGTCGGGGTCGGTCCGGGTCACCAGCACCCTCTGGCCGCGGCCCGAGATGCGCTCGACGATGGCCACGATCTGCTCCGGGGTCTTGCCCCCGCCGAACACCGTCTCCGGGAACCCTCGTCTCAGGGCCCGATGATGGTCGATCTTCGCGAAACCGAGGTCCTCGTAGGGGAGGGCGGCCAGCTCCTTCACGGCCGCGTCGGGGGACAGCGTCCCCTCACGTACGCGCTCGAGCATCTCCTTGAGGGTTTGAGGGTCCATTGACTTCCCGCACCCGTCCGATTTAACGTGCGGGCTCACGCCTGCGCGCACGCGCCTTCCGCACTCGAGCAGGGAGCGCCGTCGGCGACACTGAGAAACCAGAATCTTCCCTTGTGGGTTGCGGGCGTGTCAAGGGAGGCGCGGTCGAGCGGTTCGTCCTGTATGGGCGGTTCGATGAGCGCGAGAGAAGACAGGGGCAAAGGTCATGGGCCCAATCGAGTCCGGGATCCTCGGACTCTACTTCCTGACGCTGGTCATCCTGGCCATCCTCGGCGTTCACCGCTACGTGATGGTCTGGCTCTACTTCCGCAACCGGGCGGGACGGGCCAAGCCGCGCCCCCTCCCCGCACGTCTGCCCCGTGTGACCGTGCAGCTCCCCATCTACAACGAGATGTACGTGGTGGAGCGCCTCCTCGAGTCGGTCGTGGCCATCCGCTACCCGAAGGAGCTCCTGGAGATCCAGGTCCTCGACGACTCCACCGACGAGACCTCGGCCATCGCGCGCCGAGCCGTGGGCCGGCACCGTCAGCTCGGACACGACGTCCACTACCTCCACCGCGAGACGCGCACCGGCTACAAGGCCGGGGCCCTCGACGCCGGGCTCCGCGCCGCCACCGGTGAGCTCGTCCTCATCTTCGATGCCGATTTCGTGGCCCCCCCCGACATCCTCGAGAGGACGATCGGGAGCTTCGCCGACCCCGGGGTCGGCATGGTGCAGGTGCGCTGGGGGCACATCAACCGTGGCTACTCGCTCCTGACCCAGGTCCAGTCGATCATGCTCGACGGGCACTTCGTGATGGAGCACGGGGCCCGGAGCCGCTCCGGCCGGTTCTTCAACTTCAACGGGACCGCAGGGCTCTGGCGGCGGGAGGCGATCGAGGACGCCGGGGGCTGGCAGCACGATACCCTCACCGAGGACCTCGACCTGTCCTATCGCGCCCAGATGAAGGGCTGGCGCTTCGCATACCTCCAGGATCAGGTCTCGCCGGCGGAGCTGCCGGTGGAGATGAACGCCTTCAAGGCGCAGCAGCAGCGCTGGGCCAAAGGGTCGGTCCAGACCCTGAAGAAGCTCCTCCCCCGGGTGCTGGCCTCGGATCTGCCCTGGTGGATCAAGCTGGAGTCCACGTTCCACCTCACCGCCAACCTCGCCTACCCCCTGATGGTGGTGCTCGCCGGGCTCCTCTTCCCGGCCATGGTCATGCGCTACAACATGGGCTGGCAGGAGATGCTCGTCGTGGACATCCCGATCTTCCTCGCTGCGTTCACGAGCGTGTGCTCCTTCTACGTCTTCTCGCAGAAGGAGCTCTTCCCCGACACCTGGCGCTCGCGGCTCAAGTACATCCCGGCGGTTCTCGGCGTCGGGATCGGCATCAGCGTGAACAACGCCGCCGCCGTCGTCGACGGCCTCTTCGGTCGCCCCTCCGAGTTCAAGCGCACGCCGAAGTACAAGATCGAGGGCGCCGGAGACGACTGGAAGCAGAAGCGCTACAAGGGCGCCACCGGGTGGGTCCCCTACGTCGAGCTCGCCCTGGGCCTCTACTTCTCGATCGTGGCGCTGTACGCGATCACCTATGGCCTCTTCGGGGCCCTCCCCTTCATCGCCCTCTTCCAGGTGGGGTTCCTCTACACCGCGGGCATGTCGCTGGTGCAGGGAGTCGACTGGCTCGTGCCGCGCCAGCAGGAGGCCTGAGGCCCTCTTCCGGAGGCTCGCCACCCCCCACGGGGCGGGCGTATGCTTGAGCCGCCATGGACATCAGCGGCAAGAACATCCTGATTCTGGGTGGCTACGGGCTGGTCGGGCAGGCGATTGCCCGGCGCCTGCTGCCCGAGTCGCCACGTCGTCTCGTCCTGCTCTCCCTCCGCCGCGAGGAGGCCGAGGAGGCGGTGGCCGCGCTCGCTGACGAGCGGGGCGACGTCGAGCTCGTCCCCGCCTGGGGCGACATCTTCACCTTCACCGATCTCAAGGACCGGCCGCGGTCGGAGGTCTTCGGTGACCCGGGGTTGCGCCGGCGGTTCATCTCGAGCCTGATCGAGAGTCTCTCGGAGGCGGCGGCATCCGAGTACTCCCTCTACCAGCTGATCACCACCGAGAAACCCGACGTCGTGATCGATGCCGTCAACACGGCGACCGGCATCGCCTACCAGGACGTCTACCGCACGAGCCGGCAGGCCTGGGACGCCCTCCAGCACGACGGCGACCTCCAGGAGAGCCTGGAGATGCTGCTGGTCACCGACTACGTTCCCCAGCTGATCCGTCACGTGCAGGTGCTTTGGCAGTCGATGGTCAGGGCGGGCACGCACGCCTACCTGAAGATCGGCACCTCGGGCACCGGCGGCATGGGCCTCAACATCCCCTACACCCATTCCGAGGAGAAGCCCTCGCGGGTGCTTCTCTCGAAGAGCGCCCTCGCCGGCGCCCACACGCTGCTCCTCTTCCTCATGGCGCGCACCCCGGGTGGTCCGATCACCAAGGAGGTCAAGCCCGCGGCGGCCATCGCCTGGAAGGGCATCGCCTACGGCGAGGTGCTCCGGCGTGGCCGCCCCGTCCACCTCTACGATGTGGGTCTCGACGAGGCCGAGCCCCTGAAGCTCGGTGAGCGCTTCCGGCCACTCGACGTCTCCCGCGGGCGCGACACCGGACGGACGCTCAAGAGCGTCTACATCGACACCGGGGAGAACGGGGTCTTCTCGCTCGAGGAGTTCGCCGCCATCACCACCGGCGAGCAGATGGAGTTCGTGACCCCGGAGGAGATCGCCGACGTCGTGGCCCGCGAGCTGATGGGGGGCAACACCGGTCACGACGTCATCAACGCCCTCGACAACGCGGTCATGGGGCCGACCTACCGCGCCGGTCTGATGCGCCACTGGGCGCTCGAGAAGCTGCGCGACCTCGAGAAGCGCCACGGCGTGCGCAGCGTGGCCTTCGAGAACCTCGGCCCCCCGCGGCTGAGCAAGCTTCTCTTCGAGGCCGACCTCCTGCGCCGGAGCTTCGGGACGATGGAGGCGGTCCGGGCCTCGACGGCCCCGGAGATGTCCGTCCGTGTGACCGAGGACCTCGCGGGCGACGCCGACTACCGCGGGGAGATGGTGTCGATCGGCATCCCCATCCTGCTGCCGGACGGGCGGCTTCTGCGCGGTCCCGAGTGCAAGGTCCCTCCGGTGCCGGTGCCCTCCGAGACGCTCGAGGTCAGCGAGGACAAGATCGATGCCTGGGCCCACGCGGGGTGGGTGGATCTGCGGGAGGCGAACATGACCCTCTGGCGCAGACGCTTCCAGCGCATCGAGGCCGAAATCGACGCCATCCCGACCAGCGACTCCTCGTCGCGTCACCTCCGCGACCGCCAGTTCTGGAGCGGGGAGGGCCTGATCCAGCCCGGGAAGGTCACCGGCTGGATCTTTGCCACCGAGGAGAAGGGCGCCCGGATGAAATGACGCCCGGGCTGGACACGAGCGCGACGCGTGTCGGAGTGCAGCGGGTCCTCTGGCTGACCCTCGCCCTCAACCTGCTGGTGAGCGCGGGCAAGGTGGCGGTGGGGCTTCTCTCGGGCAGCCTCGCCATGGTCGCCGACGGCTATCACAGC
>JAJDNV010000303.1 GCA_022340545.1 Acidobacteriota bacterium | reverse complement strand
CGCAAGGCCGCCGACTACCAGGCCCAGCGGCGCAGCATCTTCGAGCTGTACATCGAAGAGGTCGCGAACGCCATCGGCCGGATCAAGGGACGCAAACCAGGTCCGATCCGGAGGGAGTTCCTCC
The DNA here is from genome assembly GCA_022340545.1 of Acidobacteriota bacterium. Lineage (GTDB taxonomy): Bacteria > Acidobacteriota > Vicinamibacteria > Fen-336 > Fen-336 > JAJDNS01. The sequence continues at coordinate 10,887 of JAJDNV010000303.1, read as the reverse complement.
AGGTGGCCCACAGGGTCACCGCGGCGGAGATGAAGGCAGAGGCGAAGGCAATGAAGGAGCTCGATGCGCGCGAGGAGAAGCCGAGGCCGCAGGCGCGGTCGCGGGCGCGCGCCCGGGTCAGAGGGAAGTAGCGTGATGCCCAGGACCTCCTCCCGGAAGCGGACCACGCGCGAGGGGCCCGGAGAGGCCTCGTCCCGTCGGACCAGGCGCGCGATCTCGAAGGAGACGGCAGCGAAGATCGAGAAGCTCGCCGACAGCGTGCTGAGGTCGGTGAAGGGCGGCCGCAACCCGTTCCTCGACATCCCCGTCCGCTCCCTCGCCAACGTCAACTGGAGCGAGAGGCGGCGCCTCATCGAGCTGGGGAACCAGAAGCAGAAGCGTTACTTCTTCAACGTCTCGATGGCGAAGAAGTTCATGCAGAGCTTCCTGGTGAGCGACGCCTGCAAGGAGCTCATCGACTCCGGCAAGACCACCAGCATCCGCGACCTGTACTACATCACCAAGCATTCTATCGGCGACACGCGCCAGAACACGTTCGAGGACCAGTCCGAGTCGGACCCCATCATCGAGGACCTCGAGGTCACTCTCGACGCCCTGCGCGAGGAGCTGCACCTGTTCGCCGCCCGCAAGGGTTCCATGGTCGGTCCCATCACCATCACGGACAGCGGCGACACCATCGACCTGAGCCGGATGGGTTCCGGCGGCTGGGCGGTGCCGTCCATCGTCGAGGAAAACGTCATCACGTTTCGCCGGCACGAAGCCAAGTACATCCTCCTCATCGAAAAGGACGCGGTCTGGACCCGTTTCAACGAGGACAAGTTCTGGAAGCGCAACAAGTGCATCATCATCCAGGGCGGGGGTCAGCCCCCGCGGGGGGTGCGGCGACTCGTGCAGCGGATGCACCGCGAGCTCAAGCTGCCGGTCTACGTCCTCGTCGACAACGACCCCTGGGGGTTCTACATCTTCAGCGTCATGAAGCAGGGCTCCATCAACCTCGCCTACGAGTCGATGCGCATGGCGGTGCCCGACGCGCGGTTCGTGGGCTTGTCGTCCTTCGACAAGGGCAAGTATCAGCTCCCGACGAACGTCGCCATCAAGATGGAGGACACCGACAACAACCGCGCCCGGCAGATGCTCGCCTACCCGTGGTTCAAGAAGGCGCACTGGCAGCGGGAGATCCAGGAGATGGTGCGGAGTGGGCTCAAGTTCGAGCTGGAGGCGCTCTCCCGGCGGGGGATCAGCTTCATCACCGAGGAGTATCTGCCCCGGAAGTTGAAGGACCGTGACTGGCTGGAGTAGCGGCGGCCGGTACCGTCCCCGGTCACCCGTGGGGGGGGGCGGGGTGAGGTTCGAGCGCTTCGCCCGCACGGTGCTCCTGATGGCGATGACGGGCGCGATCGTCCTTTGCGCAGCGCAGGCCCCCGGGGCGCTCGCGGCACCTCGATCCGCCGCCGCCTCGCCGCCGCCGGGAGAGACAGCCCAGGTGGGACCGGCCACCGGCCCCGTCGTGAAGCTCCCCGCGGCCCGGGTTGAGGCGATCGAGGTCGTGGTCACCAACGAGATGGCCCGGATCGGCATCCCCGGGCTGTCGCTCGCCATCGCTCACCGGGGAGAGCTCGTCTTCGCGAACGGGTACGGCCTTGCCGACCTCGAGAACTTCGTCTCGGCCAAGGCCGACACCGTCTACCGCCTGGCCTCCATCTCGAAGACGATGACGGCAACGCTCGTCCTCCAGCTCGCCGAGGAGGGTCGGCTGCACCTCGAGTCCCCGGTCCAGGCCCACTGCCCCGCGTTCCCGATGAAGCGCTGGCACGTGACCTCACGGCAGCTCCTGAGCCACCAGGCCGGGATCCGGCACTACCGCGACGGCGAGCGACCGATGACACGTCACTTCAGGACCCTCGAGGAAGGCCTGGCCCTCTTCAAGGGCGATCCGCTCGAGTTCGAGCCCGACACCGGGATCCTCTATTCGACATACGGCTACACCGTTCTCGGTTGCGTGGTCGAGGGCGTGACCGGGCGGCCCTTCGCCGAGGCGCTGAAGGAAGGCGTCTTCATCCCGGCGGGCATGACGCGCACCCAGCCCGACGACGTCCGGGCCCTGATCCCGAACCGCGCGCACGGCTACTCACGCGACGACCAGGGCCGCCTCGTCAACGCGGCCCTCGCCGACATGAGCTACAAGGTCCCGGGGGGTGGCCTCTCCGGCACGGCGCCCGACGTGGCCCGCTTCGGCCTCGCCCTGTTGTCCGGGACCCTTCTGAAGCCGGAGTCGCTCGAGCGGATGCTCACCCTCCAGGGGACCCGGGGGGGCAACAGCAGCGGCCTCGGACTGGGCCTGTACGTGGAGGAGCGGGACGGGCAGCGCGAGGCGTGGCAGGACGGGAATCAGACGGGCGCGAGCGGGCTGCTCTATCTTCGGCCCGAGACGCCGCTGGTCGTCGCGCTGCTGGTCAACCACGAGCGGACCGCCCCCGCGCTGCTTCCCCTGGCCCGGCGCATCACGGACCTCGTGCTCGCCGAACCCGCCGCCGCGAGATGATGATCGTGTGACAAACGCGTCTCGATTGTCGCCATCCGGCAACGCCGGTCCGACCGAATGGAGACAGTTCTTCTGCCTGTTGAATCCACAGACGCACGGAGTGCGCGCAAACAAGGGTTTTTTGTGATCTTCGCCACTGACAGGGCGGCATATATCTTGCAACCTGTTGGGTGGAGGGAGGTTGAGAAAGAGACGATGACTGCGCGTCCCGCGAAGCTGTACGTCGGAATGGCCCTTCTGGGAGGACTGGTCGGGGCGGCTGTGGGCCTGCTCGTGGCTCCGGCCCCCGGGACCGCGATCCGGCGCCGAGTGATCGGCCCCTCCATCGAGGACCAGGAGTCGCTTCTCCGGCGCGCCGAGATGGCGGCAGAGCTTCTGGGGGACGAGCTCGACCTGCCCGCGAGCGCCTGACCTCACGCCGGCGGCCCCTCGGGCCGCGCATGGTAGACTCCCCGCGGTTTCCACCCCCGGGGGTTTCTCCTACTTGCCGAAGGCCGAAGCCGCACCGGACCCTGTCATCGGCCGGATCATCGCTTCCGGCCGCAAGATCCACACACGAATTGCGAAGTTCGACCTCAACTTCGTCATCGACTGGTACCTCCCCGAGAAGCTGAAGCAGCCCGGGAAGCTCCTCCCCTGAATCGAAGCGAGGCTCCCATGTCACCCAAGAAGAGCAAGGCAAAGCCGAAGAAGAAGAAGGCCAAGGCCGTGAAGAAGGCACGGAAGGCCAAGCCGAAGAAGACTCGGGCCACGAGGAAGACCGCCACCAAGAGGAAGCCGGCGAAGAAGAAGGTTGCGAAGAAGAAGGCCCCGACCCGGTCGAAGAAGAAGCCCGCGGCGAAGGCTCGGAAGAAGCCCGCCAGGAAGGCCCCGGCCCGAAAGAAGCCCCCCACCCGGTCGAAGAAGAAGGCCACGGCCAAGAAGAAGGCGCCGGTCAAGGCGAAGACCTCCAGGAAGGCGGGGGGCAAGGGAGCCCCGGCGCCGATGGTCGTGAAGTCCGTTCCCGCTCCCGCGGAAGCCACGAAGACGAAGGTCAAGACCAGAAAAGGCCGTTCTCGCCGGTCGTCGCGACGCGCCGCCCTCATCCGACGCGGGCCGGACGGCGAGATCCTGGCTCCCGGCGATCTGCTCCTGCCGGGGGGTGCCAAGGGGCCGGAAGAGATCGCCTACCTCTTCCGCGGCTGCATGGCGGCTGAGCGTCCGGTGAGCGAAGAGGCGATCACCGAGGTCCTCACGAAGCGTGGCGTCCCTGAGGGACCGGGCGAGCGGGAGGAGCTCGAGCGAGCTCTCGCGTGGGCGAGAGAGCGCTTCGGGGGCGGCGACGTGGAGCCCGTCATCCCGGTCCGCAGCAACCTGCGTCGGACCTTCGAGGGGGTGGTGGATCGCGCTCGACAGCGCCGTCGGGAGGTCGGGGCCTTCCTCCGGGGCCTCGACATGGGACACACCGAAACGTCCCACATGGACGCGCACGGCGAGGCCAGCTTGCAGAGCCTCATGGAGTGGGCGGCGCGGTTGGAGAATCTCGTCGAGAACCTCGAGGAGACGCCCGACACGAACCAGGGGCACTACGCCCAGTTCCACCGCGTGCTCGATCAGCTGGAGAGCACGACCGAAGCCCTCGTGATCGACGTCGAGCAGACGCTCCGGAGGCTTCGCGACCGACTGCGGCGCTGAGGCCCTGAACCACCCGAACCAGAGAGCCATGAGCGGGACGAGCGCCGGGGGCACCGGCTACCAGTACTCCCTGGTCGTCGGGAACGACGGTCCCGACCGCGCCTGGGTCGAGGCCATCCTGATGCGAGGAGGTCTCGAGGTGGCCGCCTGCACCGAGGCCGAGCTCCTGGCCATGCCCGACATCGTGCCCCCCCAGATCATCATCCTGGACGACGCCACCGCTCGCGAGGAGAGGATGGCCACGTTCGCGAACCTGCGCGCACACCCGCCGCTGGTCGGAGTCCCGATCGTCGTCCTCGCCTACGACGCGGACATCGACAGCTTCTCCGCCGCCGTCACCCGGGGTGCCGCCGCCTACCTCGTCAAGCCGGTCCCGGCGGAAGAGGTGGTCGCCGTCGCCCACAAGATCTCCGGCTGGCTCAGCTCGTCCGACCGGACCGAGAAGCGGCGCCGACTCCGACGACCGCTTCTCCTGCGCGTGGACGTCGAGGTGCGTGCGCGCAAGCTGATCGTCCCCGGCCAGATCGTCGACGTGAGCGGCACCGGGTGCCGGGTGGAGCTGAAGGAGCCGCTGGAGAAGGGGGAGTCGGTCCGCGTCACCCTCTACGGGCTCGAGGGGTCGACGAACCTCACCCTCGGAGGCGAGGTACGGTGGCACCGCCAGGCCCCCGACGGCACGCACGTGATCGGGGCGAAGTTCACCGGCACCGCCGCGGTGCTCGCCGGACGGATGCTCGGAACGATCCCGGATCGCTTGTAGCGGCAAGCAGCCGGCCGACACCAAGCAGCCCTTCCTCTACGCCGTGGGTGGTTGGGTCATCACGATGATCGGGGCGGCCCTCGGAGGCGCGAGCTCCCTGAGCATGTGAGCCGTCGGCGGTCCCGGGGCGAACAGACCCCGGTCTCTGTCCCGAGCCTCGGCTGCGGGGCTCCTGGCTGGCTGGGATGGCGTTGGGTCAGACGAAGATCCGGAAGACCTCGTTCGAGAGCAGCATACCCCGGTCGGTGAGGCGGAGCCGATCGCCGGCGGTTTCGACGAGGCCCGCCTGCGCGACCTCGCCGAGAGCGTCGGCCCACTCGACGGACGGGTCGATCCCGTGGCGGTGCCGGAGGGTGGCGAGGTCGACGCCCTCCGTCCGCCGGAGCCCGGTGAGGAGCGCGTCCTGGGCCCGCTCCCGAGCGTCCAGCACCCGCTCTCCGGCGAGAGGCCCTCGCCCTTCCTCCACCGCGCGGCAATAGGTGGCGTAGCGGTCGAGGTTCCACCAGCGTCGCCCGCGACGCAGGCTGTGGGCCGACATCCCGAAGCCCAGGAAGGAGCCCTCGTCCCAGTACTTGCGGTTGTGTTGCGAAGCGAAGCCGGGACGGGCGAAGTTGGAGATCTCGTACCGCCGGATCTCCCGAGCCTCGAGCCGCTCCACCGTCTCCAGATACAGATCGGCCACGAGGTCGTCGTCGGGCAGCGCGAGTCGGTCCTGGCGCTGCCGGTGGGTGAGGACGGTCCGGCCCTCGACCTCGAGCAGGTAAAGGCTCACGTGATCGGGCTCGAGGTCGAGGAGCGCGGCGAGGGCCCGGCGCCAACGTGCACGAGTCTCCCCCGGCCACCCCAGGACGAGATCGACGGAGACGTTCTCGAAGCCCGCGTCCCGGGCCAGACGGACCGCGCGCACGGAGTCCGAGACCGTGTGGTGGCGGCCCATCTCGCGGAGGACCCCATCGTCGAAGCTCTGGATCCCGAGGCTGAGACGGCTTGCCCCGGCGCTGACGAGCCCACGGTACCCGTCCGCGTCGAGGTCGCGCGGGTTCGCTTCCACCGTCACCTCCGCCCCCATCGGCAGCCGGAAGCGGGCCCGCGCCGCCTCGACGAGACGTCCCAGACGCTGCGCTTCCATCAGGCTGGGCGTGCCGCCACCAAAGTAGAGCGTGTCGGCCCCTCCGGGTTCTGCCCCCGCCATCTCGGTCAGGACCGCGCGAAGGTAACGATCCTGGCGCTCGGCGTCGGGCCGCCGGGGGTCGATCGCGAAGTGGCAGTAGGTGCACTTCGCCTCGCAGAAGGGGATGTGGACGTAGAGGCCGAGCGAGTCTTCGGACTCCGGGCTCAAGGCCGGCGAAGAGCGACCTGGTTGGCCTGCTGGCGCGCCTGCCGGTGGTCGCTGCCCTGGATGCGCACCACCAGGCACATCTCCATCAGCCGCGAGCGCAGCCGCTGACCGATCCGCTCCACGAGGAACTCCCGCCGTCGCAGGTGGTCGGCGGCGAGCGCGGCCTCGCGGGTCACGTCCTGGTAGTTGGTGGTGATCACGGTCGGGCGTTGGGCCATGTAGCGGCTGTTCAGGATGTAGAACAGCGTGTCGTTCATCCAGTCCGTCATCTTCCACGCCCCGAGGTCGTCGAGGACCAGCACGTCCTTCTCCACCACCGGCTGGAGGACCTGAAGCTCCGTGGTCTTCGTCTCGGGGTCGTAGGAGGACTTGATCTCCCGGATGAGCTCGTGGAAGTCCCAGAACTGTCCCCGCACGCCCTTGGCCGTCACCAGCTCCCGAAGGACAGCCACCGCCAGGTGGGTCTTCCCGACCCCGTTGTCGCCACAGAAGAGAAGCCCGAGGCCCTCGTCGGCGCCGAGGTGGGGATACCCGTCGCAGTAGGCCACTGCTTTTTCGAGGGCCGCCCGAAGCGACGGGCTGCCGGGCTCGAAGGCCTCGAGCGAGCAGTGCTCGTACCGCGGGGGGATCCGGCAGGCAGCGATGCCCGCGTCCCGCGCGTCGTCCCCGGCCGGCCGGCGGCAGACACACGGCTGGGCAAACTCGCGTCCCTCCCGCTCGACGATCTCGAAGCCGGTCCCATGACACCGCTCGCAGGCGCTCACTCTTCCTCCACTAGTTCAGATAACCCCGCAGGCCCTGCGCCTCGCGGGTGCGCCGCAGCTTCTCCTTCGCCCGGCTCTCGATCTGGCGGATCCGCTCGCGGCTGAGGGCCATCGTCTCCCCGATCTCCTGCAGCGTCCGGGGTTCCTCCCCGTCGAGACCGAAGCGCATGCGGATCACCTCGCGCTCCTTCTCGTCGAGCTCACCCACCATCGACTGGATCCTCTTCTCGAACGAGTCGCGGATCATCTCCATCTCGACCGAGGGGATGATCTCCTGCTCCAGCGTGTCCCCCAGCTCGAGGCCACCCTCGTCGCCTACCGCGGCCGAGAGCGACACGTCGTCGCCGCTCGCCATCATCAGCGCCTCGACCTCCGCGGCGGTGCGCTCGGTCCGCTCCGCCAGCTCCTCCGTCGTCGGGGTCCGCTCGAGCTCGACCTTGAGCTTCTCGCGCTGGGAGCGGAGCTTCGAGACCTGTCCGGAGAGCTTCTGGGGAAGGCGGAAGACGCGCGCGTGCTCCGAGAGCGTGTGGAGGATGGCCTGGCGCACCCACCACACCGCGTACGAGATGAACTTGACGTTGCGCTCGGGGTCGAAGCGCTTGGCCGCCTCCATGAGGCCGAGGTTGCCTTCGTGGATGAGGTCCATGTAGGCCAGCCCCAGCCCGCGGTAGCGCTTGGCGTAGTGAACGACGAAGCGGAGGTTGGCCTCCACCATGCGCTGGAGCGCACCCTCGTCGCCCGCCTGGATGCGCCGTCCCAGCTCCTTCTCCGCCTCCGGGGTCAACGGGTCGAACTTGGCGATCTCCCGGATGTAGGAGTTGAGGCTGTCGATCGAGCCGGTGCGCTCGCGGCGACGCACCTCCCCCCGCTTGTCGGAAGACTTGGGGCGGTTCTTCGAGCGCGGCGCCATCGGACCTCAGGGGGAGGGAAGGGCCTAGGATTATAGTCTGCTCTCAGCCCTCCGGCGGTGGCTCCTCCTCCACCGGCCGAGCGAGCGGGGCCGGGGGAAGGCGCACGAGGGCCTCCTGCAGCCGTTCCTGCCAACCCTCCTGGGCGGCGCGAGCGAGCTCTTCGCGTACCCAGGACACGAACTCGTTCACCTCGAGCTGCATCTGCTCCATCTTGCGACGCATGTTCAGGATGATCTCGACGCCGGCGAGGTTGACCCCGAGCTCCCGGGTGAGGTTGAGGATGACCTCCAGCTGGCGGAGGTCCTCCTCGGAGTAGAGACGCGTGTTGCCCTCGGTGCGGGACGGCTTGAGAAGCCCCTCCCGCTCGTACAGCCGCAGCGTCTGGGGGTGGATCCCGTACGACTTGGCCACAACGCTGATCATGTAATGGCGGCCCGAGCCAGGCGAGGCACCCCCGGAGGTGGCCGTCCCAGCGGTTCTTCGCGTTCGTGCCATGCTCTCAGCTCCCTGGACCCCGTTCGGTCGCGGCGCCGTCCTCGGGCCCCGGCGGGGAGGGAAGCTCCTCCGCGAGCTCGCGCAGGAGCTCGCGGGCCCGGTCCCCGGTCACTGCCGGAATGAGGATCTGCACCTCGACCCAGAGATCTCCGCGCTCGTCCTCTCCGAGGCGCGGCGCACCCCGCTTCAGGAGGCGGAAGCGCTGGCCGTTCTGCGTTCCCGCCGGAACTTCGATGGTGACCGGTCCGGTCGGGGTCGTCACCTCGACGTGCGCGCCCATCGCCGCGTCGACCATCCCGATCGGGACGGTGCAGTGCAGGTCGTCGCCCTCCCTCCGGTAGACGGAATCCGGCTCCACCTCCACGGTCAGGACGAAGTCCCCGGGGGGGCCGCCACGACGTCCGACGTTGCCCGCCCCGGGCAGCCGAACCTGGCTGCCGTCCTTCACCCCGGCGGGGATCTGGACCTCCAGCCACTCGCTGGCGAAGGCCCGCCCTTCGCCCTCGCAGCGCGAGCACGGACGGCGGGAGAGCGTGCCACGTCCTCCGCACTCGCGGCAGGGGCGGGAGAAGATCATGTGCCCCCGGCTGCCCCGGACCTGACCCTCCCCGCGGCAGCGGCGGCACGGAACCGGTGCGGTGGCCACGTCGCCCGCGCCCTGGCAGGCCGGGCACTGCTCGCTCCGCACGAGGTGGAGACGCCGGACCGCTCCCGACATCGACTCCTCGAAGCTCACGCGTGTCGCCTGCTCGAGGTCCTCTCCGCGCATGGCATCGGGCGGGGCGGCGGGAGGATGAAGGGCCCCGTGGAAGATCTCCCGGAACGAGACCTTCTCGATGCGCACCCCGGCCGAGAAATCGAATCCCTCGAAGCCGCCCTCGGGGGCGGCCTCCACCGGCGCCGGCTCGCGCTCCCCCCGGTCGTAGGCGGCTCGTCGCTTCGCGTCGGAGAGCACCTCCCAGGCGTGGGCCACCTCCCGGTAGCGCTCGGCGGCCACGGGATCGCCGGGGTTCAGGGCGGGGTGGAGGGCGCGGGCCTTGTGTTGCCACGCCCGCCGCACCTCCGCGGCGCTGGCCGCCCTCCTGACCCCGAGCACCTCGTAGAGGTCCATGGCCTAGTTCTTGTCCTTGTCCACCACCTCGGCGTCGACCACGTCGCCCTCTGCCTCGTGCCCGGCGGACGACGGGGCCGCGCCCTCGCCGGAGGCCGCGCCCTCGGCGGAGGCCTGCTTGTAGAGAATCTCCGCGAGGGCATGCGAGGCCTTGGTCAGCGCCTCCATCGCCTGCTCGATCTCGGCGACGGTACCGTCCTTTGTGGCCTTGCGGAGCTCCTCGAGGGTCTTTTCGACTGCCTCCACGTCCGCCGCCGGGAGCTTCTCGCGGTTCTCCTCGAGCGTCTTCTCGGTCGTGTAGATCAGACTGTCGGCGCGGTTGCGGACCTCCGTCTCCTCGCGCCGCTTCTTGTCCTCGTCCGAGTGGGCCTTGGCGTCCTCGACCATCTTCTCGACCTCCTCCTTGGCGAGGCCGGAGGAGGCGGTGATGGTGATGGCCTGGGACTTGCCCGTCGCCTTGTCCTTCGCCGACACGTTGACGATGCCGTTGGCGTCGATGTCGAAGGTCACCTCGATCTGCGGCACGCCGCGGGGGGCGGGCGGGATCCCCACGAGGTGGAACTGGCCGAGGGTCCGGTTGTCGGCGGCCATGGATCGCTCGCCCTGCAGGACGTGGATCTCGACCTGGGTCTGACCGTCGGCGGCGGTGGAGAAGACCTCGCTCTTGCGGGTCGGGATCGTGGTGTTCCGCTCGATCAGGGTGGTCATGACCCTTCCGAGGGTCTCGATGCCGAGGGAGAGGGGCGTGACGTCGAGAAGGAGGAGGTCCTTCACCTCACCGGAGAGAACGCCGGCCTGGATGGCCGCTCCGATCGCCACCACCTCGTCGGGGTTCACCCCCCTGTGGGGCTCCTTGCCGAAGAAGCCCTGCACCAGCTCCTGGACCTTCGGGATCCGGGTGGAGCCCCCGACGAGCACGATCTCGTCCACGCCCTTGGGATCGAGCCCTGCGTCCTTCAGGGCCAGCTTCACCGGGTCCATCGTCCGCTGCAGGAGGTCGCCGATGAGCTGCTCCAGCTTGGCCCGGCTCAGCTTGAGCGAGAGGTGCTTCGGTCCCGAGGCGTCCGCGGTCACGAAGGGCAGGTTGATCTCGGTCTCCAGGGTGGTCGACAGCTCGCACTTCGCCTTCTCCGCCGCTTCCTTCAGGCGTTGGAGGGCCATCTTGTCCTTCGAGAGGTCGATCCCCTGGTCCTTCTTGAACTCCGCCACGATCCAGTCGATCACCCGCTGGTCGAGGTTGTCGCCCCCCAGGTGGGTGTCGCCGTTGGTGGCCTTGACCTCCACGACACCC
>JAJDNV010000373.1 GCA_022340545.1 Acidobacteriota bacterium | reverse complement strand
CCTCGGCCGGAGTCGGAGCCACGATCCCCCCGAGGATCGCCCCAGCCACCACCACCGTCGCCACGCCCCCTCGCCTCATGCGCGCCTCCATCCCCACGGAACCCGCCACGCCCACGCGACGCGGCGACTCGGTCCTTCGTGGCCCGCATGTTAGGGTGTGGGCCCGACCTTCGCCAGTCATGGGGCCTCACCTGAGTCCCCGCACCCGCCCTCAGGCGCCGGTGACAGTCCGCGGGGTCCGGCCTCGCCGGCTCACTCGTAGCGGAGCGCCTCCACCGGGTCGAGGAAGGCGGCCCGGCGGGCCGGGAGGTAGCCTGCCACCACGCCGGTGAGGACCGACGCACCCAGGCCCGATCCGACGGCCCAAACCGGGGCCACGGCCGAGAAGCCGGGGGCCACGAGGGTGATGAGGAGTCCGAGGAGCGAGGCCACCAGCACACCGGCCAGCCCCCCCGTGCACGAGAGGAACGCCGCCTCCAGCAGGAACTGGCGGCGGATCTCGGAGCGCCGCGCGCCGAGGGCCCGGCGGACACCGATCTCGCGCGTGCGCTCCGTCACCGCGATGATCATGACGTTCGCGATCCCGATTCCGCCGATGACCAGGCTCACCGCGGCCAGGGCGAAGGTGGCGAGTCCGACCGCCGCGCTCACCTGATCGAGGGTCTGGATGATCTGGTCGGCGGTGGACAGGTTGAAGTCGTTGGCCTCGTCCGGCCCCAGCCGGCGCAGCCGTCGCAGGATCGCCTCCGTTTCCACGTAGGCCGCCTCGCGCTCGCCCGGCTTCGCTCGCACGTAGAGCACGGTGGCCTCGGCCTCGGAGAAGCGCCGCTGGACCGCCCGCAGGGGGATGAAGATGACGTTGTCGTTGCGGTTCTCCCCGAAGAAGCCGCCCTTGCGAGGAGGCTGGACGCCCACCACCGACCAGCTCTCTCCGGCGAGCAGGAGGGTCCGGCCGACACCGATCCGGCTTCCGAAAAGGGCCCGTGCCACGTTGGCCCCGAGGACGGCCACCCGGGCTCCGGCCCGCGACTCGAGCTCCGTGAAGGGTCGTCCCTCCGCGAACTCGGCGCCCACGACGTCGAAGTACGGGTAGGAGACGCCTTCGACGAAGACGCGGTCGGACTCGCTCCCCCCGGCCCGGGCGACCACGGCCTGGCCGTTCACCACCGCCGGCACGATGAGCTGCACCCCCACGTCCCGCACGTGACGGGCCTCGCGAGCGATCACCTCGGCAAACGCCGGCTTCAGGGGCAGGCGTCGGGCCTCGCTCTCGGAGGGGGGGGCGTAGGGGTCGCCGCTGCGGTGATAGGCGAAGACGTTGTCTGTCCCGAGCTCGCGGAAGAGGAGGGCCACGGAGTTGCGGACGTTCGCCAGCACCGATGCCACGAGGACGACGGTGACAATGCCGATCACGATGCCGAGGACGGCGAGGATGGAGCGCAGGGGGTTCGCGGCCAGGGAATCGTGCGTGCGTCTCAACGCCTCGAGCACGACGTCGAGTCCCTCCTTGAGGCGACGGTGCGTGCGGGGGACGAGGTCCGCGGCCGGCGTGCGCCCGAGGGTCATTCCGCCCTCACCGCGGCCACGATGTCGATTCGCGACGCCCTCTGGGCCGGATACAGCCCGGACAGGACGCCGGCCAGGGCGGCTGAGCCGAAGCTCCACAGGGCGGTGGACGGGGTGAGGCTCAGGGGTACGGCCGTCCCTGCCCGCACGGCCGAGCTCGCCCCGAGAACCACGAGGATCCCGGCCGTGCCACCGACGAGGGCGATGAGGGTGGACTCCACGAGCACCTCCCGCACGATCTGACGGCGCGTGGCTCCCAGGGCGCGCCGCACCCCGATCTCGCGCGTGCGCTGTGTGACGGAGACGAGCGTCGTGTTGGTCACCACCACGATGGAGGCGAGCAGCGCCATGGCCGATAGGGGAAGGCCGGTGGCGCTCACCCGCTCGGTGAGGCTGGCCACGAAACCCCGGGTCGCGGTGGGGCTCAGGATGTCGAACGTGTCGGCCACGCCGGGCTGGAGCCGTCGACGAGCGCGCATGGTGGCGCGGGTGCGGTCCTCTGCCTCGGTCGTGCGGGCCGTGTCAAGGGACCGGGCGAAGACCTGCAGGGCCTCCGGGGCGCCGTAGAGCCGCTCCCAGGTGGTGAGGGGCATCCACAGGTAGCGGTCCTGGGACGCCCCCGCCGTCGTGCCCAGCCGGGCCTGGACCCCGATCACCTCGAAGGCTCGCCCGGCCACGCGCAGCTTCCGGCCGACCGGATCGAGGCCGGGGAACAGGGTGTCGGCCAGGTCCCGGCCGATCACCACAACGGCGCCGGCGCGGGTCTCGTCCTCGCGGGAGAGGAAGCGACCGCGCTCGACGGCGAGGTCGCGGATGTCGGCGAGGGCGGCGGAGGTGCCGGTGATCGCCGCGTTCTCGAACGTGCGACTGCCCGCGGTCGCCTCGCCCTCACGTCGAGCGGAGCCGGCATAGAGGACGTCCTCGCCCGCCCACCGCTCCAGGAAGCGCAGGTCGGAGCGACGCAGGAGAGGGTTTCGGCCGAGCTTCTCCTCCAGCTCCCGGCGCCCGATGCTGCCGGGCGAGGCGATGCGGGCGAGGACGAACGTGTCGGCGCCGAAGGCGCGGGCGGTCGTGGTGCGTGCGAAGACGGCCAGGCCGTCGAGGGCCATGATGACGGTCGCCACCGTGGCCACGCCCACCGCCATCGCCAGCGCCCCCAGGCCGGAGCGGAGGGGGTGGGCGACGGCGGTCCGAGTGGCCTGGGTGATCACCTCACGGAACCTGGAGAGGGCTCTGGAGAATGGCATGGCGCTCCGAGAGCATACCGCGCCTCCGGTCGGGCCATGCTAGATTGCCACCGTGCCTCGTCTCGTCCGAAGCGCCCTTCGCCGCGCGGTGATCACGCTGGCCGTGGCCGCGCTCGCCTGGGCCTGCGGGCGGGGCGACACGGTCGAGGTGGAGGTCGGCCGCGTGGAGACGCGGGCCGTGTTCCGATCGACGGTCACGGCCTCTGGAGAGATCGTGGCCGAGCGCTACGCGGACATCGGCTCGTCGGTCATGGGCCGGCTGGTCTCGCTGCCGGTCCGGGAGGGCGAACGGGTCAGGAGCGGCCAGGTGGTGGCCCGCATCGACGCCGTGCCCGCCGCGAGCCAGCGGGACGCGGCCGCCGCCCTGGTGCGTGCCGCCGACGCGGACCTGGAGGCGGCCCGGGCCCGTGCCGAGGAAGCGGCGAAGGCCCTCGCACGGGGACAGCAGCTGGGGCAGGAGGGCCTGGTGCCCCAGGCGGACCTCGACGCGCTGCAGGCCGCAGCCGAGGCCGCGGCCGCCCAGACCGAGGCCGCGGCGAGGCGTGTGGCCCAGGCGCGGGCCCAGCTCGTGCAGGCTACGGACCTCGTCGGGAAGACGGAGATCGTCTCGCCCCTCGACGGGGTCGTGACCCGTCTCCCGGTGCGAGAGGGGGAGATGGTCGTGATCGGCATCCAGAACATGCCGGGGACCACGATCATGACGATCTCGGATCTGTCGGCGATCAATGCCGAGGTCAAGGTGGCGGAGGCGGACATCCTGGACGTGCACGTGGGCCAGCCGGCCACGGTCACGCTGGAGGCACTGCCCCGCCGTGAGTTCGCGGGCGAGGTCGTGGAGGTGGGCGCGAGCGCCCTGCCCGTCGTCGGGACCGGGGCGGCCGCCCGCGAGTTCAGGGTGAAGGTGCGGGTCGAGGCGCCGGAGGAGGGCCTGAGGCCAGGGCTCACCTGCGATGCCGAGATCCTCGTGGGCGAGGCGAGGGACGCCCTCACGGTGCCCCTGCAGGCCGTCGTCCTGCGCGGGGAGCCAGGTCGGGAGCAATCGGGTGTGTTCGCAGTCGACGGGACCATCGCCCGCTTCGTGCCCGTCGAGATCGGCATGATCGGCGGTCTCGACATCGAGGTGAAGAGCGGGGTCGATGCGGGCCGCGAGATCGTCATCGGGCCCTGGCAGTCCCTGAAGGACCTTCAGGACGGGGCGGCCATCCGGCCGGCCGGCGACTGATCAGCGCCGTCGCCACGAGTCTGGCGGATGAGGTTCAACACCCGCGCGGCCCGGTCGGGGTACCTGGCCCCCAGCCACTCGCCAAAGAGCGCCTCCACATCGCGCGGGAGGAGGTGCGGGCACAGCGCTCTACCTGCTCGGCAGGGCGCATTCGAGACGTCAAACCGGCCCCGTCCTGCTTGACCGGCCCGATTCCGTCCGCCTAGACTCCAACCTGCCCCGAGAGCAGATGCCCACGAGTCGTACGCTCCATTTCTGCGAAGTCCGCGGGCTTGCTCCCCAATGTTGTGCGGTGTTCGTAGAGGTCTACCGACTGGGAGCTGCGAGATGACTGAACGAGCCGGCTGCGTCCGGCAGAGATACCTTTCGATTCTAGCCGCCGCCTCCCTGGCGCTCGCGTCGGTGACGTCGTGCTCCCTCCGCAGTTCGTCAGGGCCACACCCGGCCACAGACCAGGTAGCGGAAGCTCACCAGACTCAGCAGCAGTGGGCGTCCGCCGAATACATCGACTGGCTCGAACGCCACTCGATGCTCCAGCAGAGTCAGCAACTCGCACCCCTGGTCTCCGGACAGGGCATGCAGTGGCGGCATGAGTACGCCACGCCGCAACCGCGTGCCGTGGTGCAGAAGGCGTCGGTGTGGGTCCTCGGTTATCCCGGCGCAGTCATCACGGGTCCCGACCAATCGGTCATCGGGACCTGGGCTGATCCGGCCCTCTGGAAGGCATTCGACGAAATCGGCGTCAATCTGCTCCACACCGGTCCGGTCAAACGTTCCGGAGGCATCGTCCGCAAGGAATACACCCCGACCATCGACGGCTGGTTCGACCGAATATCGCTGGAGATCGATCCCGCCCTCGGCACCGAGGCAGACTACCGGCGAATGGTCGCGGCGGCCAAGAAGGCCGGCGGCCTGATTGCCGGCGATCTCGTCCCGCTCCACACCGGCAAGGGAGCCGACTTTCTTCTCGCGCTGCGCGCGCAAGGCGAGTACCCCGGCATGTACGCGATGGTGGAGATCCATCGGGAGGATTGGGGGCTCTTGCCGCCGGTGAAGGACGAGTGGCAGACCGCGCTCGTTTCCAACGACGTCGCCGACGAGCTGACCCGGCGCGGCTACATTCCCGGCAGGATCTACCCCGCCGACGCGGATCCGGCGGTTCGCAGCTCCAGCGGATGGAGCGCCACCGGCGAGATCCCCGGAGTGGACGGCAAGGTGCGGCGCTGGGTGTACCTGCACGTGTTCAAGCCGGGTCAGCCGGTGCTGAACTGGCTCGATCCCACCTCCGCGGCCCAGGACGCGATCGACGGCGACCTGGTCCGCACGATCGTCGATCTCGGTGCGAAGGTGGTGCGGATGGATGCCGTGCCGTTTCTCGGGCTCGCGCCTCAAGAGGGGACCACCCTGGCCGCCTACTACCAGCACCCGCTGTCGATTCTAGGCACCGACTACCTGGCCTTCATGGTCCGCAAGCTCGGCGGCTGGAGCTTTCAGGAGCTCAACGTGCCCTTCGACTCCCTGAAGCTCTACATGGAGGAAGGCCCCGATCTCTCCTATGACTTCTACACCCGCACCGAATGCCTGCACTCCCTGCTGACGAGAGATGCCGGCCTGCTGCGCCTGGCCTACGGCTTCCTGCTCGAGGCGGGCGTCCAGCCCATCGGTCTCGTTCACGACCTCCAGAACCACGACGAGATCACGTACCAGCTCGTTCCATTGGAGCATCTGGGAGACAGAGTCCTCGACTTCGAGGGCAAGAGCATGACCGCGCGCGAGCTGCGGGAGCAGACACTGAACCAGATGCGGAGTATGGCCGCGGGCGAGGCCGCTCCCTACAACCTGCTCTACCGTCCGAGCAAGGACGGACTGGCGACGACGTACGCGGGCTTCGTGGCTGCGGCCCTCGGGGTTCACGATCTGAACCAGATCACGCCGGACCAGGTGAAGGAGATCCGGCGGGGCCACCTGCTGCTCGCGTTTGCCAATGCCATGCAGCCGGGTGTCTTCAGCCTGTCGAGCTGGGACCTGATGGGCGCGCTTCCGCTCCCCCGGCAATCGGTGGCCGAGTTGCTGAAGGACGACGACTTTCGCTGGATCAACCGCGGCGGCATCGACCTGATGGATGTCAATCCCAATGCCGAAAACTCGAGATTCGGTTTGCCGCGGGCGCGGACCCTCTATGGCTCGTTGCCGGAGCAACTGAAGGATCCGGGTTCGTTCGTCTCGCAGCTCAGGCGGATCCTCGCGGCCCGCAGCAAGTACAACATCGCCGAGGGCGAGCTGGTTGCCGTTGCCGACGTCGCGGAATCCGCCCTCTGTGTGCTGATCATGCGTGTCCCGGAGGCATCGACCCTCGCCGTGAGCGCTCTGAATTTCGGCCAGAAGCCGATTCGGGAACGAATCGACCTGGGCAAGATCGAGGCGCTGAGGGGCCTCGCGCTCGCCGGCCGGCCCGTCCTCGACAGCGTCAGCGGAGAGGCGGCGGAC
>JAJDNV010000372.1 GCA_022340545.1 Acidobacteriota bacterium | reverse complement strand
CCGGCGCCGAAGGTCCCGTTCAACGAGAACCGGTTCGGGGTGTCCCTGGACGACGAGCTCGAGTACCAGCGCTGGGCGAGCTTCCGGAACTTCTGGGACTACGCCGGCGGGATGATGACGGACTGGGGTGTGCACCTCCTCGATATTGTCCAGTGGGCGCTCGACGTGGACGCTCCCGAGACGGTCAGCACGCACGGCGGCAAGCTGGTGCTGGAGGACAACCGCGAGACCCCCGACACCCTGCAGGCGACCTACCGCTACCCCGGCTTCGTCTGCACCTACGAGAACCGCGAGTGCAACGGGTTCCCGCTCGACGGGCACGGCTACGGGATCTACTTCCACGGGACCGAGGCCACGATGTTCCTCGACCGCAGCGGCTTCCAGATCTTCCCGGAGGGGAAGGACGACGGGGTTCCGATGCAGGCCCAGTCTCTGGGGGAGAGCCACGCCCGCCACATGCGGAACTTCCTGGACTGCGTGAAGAGCCGGGCGACGCCGGTGAGCGAGATGGAGGTCGGCCACCGCTCGACGAGCACCGCCATGCTCGGCAACATCGCCTACCGGACGGGCCGCCAGCTCACCTGGGACCGGAAGAGCGAGACCATCGTCGGCGACGCGGAGGCCTCGAAGCTGCTGGATAGGGCCTACCGCGCGCCCTGGAAGCTGTAGCGGTAAGTCACCGAAGTCGTGTTCATAGGACGGGCATGGTGGCGCGCAGGCGGCCGGGGCCCCCGACGAGGACGCAGCTGGACTTCGAAGCTGACGCGCCCGCAGACGGGGTGGCCGCCGAGCGCCGAACGCTCTAGAACTGCACACGATCTCGGTGACAGCACACTGGCCGACCGCCGTCGACCGCTCGTCCGCCCCCTCGGGCTGGCCTCGAGGCCGACGGATTGTCAAGCGCCACGCCGGCGGGTATTCTGGGCGCGCCCTCGGCACCCTCCGCCGACGGCGGCGTCATGATCTGTCCGGCCTGCGGCGCAGAAAACGACGACTCGGCGGACAACTGCTTCAAGTGCGGGAAGGGCCTCTACGCCCTCACGGAGGGGGCACTCCTCGCCAAACGCTACGAGATCCTGAGCCACCTCGGCCGAGGGGGCATGGGGATCGTCTACAAGGCCCACGACCGCTCCCTCGACGAGATAGTGGCGCTCAAGGTCCTGCGGTTCGACGTCGCCCGCTCCGGCGACGTGGCCCGTCGTTTCCGCTCCGAGATCAAGCTGGCCCGGAAGGTGCGGCACCGCAACGTCTGCGGCATCCACGAGTACGGCGAAGACGGCCCGTACCGGTTCATCGTGATGGAGCTCATCGAGGGCCAGGACCTCCGGCGGATCCTCCGGGAGAAGGGGGCGTTTCCTCCCCGGGAGGCCTGCGCGCTGGCGATCGAGGTCACCGAGGGCCTCCAGGCCATCCACGACGTCGGGATCGTGCACCGCGACCTCAAGTCCCCGAACGTCATGCTCGACAAGCAGGGTCGGGTGCGGCTCATGGATTTCGGCATCGCCAAGCAGTTCGGTGCCAACGCCACCGCCGGCGCGGCCACCGCCACCGGGCTCGTGCTCGGGACACCGGAGTACATGAGCCCCGAGCAGGCGCGCGGGAAGAAGATCGACTTCCGGAGCGACATCTACGCCCTGGGCGTCATGGCCTACGAGCTGTTCACCGGCCACGTGCCCTTCAAGGGCGAGACCCCGCTGGAGACCATCTTCAAGCACCTGCAGGAGACACCGGTCTTTACCGGACCCGAGGCGCCGGGGATCCCCGAGCCCATCGTTCCGGTCCTCCGCAAGGCCCTGGCCAAGGTCCCGGACGAGCGCTACGGCACGGCGCGTGAGATGGCGAAGGCCCTCCGGCAGGCCGGGGCCGAGGCCTTTGGGGCCCCCCTGGAGCCGGGGACCGCTCCCATCCTGACCGCAACCGCCCCGGACACGTACCGCTTTCCCCAGACCCAGACCCTGCCCACGCCCACGCCGATCGGGGCGCCGACTGCGGTGCCCACCCCGACGCCTGTCGCTGGAGCAGGCACCGCGCCCACGCAGCCCGCGGGCAAGGAACCCACCGAAGCGCCGAGCGCACCGCCAACGGAGGCGTCGAAGCCCACGGTGGCGACCAGAGACCGGCTGGCCGCCACGACGGTCTCGAAGCCGCCCCCGTCCCCTGGGCGCCGGCGCGCGATCTGGATCGCCGCGGGCGCGGCGGCCGCCGTCGCGTGCGTGGCCGGGGCACTCTATCTGCGGAGTGGGAGCGGTGTTCCCGGGGCAGTGCCTGGCTCCGACGCCATCGTTTCTCCGACGCCCTTGCCGGCCGGAGGAGGACCCGCGGCACTCGCCACGGCCGAGCCGCCCACGAGGGCCGAGCTCGGTGACCGCACCGAGGCGACGCCAATCGCCCCGCCGCCCTCGGGCTCGGACCGGACGGCCGTCCGCTCGGAACGAGTCACGGAGCCTCCCGCGGCGACGTCACCGCCGGTCGAGCGGCGCGAGCCGGCGAGACGCCCGGCGCCGCGTCCGTCCGAGACCCGGACGATCGCGGCCCCGGTCCGTCCACCGGCACCGACCCCGACGCCCACACCGACGCCGGAGATCGCGCCCCTGCGTCCGCGGGCGGCGGCCCCGCCCGCCCCCGCGACCGGAGTCCTGCGGCTCCGCATCCTGCCCTGGGCCGAGGTGGCGGTCGACGGGAAGGCACTGGGCACGACACCGCTCCGACCGGTCAGCCTCGAGGTGGGGGAGCACCGTGTCGTCCTGTCCCACCCTGATTACAAGCCCCTGCAGAAGACCATCACCATTCGCGCGGGCGAGACCGAGACGCTCGAGGTCGACCTCAGCTATGAAGCGTTTCCGAGGTAGCACTCCGTGCACGATCTCTCGATTCGAGGAGGTGTGCTCATGAGCACGAGGCTCGTTGCAGTATTGCTGGTCGGTGCGTTGGCGTTTTCGCCGGCGCTCATCGCCCAGGAGGCCACTGCCGACTCACAGCTGGAGGAAGGCATCGAGCAGGCGCAGGTCGGCGACTTCGAGGAGGCGATCGTGACCCTCGATGCGGCGGCCCGGCGGCTCGCCGCCGAGGGTGGTCGCTCTCGGGACCTGGCTCGGGCCTACGTGTACCTGTCCATCGCCTACCTGGGGTTGAGCCAGGAGCAGAAGGCGAAAGCCCAGTTCCTCGAGGCCCTGAAGGCCGACAACCAGATGGAGATCGACGAAGGGGAGTTCCCCCCCAGGATCCTGGAGTTCTTCGAGGAGGCGCGGGAGGAGGCGGTGGCCGAGGGTGTGGTGGAGCCGACACCCACGACGCCGGAGCCGGCGCCAACGGCGACCGAGCCCCAGCCCACCACGACGGCCGCGGAACCGGAGAAGAAGGGCGGCGGCATGAAGTGGGTTCTCATCGGAGGCGGCGCGGCCGCCGCCGCCGGGATCGCGCTCGCGGCGGGGGGCGGTGGAGGCGGGGGCGGAGGATCCGCCGCTACGACGCCCACGCGAGAGCCGGTCGAGGAGTGGATCCAGGTCATGTCGCCGGAAGTCCCGAGGGAGATCCCGGACCTGAACCAGGCCTTCTCGCAGCTCACGGTAGGCCAGAGCGGGACGATCCTGGAGTCGAACGTGGAGTTTCGGATCCGCCACACCTGCGTGTCAGATCTGGGGATGGAGCTACGTCATCCCGACGGCACCACGTGGCAAGCGGAAGGGCCGGACGGGCCGGGCGGCGATTGTCTGCCGCTCTGGGAAGGCCCCCTGAGCTTCGAGGCCACGAACAAAGGATCCAACGGAGTCTGGACCCTGACCGTCATGGATCGGTACCCGGATGACGCCGGAGTGCTCGAGACCTGGGGAGTGCGGTTGCGGATCCGGCGGTAGGAACAGCAGGGTGAGCCGGGCCCCTCCGAGCCGGTCCGGCTCACGAACGCGGCGCGGGACGGCCCGCCCCGCGAGGCACGTCATCAGGGCGTATACCAGATGGGTGAGGTGTAGGCCCGCTCCTGGGTGGTCATCGGGACCTCGGGGGTCATCTCGACGCCGTAGCGCTGGGCCTCGTACGCCGTCCAGCGCGGGGTCGGGATCTCGAGGACCCGGGCGTAGTAGACGGCCCGGACCTTCGGGTCGAAGTCCGGGTCGGTCCACACCTCGATGAGCTCGGGGGCCCCGATGGTGTTCGTCCAGGTGGCGTTCTTCACGTCCACGGTGTTGCCGACCGGCGGCAGCTTGCCGTCGCCGTCGACCTCGCGGTCGCCCGACCAGGCCACGTTGTAGACGTCCTCGTGGCGCTCGCCGCCCGCGTCCACCCAGCCCTTCACGATCTGGATCCGGTCGAGGTTGCCGCTCAGGGG
>JAJDNV010000368.1 GCA_022340545.1 Acidobacteriota bacterium | reverse complement strand
GCTGTGGTGGAGCAGCGCGTCGCCGGAGCCGAACAGTCGCCACGCGTACGTGAGCTCGAACGCCGAGGCGAACACTCGCGGTGACGCGTCGGGGGACTGCGCGTGCGTGCGGACCTCCAGGAGCACCTCGGACTCCCCGATCCGGGTCGTCCGGATGGTCTCCAGGGTGTGCTCCAGCCGGTCCAGCCCGACGGCCCGCCAGCCGTTCGCCACGCCGTTCCCCATCCCGTCCCGCTCGGTACCGAGCCGGCTCCGGAACCTCGTCCAGCCGTCCCGCTCGTTCGCGAGGGGCGCGCGCCAGACGCTCGCCACCGGGCCCCGTTCGATCAGCTCCGTGCCGCGGAAGCGCAGCGACGTGAGCTGACCCGTGCTCCGCTCGAACACCCAGGTGACCTCGGCGCCGGTCACGGTGATGGCGGTCTCGCTCTCCTCGAGCTGGAGCGGCGGCATCGCCTCGACGTCCAGCGAGAGCGCCGGCGGGGCCTCGACCGGGATCTCGAACTGCTCGAAGGCCACCTCGTGCCCACTGGGCGCCCACCCCGTGTCCGCCGCGAGGGCAAAGGACAGCTCCAGGTGGTACGTCACCCCCGGTTCGGGGCGCGGGGCCGTGTAGGGGATGCGCACCTCCGCCGCCTCACCGGGAGCGAGGGAGACGTCGAGGTCACCTTCCTCGAGCGTCACACCGTCCGCGCTCACGCGCCACGTGGCGGCGAGATCCGACAGGTCGGTGAAGTGGTGGTGGTTGACGAGGCGCAGGCGGCCGGAGGCGAGATCGATGGCCTCGATCCCCACGGGCTGAGCCGACTTCTTGAGCTGCCACAGCTCCGGCTGCGGTGTCCGGTCCGGCCACACGACGCCGTAGGAGCGCCCTCCGATGCCGAGGCTCCAGTACTCCCCGCGGATCTCGGCGGTCTCGAAGTCGAGCCAGAGCGCCGCCTTCTGCCGGGCTGCATCCACGTCTTCGCCGGGTCGGACGACCGCCGGGTAGATCCGCACGGAGTCGAGGGTGGCGTTCGAGAGCTCACCGGGGTGCTCCTGGCCGTGGACGGCCGCGTTGCGCCCGAGGTTCACGGGGAACGGCCCGTGGTCGATGCCTCCGGCGTGCTCCTTCTGGGCGACCCGGACCCCATCCAGCCACAGCTCGAGCCGCGCGCCGTCGAAGACCCCCGTGAGGTGGTGCCAGCTCCCGACCCAGTCGTCCGGTACGGGGGCCTGGACGGCCACCCGCTCGCGGTCGTGGATCCAGAACTCCAGCGTCTCGGGTCCGGATTGCTCCAGGCCGAACTGGTGCGTCCCCTTCGTGAGGAACGAGCCGGTCCCGTTCCACGGACCGGGCCGCACCTCGAGCTCCAGCGTCAGCTCCGACCCGGTGATGTCCAGGCTGGGGGCGCGGTAGACCTCCACCCACTCGTCGTGCCCGCTCAGGGCCACGGCCCGGCCGTGGCGCCCCGACACGAGGTGCGCTCGACCCATGAGCGCGCCGTGGTTCCCGTGGGGCGACGCGTCGGGCGTCTCCACGTAGGGCCAGAGGATCCCGGGGCTGACCCAGTCCCAGACCGCACCGCCGACGCAGCGCCGGCAGCTCCGGATCACCTCCCAGAACTCGTCCAGGGCGCCCAGGCTGTTCCCCGTCGCCGCGACGTACTCGTCCATGAACGATGGGCGCGGGTCCACGTCCGCCGCCACCGAGGCGATCCGCGTCTTCAGCTCGAAGGGCGTCGGGTAGCGCGGACCGACGATGTCCTCGCAGTCGAGGGGCGCGTTGCGGGGGAACATGTCGTTGTTGCCGCCGTACATCCATCCCGGCCGGGTCGGGTCGATGCGCTTGCCCTCGGCGATCACCGCGCAGATGTTGTCGCCGGAGCCGCTCTCGTTTCCCGCGCTCCAGACGATGACGCTCGGGTGGTTGCGGTCGCGGTGCACCATGCGGCGCGCTCTGTCGAGGTACATCTCCCGCCACTCGGGACGCCGCGACAGGAAGGTCGTCGCGTGGGCCTCGTCGTTCGTCTCGTCGATGAGGTAGACGCCCAGCTCGTCGGCCAGGTCGAGGTACGCGGAGTTCGGGGGATAGTGGGAGGTGCGGACGGCGTTGACGTTGAAGCGCTTCATCAGGAGCAGATCACGGCGCATCGTCTCCACGTCCATCGTTCGCCCGGTCTCGGGGTGCTGCACGTGGCTGTTCACGGCGTTCAGCTTCACGGGGTAGCCGTTGACGAGCAGGGCCTGGTCGTCGATTTCCACCTCCCGGAAGCCGACGCGGGCGCTCACCACCTCGAGCACGGCGTCTCCCGGACCGAGCAGCTCGAGCGTCAGCTCATAGAGGTTCGGGTGCTCGGCGGACCAGAGCGCCGGGGCCGGGACCGCGACCTCGAGGGCGAAGGGCGCCTCCCCGGGCTCGACGGAGGACGGGCGACTCTCCCACGGCTCGAGGGCGGGGGCATCGCCCCGGTGCAGACGCCCCCGCAGGCGCACCCCTTCGCGGGTCTTCGTGCCGTCGTTGCGGACCGCGGCGTCGATGCGCAGGATGGCATCGCGGTAGTCGGCGTCGAGGTCGGTGGCGATCGCGAAGTCGCGCACGTAGGTCGACGGTCGTGCCATCAGGGAGACGTCGCGGAAGATCCCGGACAGCCTCCACATATCCTGGTCCTCGAGGTAGGTGCTGTCCGCGAAGCGCAGCACGCGCACGGCCAGGACGTTCTCCCCCGGCCGGACGAGGTCCGTCACGTCGTATTCCGAGGGCTCCATCCCACCCTCGTCGTAGCCGACTTCGCTTCCGTTGACGAAGACGTAGGAGGCCGCCTTCACTCCCTCGAAGTGGAGGAAGATGCGGCGGCCCGTCCACTCCGGCGGGACCCGGAAACTGCGCCGGTAGGAGCCGGTTGGGTTGTAGTCAGCGGGCACCCGGGGCGGGTCGGCGGGAAAGGGATGGGCGATGTTCCGAAACATCGGGTGGCCGTAGCCCTGGAGCTGCCAGTCCCCCGGAACTCGGACCTCGTCCCAGTCCGAGACGTCGAAATCCGGGCGCTCGAAGCCCGCGGGCGCCTGCCCGGGCGTGGCGGCCCAGTGGAATCGCCACTGCCCGTTCAGCGTGCGGAGCCACGGAGAGCCGCCGCCGAGGAGGGCCTGGTCGACAGTGGAGTAGGGTGTGAGGGTTGCGTGGGGCGGCTCCTGACCCCGCTCGAAGACCCCGGGGTCCTGCCATGCAGGCGTGTCACCGCTCCCCTGTCCGCTCCCGTACGCCTGGGCCGAGCCACCCACGCCCAGAGCGACCATCGCCAGCCATGCACCCGGCCACCTGCCACATCGAGGCCCTGTCATCGCCCCCTCCTGCGATTCCCGAAGACGTCCCAGAGATCAGCCCAGGCCGGCGACTGCGCCCTTCATGCTCGCGAGGCCCCGTGAGGCCAGGGTCGGGGGGTCGAAGCGCTTCAGGTAGCCCTCGTTGAAGAGCTCGATCGAGAGAAACGGGGTGCACCCGTTGTCCCGGAGGATCCGGAGGATCGTCGTCAGCGGAGCAACGCCCTCGCCGGGCAGGACCCGGTCCTTGTCTTCGATCGCTTCTCGCGGGATGTCCGGATAGTCGTTCATGTGGAACACCTGGACGGCGTGGGGGCTCAGCTGGCGGAGCCCCTCGAAGCCCGAGCCCCCCTTGTACAGGTGATAGACGTCGGGCAGGAGGCAGGCGTCGGGATGGCCGGCCTGGATCACCACGTAGGTGGACTCCGAGAGGCGGGACAGATTGTTCGCGAAGCCCCACACCTCGAGCTGGGGGACCACCCCGATCTCCGCTCCCACCTCCAGGAGCGCTCGGTAGCGGTCGGCAATGGCGTCGAGGTCCAGTCGCGGCCCACGAATCGCTCCCGCCGGAGGGGCGGCGATCCGGGTCCCGCCGATCCTTGACACGAGCTCCATGTCCCGGCGGGCCTGCTCGAGCCCTGCCGCGCGTTGAGCGGGGTCTTCGGCGATCCACTCCGCGAAGCCGATGGCGCTCTCGACCGTCAGCCCGTGGTCCGCGATCCGCCTCCGCAGGTCGGCGAGCGAGCCCCCGGATTCCACGAAGCTTCCCAGATCGGAGGTCCAGGGCTCGATGGCGCTATAGCCGGCGCGGCCTGCGACCTCCACCTGCTCGCGGATACCGAGCTCGTACCCGCGCAGGAGCGCCGTGTTCAGACAGTACCTGAACGACCCGGCCCGCGAGGCACCCTCCAGGGTCCGAGGACCAGGCCACAGCGCCGCCCCCACGCCGGCCGCGCCACCGGCCAGCAACTGGCGTCTCGTGATCATATGAACCATGTCGTGCTCCCTAT
>JAJDNV010000300.1 GCA_022340545.1 Acidobacteriota bacterium | reverse complement strand
GCTGCTGCGAGCCGCCAGAGGATGTGGCGGCGAAGGCGACATGACGGCCGTCGGGCGACAGGGCGACGGGGTCGAAGCCCGAAACAACTCGATCGTCCGAATTGTCGAGAACGAAGTGAGCGGGCAGCCGCAGTGTGGTGGCGGCCGGCACACTGTGAAGGGCGAAGAACGTGGCGATTCCGGCCAGGGCCACGGCCACCGCCCCCCAGGCCCACCGCTCGCGCGAGTGACGGCGGCCCACGGCCCGGAGCGCTTCATTGACGTCGCTCGAGGATGGCGCCGCTTCGACGGCGGCCCCGGTCCGCACCTCCTGGATCTCCAGTCGGGCGTCACCGATGTCCTGGAGCCTCTCTCGCGGGCGCTTGCGCAGACAGCGATGGAGGAGCCGTGCGATCCCCGGCGGGCAGCCGGCTGGCAGGTGGTCCCAGGGCGGTTCCTCTTTGATGACCGCCGCCATCACCTCGGAGGCCGTCTCCCCAGAGAACAGCGACTCCCCAGCGAGCATCTCGAAGAGGACCACACCGAAGGACCAGATGTCGGCCCGCTTGTCGACGCCCTTGCCGCCCGCCTGCTCGGGGGACATGTAGGCGGCGGTGCCCAGGATGACCCCGGCGAGCGTGCCGGTGCGGGCGAGGGTGGGGGACTGCGACTGGTCGATCGACGACCCGCCGGAGCCGGCGTCCCCACCCCAGGCCTTGGCCAGGCCGAAGTCCAGGACCTTGACCTTCCCGTCGGGCGTGAGCTTGACGTTGGCGGGCTTGAGGTCCCGGTGGACGATGCCCTTGCTGTGGGCCTCCTCGAGAGCTTCGGCGATCTGCTCGGCGATCTCGAGGGCTTCCTCGACGGGGATGGCGCCTCGGGCGAGGCGCTCCTTGAGGTCCTCGCCCTCGACGAGCTCGAGGGCGAGGAAGGGCTTTCCGTCGGCCTCCTCGAGCCCGTAGATAGCGGCGATGTTCGGGTGATTGAGGGACGCGAGGACGTGGGCCTCGCGCTTGAAGCGCGCCAGGCGCTCGGCGTCCTCGGCCACCTCCGACGGCAGCACCTTGATCGCGATGTCGCGGCCCAGATTGGTGTCGGTGGCCCGGTAGACCTCGCCCATCCCGCCGGCGCCGATCGCGGCGGTGATGCGGTAGTGGGCGAGGGTCTGCCCGATCATCTCTCGATCACTCCAGCAGCGACGTCCAGTTGGTCACGACGTGGATGCGCGCCGCGGCCTCCTCCCCGACGGGCAACGGGACGAGGAAACGTTGGCCATCAGCGGTCGCCGCGTAGTGGTCCGTCGAGGGATCGGGGTTCACACCCGCAAAGAGGGCCACCGGGAGCCCGACCTCGATCCGGTCCCCTTTCGCCCCCACGTCCACCGCCATCAGCCGACCGGCGGGCGAAACATAGAAGAGCTCCCGACCGTCGCCGCGCCAGCGCGGCTGCCCCCCACCTTCGGTCGAGACCCGCACCCCTTCTCCCTCCTGGCGGAAGGGCTGCACGTACACCTCAAACTGGCCGGACTCCTGCGAGGCATAGGCCAGCCAGCGCCCGTCGGGAGAGACCTGGGGCTCGTCGATCCGGGAATTCCTCTTCAGGATCGTCTCGGGCTCGGCATCCCCGTCGGGAGAGAGCATGCCGAAGGCCTGGCCCTCCGGGGATTGCAGCGTCACGTAGAGGAGGGCCTTCGCCGGTGAGGACCAGCACTCGGGAAAGACGCCCTCGAGATCCTGCCCGACGGGGGATGCGGGTGTGTTGCCCTGCAGGGCCTGGTGGTACACGAGGGCGACGCCAGCATTCCGGATGAAGGTGAAGGCCAGGTCCCGGCCGTCCGGTGACCACACCGGGTTGTACTTGTCGCCCGGGCCGGACGTCAGGCGAGTGGCGACACCCCGAGCCAGATCGATCGTCCAGATGTCGGACGCGCCTCCATCGGAGATCTCGGCCGCCACGCGTCTCTCGTCGGGCGCGAGGGCGATCTGGCGGTAGCGCTCCGGCTGGCCCACAGTCCGGAGCTTCGCGCCTTGTCGGTCGAGCCACGTCAGCTCGAAGCCGCGCGTGGCCTGGCTTTCCAGGTACGTCAAGGTGCCGCTCGGCGAAACCGAGAACCAGCCCCAGCTGAAGATAGGAACGCGGGCCCACATCGCGACGCCCTCGGAGACCGCCGTGGGCTCGCCCGTGAGCTCGGCCCGAGTCGCGTCGAACGGCTGTGCCAGGAGCGTTCCGTCGCGGACGAAGAGCAGATGCCCCGAGGGCGCGTAGAGGGAGCGCGCCACTCCGGGCCGAATGTGTCGTCTCTCTTCGGGCCGGTCGAGGGAGGCCACATAGAGTCCCGTGTCGGCCGCTGTAGTGGAGACGTGGAAGAGGAAGCGGCGGCCGTCGGGAAGAAACTGGGGCCAGTACTGGCCGAGCTCGCCCCGCGAGGCGTCGGCCGCAGTGAGAGGCCTGGCCTCTCCTCCCCCGGCGGGGACGACGTAGATGCGCGCGGCATCCCCTCCGGTCGCGAACAAGACGGTGCCGTCGGGGGCCCAGGTGCCGCCGGCGGGTCCGGGCCGGGGAAGGGCGCAAAGCCTCTGCACCGTCCCGCTGGCGAGGCTGAGCTTGCGGAGCTCCCCCTCCGCAAAGAACGCGAGGGACCCCCCATCCGGAGACCAGAACGGTGACGAGGCTCCTTCCGTTCCGGCCAGCGGACGGATGCCCGGCGCATCGAGCGGCCGGGTCCAGAGCCTCGCTCGACCGTCCGAGTCCGAGGCGGCGAACACGACCTGGCCCCCGTCGGGGGAGACGACCGGCGACCCCCAGTCCGGGGCGGAGAGGCCCTGAGGCGCTTCGAGGACGAAGTGCGCCGCTCGCTGCGGTGCGGAGACATGGGTGAGCAGCCGGTAGGCGAGCAGTGAAGCGAGCCCGGCCGCGACGAGGAGGGCGGCCGCCCAGATCCGGCGCTCGCGCGAGTAACGGCGGCGCTCGGCCCGGAGTGATCCTTCGACGTCGCCCGAGGGGGCAGCCCCCTCGAGCGCGCTCCCGGCTCGAGCCTCCTGGATCTCCAGGCGGGCGTCGCCGATGTCCTGGAGCCGCTCGCGCGGCTTCTTGCGCAGACAGCGCCTCAGCAGCCTCGTGATCGCCGGCCGACAGCCGGCAGGCAGGCGGTCCCAGGCGGGGTCTTCTTTGATGACCGCCGCCATCACCTCCGAGGGCGTCTCCCCGGAGAAGAGCGCCCGCCCGCTGAGCATCTCGAAGAGCACGACGCCGAAGGACCAGATGTCGGCACGCTTGTCGACGCCCTTGCCGCTCGCCTGCTCGGGGGACATGTAGCCGACCGTCCCGAGGACGACCCCGGCGAGGGTGCCGGTGCGGGCGAGCGTCGGGGACTGGGACAGGTCGATCGACGAGCCGCCCGATCCCGCGTCGCCGCCCCAGGCCTTGGCGAGGCCGAAGTCGAGGACCTTGACCTTGCCGTCGGACGTGAGCTTGACGTTGGCGGGCTTGAGGTCGCGGTGGACGATGCCCTTGCCGTGAGCCTCCTCGAGCGCCTCCGCGATCTGCTCGGCGATCTCGAGCGCCTCGTCGGCGGGGATGGCGCCCCGGGCGAGGCGCGCCTTGAGGTCCTCACCCTCCACCAGCTCGAGGGCGAGGAAGGGCTGGCCGTCGGCCTCCTCGAGCCCGTAGATGGCGGCGATGTTCGGGTGGTTGAGGGAGGCGAGGAGGTGGGCCTCGCGCTCGAAGCGGGCGAGGCGCTCGGGATCCTGCGCCACCTCGGAGGGCAGGATCTTGATGGCCACGTCGCGGCCGAGCTTCGTGTCGGTCGCCCGGTAGACCTCGCCCATTCCCCCGGCCCCGAGGGCGGCGGTGATCCGGTAGTGGGACAGCGTGTGGCCGATCATCTCGTCTCGTCGTCCTGTGCCGGAATGACGTTCATTCTCTCGATCACTCCAGCAGCGACGTCCAGTTGAGGAGGACGTGAATCCGGGGCTCTGCCTGCTCCCCGACGGGCACCTTGACCAGGAAACGCTGGCCGTCCCGGGCGGCCGCGTAGTCGTCGAAGTAGGCGCCCTGGAGGCTGGGCACCTCGAAGAGGTCGACCGGACGGCCGAGATCGACGCGTGTGTCCTGGTCCCTCACAGTCACGGCGGTCAGGTGGTCTGCCGCCGTCACGTAGAAGAGCTCCTTCCCGTCCGCGCGCCACTTCGGCTGTCCGCCTCCGCTCGCGGAGACGCGCACCCTCTCCCCGGGCCGTCGATAGGGCTCGACGTAGACCTCGTTCTGACCCGACTCGTTGCAGGCGTAGGCGAGCCACCGCCCATCGGGTGACAGCTGTGCCTCGTCGAGGGAGAAGTCGGTCTCGATCACGGCCTCGGGTGGACCGTCTCCGCTCGCCGGGATGGCCCAGACGGCCTTGTTGTTGGAGTCGACCGCGAGCACCGTCTCGCCGTCGGCCGACCAGGATTCGGGGATGTAGCGCTCAGGCCCCTCGACCATGGGGGCCTCCTTCGACCCCGCCTGCAGGGTCTTGCGGACGAGATTGCCCCCGCCCGTCGACGAGCCGAACACCAGCTCCTGGCCGTCCGGCGACCAGACGGGGTCGCGCTCGTTCTCCGGGGAGGCAGTCACGCGGCTGGGCACGCCGCGGTCGACGTCGAGGGTCCAGAGATCGAACTGGTCGTCGGCGTCCTGAACCTCGATCGCCACCCGCCGGCCGTCGGGGGACAGGACCAGCTGGCCGTAGCGCCCGGGATCTCCGAGGGTGCCGACCTGCGCGCCGCCGCGGTCAACCCAGGTCAGCTGGGTTTCGCTGCTGCTGGTCCCCTCCAGATACGCCAGCACGCCGGTGGGCGAAGCGGAGAAATACCCCAGTGAGAAACCGAACAGGGTGAACCCGGCCACCGGGGAGGCGACGGCCGTCGGCTCGCCCCGCAACTCGCCCCGCTCGGCGGCGAAGGTCTGCGCCAGGAGAGTGGCGCCCTCGACGTAGAGGACGTGCCCCTCCGAGGGGATCACGCGCGCCGGGGAGTCCAGGAGCTCTTGCCTCTCCCCGGGCGCGTCGAGGGAGGCCACGTAGGTGCCGATGTAGTCGGGCTGATTGGCCCCGACAACGAAGACGAAGTGGCGGCCGTCGGGGAGGAACTCCGGGTAGAAGTGATTGCCCTCCTCGCGGGAGGTGTCCAGCGTCGTGAGAGGCTTGGCCTCGCCGCCGCTGGACGGGACCGTGAAGAGTGTCGACGAGCCCGCGCTTCCCGCCGAGAAGAGGAGGTCCCCGGCCTTGCTCCAGGTGATTCCGTTCACATCGCTCGCGGGGAGAGTGCAGATTCTTTGCACGGTGCCATTGGCCAGGTTGAGCCGGCGCAGCTCCCCCTGGGCGGCGAACGCCACGGACCGCCCGTCGGGGGACCAGACAGGATTGGACCCGCCCTCGGTCCCGGCGACGGGGCGGCTGGCCATGGACTCGAGGGGCCGGAGCCAGAGCATCGGGGGGTCCCCTGGCGTCTGGGCGGCGAAGACGACCTGTCGGCCGTCCGGCGAGACGGTCGGGATTGCTTCTTCCGCCAGTGACGCACCTTCGGGGGTGTCGATGGCGAAATGTGCGGGAGGCCGGGGCTCAGGCGCCTCGGTCAGGTGAGCGTAGGCCAG
>JAJDNV010000299.1 GCA_022340545.1 Acidobacteriota bacterium | reverse complement strand
TGTTGCCTGACGTCCTCGAGACTGATGGTCAGGCGCGTGTCCTCCGGCGGCGGCGCCTCGAGGAAGGTCTTCACCTCCTTTCGGATGCTGGAGACCACCGTCTCGAGGTCGAAGTACCGGTCGTCGGCCAGGCGATTCAGGGTCCGGACCATGTCCATCGTGCCGTCGAGCAGGGCTCGAATCGCCATGCGGACCCGGGCGTGGCGGAAGGA
Source organism: Acidobacteriota bacterium (assembly GCA_022340545.1). Classification (GTDB taxonomy): domain Bacteria; phylum Acidobacteriota; class Vicinamibacteria; order Fen-336; family Fen-336; genus JAJDNS01. Next base: position 10,798 of record JAJDNV010000299.1, on the reverse strand, counting down.
CGTCCAGGAGGATTCCTCTTCGAGCTCGCTCAGGAGTCCGAGGACCTCGTTGTTCAGGTTGAGCAAGGTCTCGAACTCGCGATACTTCGCACGCTTGCGAGAGATCTCCTGCTCGCCGGGCTGGCCGATCTGCAACCGCAGGCCCCCGAGCACCCGGAGAAGGGTGGCCCGCACGACCACCCCCGCCGGGGAAGGCTGGCCCTTCTTCTGCCCGAGCAGGCCGATCAGAAGCCCGGTGAGGAGCATGGCCGCCGCGGACAGCACGCCGAAGACGGCTGAATGACTCTGGGCCAGGGAGTTCAGGGAGGCGGGCATGCCCACCCGGATGAGCTCCACGGTGTGGACGTCCCGGGCGACGAGCGCCCCGCCCCCGAGCTCGAAGACCTCCAGCTCCATCGGCCCGGGCTGCATCGTGGGAGGGAGTCGGACGTCGACGTCAAACTCCCGGCGCCCCCGGCGGACATCACTGAGCTCCACCCCGCCCGGTGCCACCCGGTAGAGCCCCTCGCGCTGCTTGAGCCGAACGAAGTCCCGGATCAGCACGTCCGCGTCGGGTCGCGGCGGGTGGATGCGGATCCTCTTGGTCAGCGCCGGAAGTCCGAGGTGATAACGCTCGCGCGTCTGCGGGTGGGCGACCGCGGGCAGGGCCCCGGACGTGATGAGGAGGTAGCTGCTCGGGGCGTTCTCGACGGTGACGTGCTCCACCCCGCCCCAGATGATCCAGGTCCGCTCCCGGCGGTTGAAGACCTCCGGCTCGGTGCCCCCGAGGAGGAGAACGAGGACGTCGGAGTCCGGGTGGACGAGCCCGTGCAGATGGATGGTGGCCCCGGAGTAGAAGGCGCCGGCCTCCACCCGCGGGGGGTCGACGTCAGAGAAGCCCGGATCCGACGCCCTCGCGGGGATGGCCAGCAGTGCGCCGAGGAACGCCGCGACCGCGACCGTCGCCCTTGCCGGCCCGGGGCCCCCGCTTCCGAGGAGCGTGCGCGCCGGACGCGGGGCGGGGGAGGCCATCAAGGGGTCACCACGTGAGAGATGAGCAGCTCCGGCGTCCGGAGGACGTCCCACAAGAACTTCGCTCCGGCCGCGAGCACGATGAGGGCGAGGAGGGTCTTGAGCTCGTCCGAGCGGAGCTTCCGGCCGATCCGGGTCCCGACGAGCGCGCCGGTGGTCGACCCGAGGGCGATGAGAACGGCGAGGACCGGGTCCACGGCCACGTTCTCCGCCGCCTGCAGGACGGTGACCACCACGCACATGCAGAGAATCTGGAACAGGCTCGTGCCGGCCACGACGTGCATCCGCATGCCCAGCACGTAGAGCATGAGGGGGACCAGGATGAACCCTCCCCCCACCCCCATCATCGCGGCGAGGATGCCGACGAAGAAACCGATGCCCAGGGGAAGGAGGAGCGAGACCTCGATCTCCGACTTGCGGAACCGTGTGTGAACGGGCAGGTGATCGAACCAACTGGGCCGGACCGGGGGCTCGAAGTGCCGGTCGGCCATGAAGGCCCGCCGGCGCCAGGTACGGACCGACTCGTAGAGCATGTAGGAGCCTGTGGCCCCGAGCGTGACGACGTAGAGGACCCGAATCACGGTGTTGACGGGGCCGATCCGGTTGAGCCAGTGAAGGAGCTCCACACCCACGGTACTTCCCGTCGCCCCACCCACGAACAGCACGAAGCCCAGCTTGAAGTCCACGGTCCCGCCGCGGGAGTGGGCCAGCGTGCCCGCGGTCGACGCCGCGACGTAGCTGGCGCTGCCGGACGCTGCGGCCACGAGAGGGGGGACGCCCATGAACATCAGCAGGGGTATCAGCAGGAACCCACCACTGACCCCGAAGAGCCCGGAGAGGAGCCCGATGAGGACCCCGGAGCCGGCCACCCAGAAGACGTTCATGCTCATCTGGGCAATGGGGAGGAAGAGGTTCATTTGGCGCCCCGCCTGAGGCCGCGCTCATTCTATTGCGTAGGACGCGTCGAGCCCACCCCGTCCAGTCCCCCGACGCTGGTGTCGCCACCCCGCCCTCGACTAGGATTCGTCATGGCCCGGGGAGACGTCACTCCGGGAGGGCTCGCAGGGCCAAAGGCCGCACGTCGTCGGGACGAGCCCTCGTCGAGCGGAAACGGGTGCTTCGGGGCATGGTGGGTCTGGCCATTTACTACGGCTATCTGGCGATATTCCTCGGGACGATGGTGGAGGGGGAGACCTTCATACTCCTGGGTGGATTCCTCGCTCACCGGGGATACCTCGGCCTGGTCCCGGTGGTGGTCGTGGCCACCCTGGGCGCCTACGCGGGTGACCTGGTGTATTTCTCCCTGGGCCGGACCTACGGGCGCCGCTTGTGGGAGAAGAGTCGCCGGGCCGCTCGGTTGATCCCGTGGCTGGAGAGCTTCATGCACCGGTACCACGTGCTGTGGGTCTTCAGTGTCCGGTACCTCTGGGGGATGAGGTGGTTGGCGGCCATGCTGGCCGGCTCGTCGAAGCTGCGCTTCTCGCGCTACGCCGTCGTGGATCTCGCGGCCTGCTTGCTCTGGGCGGGGGTGATCGGGCTCCTGGGATATGGCACCGGCGAGGCCCTGGAGCGGTTGCTGGGTGACGTGACGCGCTACGAAGGTCTACTGGTCCTGCTGCTGGCGCTGGCGAGCTTCGTCTACGCGCTCATCGCCTACGGCGAGGAGCGCCGGCTGGCGCGCCGCGGGGATTGGGCTCAGCCGCCGGGCCGCCCGGGAGAGCACTCGGGAAGGCGCTGAGAAGGCGGGTCGCCTCCGACTCAGCGTGCGAACCGCTTGCTGAACTTGACCAGGAAGATGTCATGGGGCGGTGCCTCGAACAGCCGGCGGTACGCGTCTCCCACGCGCAGCGGGCCGGGCCGCAGCAGCTCCTCGCTCCGGGCCTGGGACCACACGACGTAGAGCTCCGACCCGGGGCGGTACTCCCAGCGCAGCACCATCGTCGAGTTGAAGTCGCGGAAATCGAAGTCCGGGCGGTCGAAGCGGTAGTCGACCTCGCCGTCCCGGTTCTCGTCGACCTCGTAGACGCCGGCCTCGGCGTCCAGACGGATCTGGTCGTCGTCGTAGAGGGCGAAACGGTCCCGATAGGCGGCGGCCTGCGGGTCCGTGATGCGCTTGATGGCCTTGTAGCTGCCCGAGGAGACGAAGGGCGCCCCGTAGTACTGGAGGGTCAGGTTCGGGGTGATCGCGAGGTCGAAGCGGACCGTCAGGCTGAAGGTGTCCTGGTCGATGGCCCCGAAGAGGAAGCGGTCTTCGCCCTCATAGCTGCTCGTTTCGATGTACTGCATCTCCGAGCGGCGTTGCTCGATCCACGGGTTGAGGGCCAGGGTCAGGGCGTTCGTCGGCCGATAGGTCAGCTGGAGAAAGTAGCCCCGTTGCCGTTCGCTTCCTTGGTCTCCGTTGTCGCCCCAGTGCTCGAGGGTCCCGTATAGCGAGCGGCGGGAGTCGGTACCCGCATAGATGTCGTAGAACCAGCCTCCGGGCCATCGCGAGGCGGGCCCGCCGCGCAGCTCGGTGTTCGAGAGCCGCTCCCCCGCCCACGTCACCCCGCCGCCCATGCGGTAGTTGTTGCGGAAGGTGACGTGAGAGTTGGTGTTCGCCCGGACCGTGAGGAGGTTCCCCCCGAAGTCCCAGTCCAGCCACTGGTTGGCGTTGATCTGGGCCCGACGGAAGATGCTGAAGGGGTTCCGGAACTGCCAGGCCACCCAGGTGAACTGGTTCACCTCGTCGGCACGGCGCATGAATCCGGCGTCGTTGATCTCGAAGCCCGGCGAGCGCCAGGCGACGCCGGTCTGGAAGCTGAAGGGGCTCTTGCTGGTGCTGCGGGTCAGGCGGGCGGAGCCGGCGTGGCCGGCGAGCGATGTGCGTGTCGGGTCGTAGGTGACGTAGTCGTTGTCGGGGCGCTGGAAGTAGCGTGCGGACGATGTCTGCGCCTCGTCGATGGCGGTGGTGCTGCCCTGAAGGTAGCTGCCGATGAGGTTGCCCTCCAGGCGATACGTGCGGTCTCCGAAGTAGTGGGAGAAGTCGAGGCCGCCGGCGTACGCCTGGCGTGGCAGGAAATCGAGGTGCGCCTCGTTGAGGTCGCGGTTCACCGCGCTCATCATCAGGCCCACCTGCGAATCCGGTCCCCCCAGGTCCTGCTGCAGCCTGCCCACGAAGTAGTTGGTGAGGGGCGCCACGGTCACCCGCCGTCGCTCCCCCAGGTGGTCGACGTGCGCTCGCTCCCGCTGCGTGACGCTGTCGAGAACCCCCACCGAGAGGCCGCCCGCCGTCTTGCCCGACATCTTGAAGGCCCCCAGGATGGACGTGCTGCTCGGCGTGTCCGCGAACTCGTCGTCCAGGAGATCGGGTGTGTGCGGCGGCGCGCCCCCGATGCGCCTCGAGTAGAAGAGGCGATCCCGGACGAAGCTGCCCCCGGTGATGGCTGGGGCCAGCGGGAGATCGAAGATGTCGGCCCCCTCGATGAAGAACGGACGTCGCTCCCCGAAGAAGGTTTCGAACTCGGTGAGGTTGACCTCCGAAGGGTCGGCTTCGACCTGGCCGAAGTCGGGGTTGAGCGTGAAGTCGAGCGTCAGGTTGCTGGTGACGCCGATCTTCCCGTCCAGACCGGCGGTCAGGGACTGGTCGCTGCCGTCACGGAAGGGGTTGCCGGGCTCCGCCTCGAAGCGTTCCGCCTTCGCGACGCCGTAGGGCAGCAGCTCCACGCGGCGCTTCGCCTCCAGGCCGGTGATGCCGTGGATCTCGCCGAACCGACTGACCCAGCCGCTCGAGCCCTTGGGGATGTACTGCCAGGTCGAGCGTTCCTCCTTGCGGAAGAGCCGCCGCATGACCTGTAGCCCCCACACCTGCTGCTCGTCCCCGCTGAAGCGCAGCTGCGACAGCGGGATGCGTGTCTCCGCCGTCCAGCCCTCGTCGTCGACCTGAGTGGCCCCCTCCCAGACCGGATTCCAGTTCGTGTCCCAGACCCGGCCATCGTTCGAGATGAACTCGTCGCTCCGCGTCCCCGAGAGGCTCAGGGTGAAGGAGAAGGCGGTGCGTCGGTCGAAGTAGCTGTCGATGTTGACCTCGATCCAGTCCCCCGGGAACCGGTCCCGCCGAGCCAGCAGGCTGCGAACCTCCGAGGGATCGTCGAAGGCGCGGAACGCGAAGTAGAGCGCCTCGTCGTCGTAGACGAGCTTGAACGCGGTCTGCCGCTCCGGTGGCTTCCCTTCCGCCGGCTCGTACTGGACGAAGTCGCCGGACCACTCGACGAGCTGCCAGGCGGCGTCGCCCAGCTTGCCGTCGAGCCGCGGTGGCGTTGGGGTCCTATGTGTCTGGTAGCTGCGCTTCTGAATCTCGGGGGTCTCGTCGTCCGCGGCCGCGGCCGGGACCGATGCGGCCAGCCACGCCAGGCACACCAGCGTGCTCCGGAGCCCCGTACTCCGTGGCCAGGTCGTCACGCTAGATCGGGAGGCAGACCTCACCCCGCTCCTGGAGAGTAAGACGGTCCTCGAGCACGCATCCGTTGGAGTCTGCACATCTTTTCACGTTTGTTCACATCCAACTTCGCGCTTCGACTGGTTCATCGCTTTGTTGGGCAGCGTCGTCTTCAGGGGCCCACGTCTCAATCGGTCGTGTTAGGCAAGCGGAGCACACGGACCCGGACCCCTAGCGGAACAGACGGAAAAGGATCAGCAAGAGCGCGACACCGAAGGTTGTGCCGCAAACCGGAAAGATCCGATCCGCGAACCACTTCGGCAGGAATATGTCCGTCACGGAGCCTCGTGCGGCGCCCAGATGCTCCGTGAGGATGGTCAACGGGCACGTCCACCCGTACGCGGCCAGGACGACGCTCTCGAGGAGGACGAGGCCCACGGCAACCCACGTCCAGGCTGTGATGGAGTCGGCGACGCCACTGTACAGGGCGTAGAGAACGCTCGCGCTGAGAATCCAGAAGATTATCGTGTGAATGACCTTGACGTGAAGGATCGTCAGTGTCACCAGGGATATCTCACTTCCGAGGCTGCCCAACAGCGCGGTTCAGCAGCCAAGCGCGACTCAATGATGCGAGAGACGGTCTGGACGGCTGCCTCAATGATATCCGCGCTTCGTCTGCTGCAACCGCTTGCTCGACGACTCGCTCGCAGCCGGGGCCCCGCGGCTCCCAAGCGACGCAATTTAGAGACGGACTGCGCTGCCGGGGCTTCTAGGAGGACCGCACGCTGTGCAGCCGGTAGGTGCTCCGATAGAGCGTTGGCGGGGTCCAGCTTGTCGGCCAAGGCGTCGCCTCGCCCTGTACGTCGGCGGGCCCAGGAACTGGGGTCTCTCAGGGGCTACAATCCCTCGCCATGGCCAACACCCTGCGTGCTGTTGCCCTCGGCTCGTGTCTCGCCTTCACCCTCACCTCCGTGGATCCGGCCGCCGCGGCTGCGGGCAACCGACCCGAGCGGATCCAGTGGTTTCGGGACCTGGGCTTCGGGCTCTTCATTCACTGGAGCCTGGACAGCCAGGTCACCTCGGTGATCAGCCACTCGCTGGTGGGGGCCTCGGACGACTACCTGGAGCGGTACGTGACCGAGCTGACCCGCACCTTCAACCCCCGACACTTCGAGCCGCGGGAGTGGGCGCGGCTGGCTCGGCTCGCCGGCTTCACCTATGTGGTCTTCACCGCGAAGCACCACTCGGGCTTCTGCATGTTCGAGACCGCGACGACCGACTTCTCGATCATGCACACGCCCTACGGCCGCGACGTGACCCGCGAGCTGGTCGACGCCTTCCGGGCCGAGGGCCTGGCCATTGGTCTCTACTTCTCGCCCGACGATTTCCACTTCCTCCACCGGCAAGGCACGCTGATCAGCCGCCGCCGGCCCGAGGCCCAGCCGGTGAACAACGCCGGCCTCCTGGCCCACGACCGGGCCCAGCTTCGCGAGCTCATGACCCGGTACGGCACGATCGACATGGTGTTCATCGACGGCCCTCCCGAAGGCCTGAAGGAGATCGTGTGGGAGAGCGACGCCGACGCGCTGGTCACCCGCGGGGCGATGGAGACACCCGAGCAGTACACGCCCGGGGTTCCTCTCGAGGGGGCCTGGGAGGGCAACCTGACGATGGGGACCCAGTGGCAGTACCGCGGAACCAACGAGACCTACAAGTCGGGGACCGACCTCATCAATACGCTGATCGAGACGCGGGCCAAAGGGGGAAACCTGCTCCTGAACATCGGGCCGCGGCCGGACGGGGTGATCCCCATCGAGCAGGAGGCGCGGATGCGGGAGATCGCGCTGTGGAACCTGGTCAACCGGGAGGCGATTCTCGGCGTCCGTCCGTGGGTGCTGACCAACGAGGGGGACGTCTGGTTCACGAAGGCGAAGGGTACGGGCACGGTCTACGCCGCGGTGACGCGGACGGACTGGCCGTGGGGGACCGCGAAGACCCTCACCCTCAAGTCCGTGAAGGCGACTGCGGACACCGTCGTGAGCGTCCTCGGTCAGAACGACGAGGTCCTCGAGTACCGGCCCGACGTCGAGCCCCGGACGACCTTCGAGCAAACGCCGGACGGGCTGCGGGTCACCGCCTGGCGGGCGCAGCGTCTGTACAACGACCGTCGCTGGCCGAACCCGGTCGTGTTGAAGATCACCCACGCCGAGGCGGGCCTGGAGCCGCCCGTCGTGGTGACCACCGAGGGGCGCTGGGATCCCGCCAGCCGCACCGCGACGCTGACCGGGCGCCTCGACAGCCTGGGCGACGCCACGTCCGTACAGGTCGGCTTCGAGTACCGGCGCAAGAAGGGATCGGCGGAGATGTACGAGAAGGACGATCCCTGGAAGGCGCTCGACGAGGGGACGTTGTCGACGGTGGGCGAGTTCCGCGCTTCACTCATCGGCATCGACTCGACGCGGGACTACGAGTTCCGCGCCGTCGTTCGGCACCCGAAGGTCACCCTCCGAGGCCAGACCGCGACCCTGGAGCGGGAGACGCAAGCTCACCGCTAGGGGCTTCGTCGTCGAGCGCTCGCCGCTCTTGTGCCGGTGGCCCGCGCCGTCCGCTTCACGAGCTCCACGAAGTCGGGCTTCAGGCTCGCGCCTCCCACGAGCGCGCCGTCGATCTCCGGCATCGCCATGAAGCCGTCGATGTTGTCGACGCTCACGCTTCCTCCGTACTGCACGCGCACCGCCTGGGCCACGGCCTCGCCGAAGCGCTCGGCCACAGCGCCGCGGATCGAGAGGGCGACGACGCGGTTGGCGTCCGCCGGTGTGGCCGCCCGGCTGGTGCCGATGGCCCAGATCGGCTCATAGGCGACCACACATCGTGAGGCCCCCTCTTCGCTCAGCCCCTCGAAGGCGGACGTCACCTGACCACTGACGAACGCGTGCGTCTCTTCACGCTCTCTTTGCGCGAGGCTCTCGCCGACGCAGATGATGGGCGTCATGTCGTGGGCAAGAGCCGCGTGAACCTTGCGATTGGTCGCCGCGTCCGTCTCGGTACGGCTGCCGGTCGCCCGTCGCTCGGAGTGACCCACGATGACGAACTGACAATGACCGGCAAGCATCGTCGGCGCGATCTCGCCGGTGTGAGCACCCTTCTCCTCCCAGTGCATGGTCTGCGCCCCCAGACGGATGGACGTGCGGGCTATGGTCTCGGCCACCGCCATGAGAACCGTGAAGGGCGGGCACAGAACGCAGTCGACGTCCTTGATCTCATTCAGGGGATGGCGGATGCGGCGGACAAAGTCGAGGGCCTGGTCCGGGCGCCCGAAGTTCATCTTCCAGTTGGCGACCACGACGGGCTGACGCATTCCGGTCGCAGTTTACATCTGAACTGCAGCGCCCGAATGAGGGTGATGGTTCTGGTAGCATCCGGTGGCGGCCAAGCAAGGGCAGGGGCCGGTAACGGACACTATCAAGGAGAACGTATCGTGAGGCTAAAGAAGTTGGGAATGGCTGTGACGACGCTCGTGCTGGCGTGCACCGGCTCGTCGCTCCTGGCGGAGGATACTGCGACCACCTACAACCGCATCGACGAGGTCATGGACTGGGGCGCGGTGACGAGCAAGGTGATCGTGGACCTCAAAGGCGATGTTCCGCAGGGCTCCGTCGACCGCGACAGCTTCAGCGTGCACGTCGTGCGAACGGACGAGCGGTTGGACGAGCCGTTGATTGCGGAAGGCGACCGGACGGTCGTGAAGGCCTATGTCTCAGACGCCGAGGGCAACCCCGTCGTCGAGGGCAGATACGCGACGCTCGTCCTGGAGATTGGCCCGAAGGTGAGCCTGGGGTCCGTACTCAACCACGCCCGAGACGGAGCCAGGCGAACCATCTGGAACCAGAACGCCTACACGATCACCCAGAAGAAGGCGATCGGCGAGATGCCCGGCGGCCTCGTCGCGAAGGAGATGGATCGGCACCGGAGGCTGCTCGTCGATCGGTTCGCCCTCTCGGCGGCCAGCTACGAGGACGAGGAGTATGGGCAGATCGAGATGGCCTATGCGCACTATCGTCCGGCGGCGGACGGCGCGAGGCACCCGCTCATCGTCTGGCTGCACGGCGGAGGCGAAGGCGGCACGGATGCGACGATTCCGCTGTCCGCGAACCGGGCCTGCTACTTTGCCGCCGATCACGTCCAGGCCTATTTCGACGGTGCCTTTGTCCTGGTTCCGCAGTGTCCGACGCGGTGGATGGACGACGGGGTCGAGAGGACGGCGCAGCGCCGCAGGAAGGAGAATGCGATCTCGATCTACACGCGGGCCGTGCAGGACCTGGTTGCGAGCCACGTCGCGCAGAACCCGGATATCGATCCGGACCGGATCTACGTGGGCGGCGCCTCCAATGGCGGCTTCCTCGCCGTCCGCATGATCCTGAGCTATCCGGAGTTTTACGCGGCGGCCTTCCCGTCGAGCGAGGCCCTGAATGACACGTACGTGACCGATGAAGAGATCGAGGGCATCGTGGGTATGCCCATCTGGTTCGTGAACTCCGCCATGGATCGGACGGTTCCCGCGCCCGAGTTCTGCCTGAAGCTCTATGACCGTCTCTGCAAGGCGGGTGCGCCCAACGTGTACCTGAGCTACCTGCGGAGGGTGATCGACGAGAGCGGTCTGTACAAGAACGAAGACGGGACACCGTACGAATACAACGGCCATTGGTCCTGGATCTACTTCTACAACAACGACTTGAGCCAGGTCATCGACGGCCGGAGGGTGTCCTTCATGGAGTGGCTGGCCGCGCAGTCGAAGTAGGCGGAGACGCGCGCCTCCCAGGGTGGAGGCGGGCGGCTCGTCACTTGTGTGCATGATCGGCGCGCGGCTAAGCTTGCGGGCAGCACCGGCGAAGGAGGAACGCCAATGGCTGGAATCATCGGTTACGGAGCGTATGTCCCCCGCAACCGCATCAAAGTCGAGGAGATCGCCAAGATCTGGGGCGCCGACGCCCCGAGCTACAAGCGCGGCCTGGGCCTCGAGGAGAAATCCGTACCCGGCCCCGATCAGGACACGATCACGATGTCGGTGGAGGCCGCCCGCAAGGCCCTCAAGCGGGCCGGCATCGATCCCAAGGAGATCGGCGCGGCCTACGTCGGCTCGGAGTCGCATCCCTACGCCGTCAAGCCGACCGGGACGATTCTGGCCGAGGCCATCGGCGCGACGCCGGAGGTGCATTCCGCCAGCTTCGAGTTCGCGTGCAAGGCGGGCTCCGAGGCGATGTTCGTGTGCCTGTGCCAGGTCGAGTCGGGCCGCATCAAGTATGGCCTGGCGGTGGGAGCCGACACGTCCCAGGGCGCGCCGGGGGATGCGCTCGAGTACTCCGCGGCGGCCGG
>JAJDNV010000322.1 GCA_022340545.1 Acidobacteriota bacterium | reverse complement strand
CGTGCTCCTTCTTCTCGTGGGGGCGCTCGCAGTTGCCGCCCTCCACCCTCCCCGTGTCCCCGACGACTGGCTGCCGGGTAGGGCAGCGATCGCCCTTCTCGCCGGTGTGCTGGCGATGAGCAGCCTCGCAGCCCTCGCCGTCGCCGTTCGTCCCGCCCCGCGACGCGCGGCTGCGGTCCTCGCCGGAGCGGTGGCCTCGGTCTGGCTGGTGCTCACCGTCTTCTTCCTGCCTGCCTTTGCCCGCGCCCAGCCCAACCGCGCCATCGCCAGGGACGTGGCCCGCGAGCACCGCTTTCGCCCGGACCTGCGCTTCGCCACCTGCTCCGACCCCGCCCGCGCCCGGCGCGACGTGCTCTTCCACGCGCGCGTCGCGGCGGAGGAGCGGTGCGATCTCTGGCCCCTGGCCGCCTCCCGCGCGCCATACCTCCTCCTGGTGCGCCCTGCGGAAGACCGCTCGTTCCGCTCGATTCCCGAGTACCGGCAGGTTGCGACCTACCGTTACCTGCCGGCCCGGTCCCTCACGCTCGCCGGGCTGCTCTCCCCATCCGATCCCGGAGAGAGCGTGCTCGTCGCCAACTTCGCGACGAACGACCCGGTCGCCGAGCGCAAGCGACGGCGCGAGGCCCGAAAGGCCCTCCACGCCGACATCGAAAAGGCGGGCGGCACGGTCATCCACCCCCCCCGGAGCGGGAGAGGCCCCTAGTCGAGACGGCGGGTTCAGGCGCGCGGCCTGGGCTCGGCGGGCGGGGCCCCGACGAGGACCCTGCTCCGCTTCGAAGCTGTTGGTGGGCGATCACCAGGTGCAGCTGGACACCAGGCCCGGGCGCACGCGCATGTCCCTTCCTTGGGGACATGTGCGTGTCCATGGCCTATCTCTAGCCTTTCCCTCCCCCTACGTGGGGAGGGTTAGGGAGGGGGGTCAATGAACGATTCGGGTCTCAGCCGGCGATCTCGCGGAACGACTCGGCCGCGGCCTGCAGCGTCTGGTCGATCTCCTCGGGCCCGTGGGCGAGCGAGACGAAGGCGGCCTCGAACTGGGCCGGGGGGAGCCACACGCCGCGCTTCAGCATGGCCTGGAAGAAGCGGCCGAAGAGATCCGTGTCGGACGACCTGGCTGAGGTGTAGTCGGTGACCGGCCCCGGGCAGAAGAAGACGGTGAGCATCGAGCCCACACGGTTGACGGTCACAGTGACCCCGGCGTCTGCCGCGGCCCGGGCAAGGCCGTCAGCCAGGTTCGCACTCGTTGCCTCCAGCGCGTCGTAGATGCCCGGCCGTTCCAAAAGGTCGATCGCGGTCCGCCCCGCGGCCATGGCCAGCGGATTGCCGGACAACGTGCCCGCCTGGTAGACGGGGCCATCGGGGGCGACCGTGGCCATGATGTCGGCCCGCCCCCCGTAGGCGGCGGCGGGAAGCCCCCCTCCGAGGATCTTACCCAGGCAGGTCATGTCCGGAGCCACCCCGTAGAGCTGCTGCGCGCCGCCGAGGGCGAGTCGGAAGCCCGTCATGACCTCGTCGAAGACGAGCACCGTCCCGTTCCTCCGCGTGATCTCGCGAAGCCCCTCCAGGTAGCCGGCCTGGGGCGCCACCGTTCCCATGTTGCCGCACACAGGCTCGACGATGACCGCGGCGAGGTCGGGACCGTGCTCGGCGAAGGCCGCCTTCACCGCCTCCGGGTCGTTGAAGGGGACCACAAGCGTGTCGGCCACCGTGCCCTCGGGAACGCCCGGTGAACCAGGGATGCCGAGCGTCGCCACCCCCGAGCCGGCGGCAACGAGAAGCGAGTCGGCGTGGCCGTGGTAGCAGCCATCGAACTTGAGGATCTTGCGCCGCCCGGTGAAGCCGCGGGCCAGGCGCAACGCGCTCATCGTGGCCTCGGTGCCCGAGGACACGAAGCGCACCTTCTCGATGGACGGCACGTGAGCGACAACCCGCTCCGCCAGCTCGACCTCGAGGGCGCAGGGTGCCCCGAACGACGTGCCGCTCGTCGCCGCCTCGCGCACCGCATCGAGGATCGCGGGATGGGCATGGCCGTGGATCATCGGCCCCCAGGAGCCGACGTAGTCGACGTAGGCGGTCCCGTCCTCGTCGACGATTCGCGCCCCCTCCGCGCGGGCCACGAAGGGCGGGCGCCCCCCCACCGCCTTGAACGCGCGCACGGGGCTGGACACGCCGCCCGGGATGACCCTTCGGGCTCGCCCGAAGAGCTCCTCGGAGCGCGTCATCGCCCTTCGCGCGCCCAGGCCGCGAAGTCCTTGGCGTGGTAGGTCAGGATGATGTCGGCCCCCGCGCGCCGGATGGCGTTGAGCGTCTCCTTGACGATCCTCTCCTCGTCGACCCAGCCCCTCTCCGCCGCCGCCTTGACCATCGCGTACTCGCCGGACACGTTGTACGCGGCCACTGGCCGGTCGAACCGCTCGTGCACCGCGCGGATCACGTCGAGGTACGGGAGCGCAGGCTTGACCATCACGATGTCCGCGCCCTCCTCCACGTCGAGGCGGACCTCGCGCAGCGCCTCCCGGACATTCGCGGGATCCATTTGATAGCCGCGCCGGTCCCCGAACTGAGGGGCCGAGTCTGCCGCCTCCCGGAAGGGGCCGTAGAAGGCAGAGGCGTACTTGGCGGCGTAGGAAAGGATGGGAAGCTCGGAGTACCCCTCGGCGTCGAGGGCAGTGCGGATCGCGGCCACCCGCCCGTCCATCATGTCGGAGGGGGCGAGCACGTGGGCTCCCGCCCGCGCGTGCGAAACCGCCATGCGGGCGAGGAGCTCCAGCGTGGGGTCGTTCTTCACCTCCCCGTCTTCGACGACGCCACAGTGCCCGTGGGAGGTGTACTCGCAGAGACACACGTCGGTCATCACCACGAGCTCGGAGCAGCTGGCGCGGATGGTGCGCACGGCCTGCTGGACGACACCGTCCTCGGAATAGCCCTCGCTCCCCAGCGGATCCTTGGCTTCGGGTAGCCCGAAGAGAATGACCCCGCCGATCCCCAGCCGCTCGACCTTCTCGGCCTCGCGGGCGGCCTCGTCCGCCGAGAGGTGAAAGCAGCCGGGCAGCGAGGAGATCTCGCGACGCAGCCCCCGCCCAGGGGCCACGAAGAGCGGATACACGAGCTGCTCCGGGACAACCCGCGTCTCGCGCACCAGGGCGCGCAGCCGGCCCGTCCGTCGGAGGCGACGAGGTCGCTCGGAGGGGAAGCTCACGATCCGATCTTCCACGGCCAGGATGCGCTCAGTCCTCGTCTTCCCCGAAGAAGAACTGGTCCGCGCACCGCGAGCTGCAGAACACCCGTCCGTACTCGCGCCGGCCACAGTCCTCGCACGTCATCCTGAAGCAGATCGGGCATTTGTAGATCCTGATCTCCAGTTCGTTCTTGTGACAGGTGATGCACTCCATCGGCGGGGGTTCGGCGGGCGAGTATAGCACGCGCGTCCGCGCGAAGTTCCGTAGTAGACTGGCGAGTCGGGAGACGGTCCCGCCTCCCGATCCGTGGCGGTGTAGCTCAGCTGGTTAGAGCACGCGGCTCATATCCGCGGCGTCCGGGGTTCGAGTCCCTGCACCGCCACCAGGCTCTCTCCCCAACCGGAGGCGCGGGGTCATTGAGGCTGCCTTCCCTCGTTGCGGCCGTCGACCGGGCCCTGTCGGGCCTCGGGGATCCCGCTGCCGGAGGGGTGCTGGTCGTGGGTCTGTCCGGGGGAGCAGACTCGGTCGCCCTCCTCGACGCTCTGACCACGCTCGCCGGCCCGCGTGAGATCCAGGTGCTGGCCGCCCACCTCGACCACGGCCTTCGGACCGACTCTGCCGAAGACGCGGCCTTCTGCCGCGCCCTGTGCAAGCGGCTCGGCGTGCCGCTGCGCTCCGAGAGGGCCGACGTGCGCTCGCGCGCCCGGCGCGAGCGGGGCGGCCTCGAGCAGGCGGCCCGCCGGGAGCGCTATGCGTTCCTCAACCGGGTGCGGCGGGAGACGGGGGCGGCTGCGATCGCGGTCGCCCACACCCGCGACGACCAGGCCGAGACCCTGCTCCTGCGGCTCCTCCGGGGAGCGGGGACCACCGGGCTCGGAGGGATGCGGCCCCGCGCCGGTCGGGTCGTCCGTCCCCTGCTCGAGGTCTCGCGGGAAGAGGTGCTCGCCCACCTCACCGATCGCGGCCTCAGCTGGCGCGAGGACCCGACCAACGCCGACATGGCACACCTCAGAAACCGGGTCCGCCACGAGCTGCTGCCGTATCTCGAGGCCCGCTTCAACCCGGCGCTGCGTCGGGTGCTGGCGCGCACGGCGGGGCTCCTCGCCGACGAGGACGCCCACCTCAAGGAGGAGGCGGAGGCGCTGCTGGCCCGGGGCGCCCGCACCGCGGGCGACACGGTCATCCTCGATCGGGCGGCCCTCGGGCAGGCGCCGCCCGCGGTGGCCCGCGTGGCGATCCGGCAGGCCCTGCGCCGGACGGGGGGGCTCGGCCGGGTCGGCGCGATCCACGTCGAGCGCATCCTGACGCTGGCGCGCTCGCGGAGTCCCTCGGGCCGTCGATTGCCCCTTCCGGGCGGGCGCGAGGTCCGCTATCGTCTGGACGAGCTGCATCTGGGCCCCCGCCTCGCGGTGGCGGCGGGGGGCTCGGGAGGGAACGGTGAATGAGAAGGCCGACGTTCTCTACACGGAAGAGCTGATCGCACGCCGAGTGGCAGAGCTCGGGGCCGAGATCACACGGACGTTCGAGGGCCGCGAGCTCTGCGTCCTCGGCCTGATGAAGGGCAGCGTCGTCTTCATGTCCGACCTCGTCCGGCGGATCCCCCTCGACCTCACGTTCCACCTCGTGCGCGTGAGCGTCCACCGCGAGCACGACGCCGGGGTGGTGCGGACGGAGATCGCCTACGCCACCGACTTCCCCCTGGAGGGCCGGGACGTCCTCCTCGTCGAGGACGTCGTGGACACCGGCATCACGCTGAGCTACCTGCTCGGCCACGTCCACGAGCTCGGGGCGAGGAGCATCCGGGTCTGCGCGCTCGTCGACAAGCCGGGGGCACGCAAGATCGACGTCCACCCCGACTGGACGGCCTTCACCCTCGAGGAGCCCTTGACCGACCGGTTCCTGGTCGGGTACGGGCTGGGCTGGCAGGGGCGCTACCGCGCCCTGCCCTACATCGGGACCATCCGGAACCCCGCCCGTCCAGAGCCCGCCTGACACGCCACCCAGGCCCAAGCTGGAGTAAAATAAACAGTTCCTCCCCGCAACCCGGGGGAGAGGAGACGGTTTTTCGGGGGCCGTCCGGAGGGGCTGCAGAAGTGAACGCCACGTTCAAGACGGTGATGCTGTGGATGTCGTTGCTGGTCGTCGTCTTCCTGGCCTGGCATTTCGCCCAGTTCCAGAAGGGGGAGACGCCCATCAAATTCAGCGAGTTCGTGGCCCAGGTCGAGGCCGGGAAGGTGGCCGACGTCACCATCACCGGCAACGAGATCAAGGGGCACCTCGCGAGCCGCGAGGCGTTTCGGACGTTCGCTCCCGTCGGCTACGACAAGCTCGTCGACACCCTGCTCGCGAAGCAGGTCACGGTCAACTACCAGCCCGACCAGACCCCCACCTGGGCCAACATGCTGATCTCCTGGGCCCCCTTCCTGCTTCTCATCGGCTTCTGGATCTTCTTCATGAGGCAGATGCAGAGCGGGGGCAACAAGGCCCTCAGCTTCGGGAAGTCCAAGGCCAAGCTCCTCGCCAGCCAGCAGAAGAAGGTGACGTTCAAGGACGTGGCCGGGGTCGACGAGGCCAAGGAGGAGCTGCAGGAGATCATCGAGTTCCTCCGCGAGCCGCAGAAGTTCCAGAAGCTCGGCGGCCGCATCCCCAAGGGCGTGCTCCTGATGGGACCCCCGGGAACGGGCAAGACACTCATGGCCCGGGCCATCGCCGGCGAGGCCAACGTGCCGTTCTTCTCCATCTCCGGCTCCGATTTCGTGGAGATGTTCGTCGGAGTGGGTGCCTCGCGCGTACGGGACCTCTTCGAGCAGGGCAAGAAGAACGCCCCCTGCATCATCTTCATCGACGAGATCGACGCGGTGGGCCGTCACCGCGGAGCGGGACTCGGGGGTGGGCACGACGAGCGGGAGCAGACGCTCAATGCCCTCCTGGTGGAGATGGACGGCTTCGAGTCGAACGACGGCGTCATCCTGATCGCCGCCACCAACCGACCCGACGTGCTGGACCCCGCGCTCCTCCGGCCCGGGCGGTTCGACCGCCGGGTGGTGGTGTCGCGGCCGGACGTGCGCGGGCGCGAGGGAATCCTCCAGGTCCACACCCGCAAGATCCCCCTCTCGGAGGATGTGGACCTCTCGGTGGTGGCCCGGGCGACACCCGGCTTCTCGGGGGCCGACCTCGCCAACCTCGTGAACGAGTCGGCACTGATGGCGGCCCGCGCCAACCAGAAATTCGTGACCATGAGGGACTTCGAATCCGCGAAGGACAAGGTCCTGATGGGTGCGGAGCGCAAGAGCCTCATCATCACCGAGGAGGAGAAGAAGGTCACCGCCTACCACGAGGCCGGCCACGCCCTCCTGGCCGCGCTGGTGCCGCACTCGGACCCGCTGCACAAGGTGACGATCATCCCCCGGGGCATGGCCCTCGGCCTCACCCAGCAGCTGCCGGACGAGGAGAAGCACAACTGGACGAAGGAGGCCCTCGACGCCCGCATCGCCGTCTTCATGGGTGGGCGCATCGCGGAGGAGATGACTTTCAACCAGATCACCACCGGAGCCCAGAACGACATCGAGCAGGCCACCGAGATGGCACGCAAGATGGTCTGCGAGTGGGGCATGAGCGAGGCCCTCGGTCCCCTGACCTACGGCAAGAAGGAAGAGGCGATCTTCCTCGGCAAGGAGTTCAACCGGCACCAGGACTACTCCGAGGCGACCGCGCTCAAGATCGACGCCGAGATCAAGCACGTCGTCACTGAGCAATACACCCGGGCCGTGCGCATCCTCACCGAGAACAAGGAGGCGCTCCACCGCATCGCGGAGGCGCTCCTCGAGCACGAGGTGCTCGACGCGCGCCAGCTGAAGCAGCTCATCGCCGGCGAGCCGCTCGAGACCAAGCCGGCGGCGAGCCCTCCTCCTCCCGAGCGTGAGGTGAAGAAGGAGAAAGACGAGGGAGGCGAACGCGGGGTGGGTCTGCTGCCTCCCCCGGTGGCGGCCCCCAAGCCAACGTCCTGATCTGGTCGGGAGAGGTCTATCGGAGGAAGAAGGCGACGCCACTACCGCATCCCTCTCCGGGGAGAGGAGGTGGAGCTCGGGGATCGCACCCTCGTGATGGGAATCCTCAACGCCACCCTGGACTCGTTCTCGGACGGGGGGCAGCTGGCGACGGCGGAGGCCGCGGTCGCCTATGGTCTGGGCCTCTACAAGGCGGGTGCCGACTGGGTCGACGTGGGCGCCGAGTCCACCCGGCCCGGGGCGGCGAGGGTCGATCTGGAAGAAGAGATGCGCCGCATCGTGCCCGTCGTCGAGGGCCTGAGGCGGGGCGGGGCAGGGCCGATTTCGGTGGACACCACGCGGGCAGAGGTGGCGCGGGCCGCGCTCGATGCCGGGGCCGATCTCGTCAACGACGTGAGCGGGTTTCGCTTCGACCCGTCGATGGCCGCCCTCGTGGCCGAACGGGGTGTGCCCGCGGTTCTCATGCACTCGAGGGGCCGCTTCGAGGAGTTGCACCGTGATCCTGCCTACCGTGACGTCGCCCGCGAGGTGGTGGCCGAGCTCGGCGAGACCGTCGCCCGCGCGGAGAGCGCGGGCGTGCCGCGCGAGCGCCTGATCATCGACCCCGGGATCGGCTTCGCGAAGGACGCCGCCCACAGCCTCGAGGCGCTGGGACGGCTGCGCGCGCTCGAGGCCCTCGACCGGCCCGTTCTGGTGGGGCCCTCGAGGAAGAGCTTCATCGGAAAGGTGCTGGATGCGCCCGTCGGCCGGAGACTGATGGGCACCGCGGCCGCGGTAGCGGCGGCGGTCATGCTGGGGGCCCACGTCGTGCGGGTGCACGACGTGGGGGAGATGGTCGAGGTGGTTCGCGTCTGCGACGCGATCCTGGAGGCGGGGGCACCGGTCCGATGACCGAGCGTCTGCTCGACTTTCTCTCCGCCACCGGCTTCCGGTGGGTGGACATCCTGGACATCCTGCTCGTCGCGTTCATCGTCTACGAGCTTCTGCGCTTCATCCGCGGAACCCACGCCGTCCAGATCGCGCTGGGGGGCATGATCCTGGTTGTCCTCTACTGGGTCTCGACGCTCTTCAACCTCCAGACCGTGAACTGGCTGCTGCGCACATTCCTACCCTTCCTCATGTTCGGCGTCATCGTGATCTTTCAGTCGGAGATCCGGAAGGCGCTGGCCCACCTCGGCCGGGCACCCTTCTTCGGCACCCAGGCCCAGCGCCAGAAAACGGAGGTGGTGGACGAGGTCGTGCTGGCCGCGACCACACTGAGCTCCCAGCGGACGGGGGCGATCGTGGCCCTGGAGCGAGAGATCGGGCTCCGCAGCTACATCGAGACCGGCATCACGCTCGATGCGGAGCTGACCTACGACCTGCTGGTGAACATCTTTCACCCCGCGACCCCCCTGCACGACGGGGCGGTGATCGTCCAGGGCAACCGCGTCGCCGCCGCCGCCTGCTTCCTGCCGCTGACGGTGAACCCTGAGCTGAGCCGCACGCTGGGCAGCCGACACCGGGCGGCCATCGGCCTCAGCGAGGACACCGACGCGGTCGCGGTCGTC
The DNA here is from genome assembly GCA_022340545.1 of Acidobacteriota bacterium. Taxonomy (GTDB): domain Bacteria; phylum Acidobacteriota; class Vicinamibacteria; order Fen-336; family Fen-336; genus JAJDNS01. Next base: position 568 of record JAJDNV010000322.1, on the reverse strand, counting down.
GTCTCGGAGGAAACCGGGGCGATCTCCCTCGTGGAAGACGGGCAGATCCGCCGCGGTCTCGACGGGCCAGCCCTGCGCCGGGCACTCCTTGGCTCCCTCGGTCTCCTCACCTCTCCGATCCCGGATCGCCGCACCGTGCCCGCTCGGGGCGGAGGCGCCCCGTGAACCTGCTCTCGGGCGAGACCCCACTCCGCGCGGCCAGCCTCCTGCTGGCCGTCGTGCTGTGGGTCATCATCGCCGGCCGGGACACCGCCGAGCGCGGGCTCACCGTCCCCGTCGAGATGAGGAACGTCCCGGCCGACCTCGAGATCACCGGGGACACGGTGAACACCGTCAGCGTTCGCCTACGGGCGTCGCCGGGCCTGATCGAGTCGCTCGACCCCAGCGAGGTCCTGGCCCCGATCGACCTTGAGGGGGCGGAGGAGGGGGAGCGCATCATCCAGCTCACCCCCGACCAGATCCGCGTCCCGTTCGGGTTCCGGGTGGTCAAGGTCACACCTTCTCTCCTCACCCTGAACCTCGAGCGGGCGCTCAGCAAGACGGTTCCAGTGCGCCCCCGCATCCTCGG
>JAJDNV010000316.1 GCA_022340545.1 Acidobacteriota bacterium | reverse complement strand
GTCACCGCCGACGTCGAGTCGGACGCGAAGGTCGAGCAGGTGCTCGCCGCCTCCCACCAGGGCAGCGCCCTCGAGATCGCCTGGGACCACCACTCCGACCGGCGCAACCACGCCTTCGTGGTGCAGGGGATCGTCAGGGAGGAGAAGGCGTCGACCGTCGATCTGCGCTGGGACGGTGCCCCGATCGGCGTCGACGAGAAGGAGAGCCGCGAGATCGAGGTGCCCGCGCTCGACACGTTCACCGTGGGCCAGGCCCGCGCGGTGCAGGGGAAGGAGCAGTACGTCGAGCTGCGCTTCACCGACCCGCTGCACCCGGACCAGAGCCTGGCCGGGCTGATCGGCATCGACGAGCGGGACGACCTGCGTTTCGTCATCCGGGGGAACCTCGTCGAGATCTACGGCACCGCCGGGTTCTCCGGAGAGCAGACGGTCCGCGTCGCCAGTGGCGTCCGCAACGCGCTCGGCTACCGGATGAAGGAGGCGCGCGAGGTGGGCGTCGTCTTCGAGCAGCTCAAGCCCCAGGTGAAGTTCGCCGGCGAGGGGGTCATCGTGCCGAGCTCGGCGAACCTCACCGTGCCCATCGAGGCGGTGAACGTGCGCGCGGTGGTCGTCGAGGCGACCCGGGTCCCCCCGGCCAACCTGCCGCAGTTCCTTCAGGTGAACGACCTCGGCGGCGAGAGGGAGATGCACCGCGTGGGCCGGGTCGTCTGGAGCCAGACCCTTCCCCTCGAGGTGACACCCGACAAGCGGGACCGTCGCGTGGCCGTGGGCCTCGACCTCTCGCCTCTCGTGGCGGAGGGCCCGGGAGGTCTCTATCGGTTGACGCTGTCGTTCCGCCGCCCGCACATCCTGTGGCCGTGCGGAGACGACGACGAGGGCGCCGACGAGGAGCTCACGGGGACGACGCTCGCCACCGGAGAGCAGGAAGCCAGTAACTGGGACGCCTGGGAGGAGTACAACGCCGAGGACTGGCAGAGCCGGTACCGGGGTCGACACGACCCCTGCAACCCGGGCTACTACCAGCACTTCTACGATCACGACATCCGGGCCGCGCGCAACGTCTTCGTCTCGGACATCGGTGTCGTGGCCAAGCGAGGCGAGGATGGGACGGTCCTGGTCGCGGCCACCGACCTGCGGACGGCCTCGCCCCTGCCGGGAGCCGCGGTGACGTTGCGCGACTACCAGCAGCAGACGCTGGCCGTCGGCCGCACCGACGGGGACGGTCTCGTCCGCCTCGTGGTGGAGCGGCCGCCGTTCCTCGCCGAGGTGCGACAGGGGCGCCAATCGGGCTTCCTGCGACTCGACGACGGGAACGCCCTCTCGATGGCCCACTTCGACGTGGCGGGGTCACGCTCTCCAAAGGGCCTCAAGGGCTTCCTCTACGGGGAGCGCGGCGTGTGGCGCCCCGGCGACACCCTGCACCTCACCTTCATCCTCCAGGACCCGGCGGGCCGCCTCGCCGCGGAGCACCCGGTCCGCTTCGAGCTCGTCAACCCGCGCGGGCAGGTGGTGCAGACGGTGACCCGTCCCGGGTCGGAGGACGGCTTCTCGGTATTCGAGATCGCGACCCCCCCGGACGCGCCCACCGGGACCTACACCGGGCGCGTGACGGTGGGTGGGGCCGTCTTCGCGAAGAGCCTCAAGATCGAGACGGTGATGCCGAATCGGCTCAAGATCGCCCTCGACTTCGGACGGGACATGCTGACCGCGAGCGAGGCCCTGTCCGCGACCCTGAGCTCGACCTGGCTCCACGGCGCGACGGCCCGCCACCTCGAGGCCGACGTGGAGCTCGCGCTGACCGCGCGGCCCACGCGGTTCGAGGGCTACCCCGAGTTCGTCTTCGACGACCCCACCCGACGCTACGCCACGGAGCGACAGACGATCTTCGACGGAACCCTCGACGCCTCGGGCCGGGCGCGCGTCACGACGCGCGTCACCACCGGCGGCGCCGCGCCCGGCATGCTTCGGGCCGATTTCACGACCCGCGTCTTCGAGCCCGGGGGCGCATTCAGCACCGACCGCTTCAGCCTCCCGTTCTCGCCGTACCGGCGCTACATCGGCATCCGGGCCCCGAAGGGCGATCGGGCCCGGGGCATGCTCCTCACCGACACGACGCACGAGCTGAACATCGTCGCCGTCGACGCCTTCGGCCAACCCACCGGGGACGGCGAGGTGGAGCTCAAGCTCTACAAGATCGACTGGCGCTGGTGGTGGGAAAAAGGCGAGACAGGCCTCGCCGCCTGGGCGGAGTCGACGGTCCACACACCGCTCGCCTCCGGCGTGGTGAAGCTCACCGATGGGGTCGGGACCTGGGGCTTCGAGATCAAGTACCCCGACTGGGGGCGCTATCTGATCACCGCCGCCGATCGCGAGGGCGGTCACCGGACGGGACACGTCGTCTACATCGACTGGCCGGGGTGGGCGGGCCGCGGCCGCAAGGAGGCGGCGGGGGCCAGCGTCCTGAGCTTCGCCGCCGACAAGGACGAGTACGCGGTGGGCGAGACGGTGACGCTGGCGCTGCCCACCCCGCAGAAGGGCCGCGCCCTCGTCAGCCTCGAGACCGGCTCCTCGGTGCTGCGCACGGACTGGGTCGAGGCCACCGGGACCGAGACGCGCTACCGCTTCGAGGCCACCGCGGAGATGGCGCCCACCGTGTACGCCCACGTCACGCTGCTGCAGCCGCACGGCCAGACCGCGAACGACCTCCCGATCCGCCTCTACGGGGTCGCCCCGGTGAAGGTCCTCGACCCCGCGACCCGGCTCCGACCGGTCGTGGAGTGCGCGGAGGTCTTCGCCCCCGAAGACACGGCGTCGATCACCGTCCGCGAGGCATCGGGACGGCCGATGACGTACACGCTGGCGGTGGTGGACGAGGGCCTCCTCGGCCTCACCCGCTACGCGACACCCAACCCCTGGGATCACTTCTACGCGCGGGAGGCTCTCGGGGTGAAGACCTGGGATCTGTACGACGACGTGGTCGGCGCCTGGGGTGGGGTCCTGGAGCGGATGCTGGCCATCGGCGGCGACGAGGAGGGCGTGCGGGCGGAGGCGCAGCGGGCCAACCGCTTCCCGCCCATGGTGCGCTTCCTCGGGCCCTTCCGCCTGCGCGCGGGCGGCGTGGACACCCACGATGTGGACGTGCCGCAGTACGTCGGGGCGGTGAGGGTGATGGTGGTGGCCGGGCGCGACGCCGCGTTCGGGGCTGCGGACCGCGAGGTCTTCGTGCGCCGACCGCTCATGCTCCTGGCCACGCTGCCCCGGGTGCTGGGTCCGGAGGAGGAGGTGGCGCTGCCGGTGTCGGTCTTCGCCATGGAGCCGGCGGTGAAGGACGTCGCCGTTTCGGTCACGACCTCGGGGCCGCTCGAGACCGAACCTCCCGCCCGCAAGACGCTGTCCTTCGACGCCCCGGGTGACGACCTCGTCAGCTTCCGCCTCCGCACCCCCGCCCGTCTCGGGGTGGCGACGGCCACCGCGGAGGCGACCTCGGGCACCGAGCGCGCGGCCCAGACGATCGAGCTCGACGTGCGGATGTCGACGCAGCGCGCGGTGGACGTCGTCGGGACGCGGCTCGAGGCCGGCGGGTCCTGGGAGCCCCCGGTGAGCCTCCCCGGGCTTCCGGGAACCAACGAGGTCACCCTGGAGGTGTCCAGGACCCCTCCTCTCGACCTGGGACGGCGGCTCCAGTACCTCATGCGCTACCCGCACGGCTGCGTGGAGCAGACCGTCTCCGCCGTCTTCCCCCAGCTGTACCTGGGCCGTCTCCTCGAGCTCTCGGAGGACGGGAAGCTCCGGGTCGAGACGAACGTCAAGGCCGGCCTCACGCGGCTGCGCTCCTTCCAGACCACGGGCGGGGGCTTCGGGTATTGGCCCGGGGACGACGACCCGAGCGACTGGGTGACGAACTACGCCGGGCACTTCCTCGTCGAGGCCCAGGCCGCCGGGTATCTGATCCCGGCCGGGATGCTCGATCAGTGGACGCGGTTCCAGCGGCGACGGGCCCGGGCCTGGGTGCCGGGGTCGGGACGGGCCGAGCTGGTGCAGGCGTACCGGCTCTTCACCCTCGCCCTGGCCGGATCACCGGAGCTCGGGGCCATGAACCAGCTGCGCGAGAGGGAGAGCCTGCCCGTCACCGCCCGATGGCGGCTCGCCGCCACCTACGAGCTGGCCGGACAGCCGGAGGCGGCGGACGCGCTCGCCGCCCCGGGGCCGGTGACGGTGCAGCCCTATCGCGAGCTCGCGGGAACCTTCGGCTCCGATCTGCGGGATCGGGCCATGATCCTCGAGGCCCTGCTCATCATGGGGCGGAGCGACTCGATCGGTCCCCTCGTGCAAAGCCTCTCCCAGGCGCTGTCCGCCCAGCGCTGGCTGAGCACACACGAGACGGCCTACGCGCTCCTCGCCCTCGCGCGCTCGGTGGGCGAGGGCCGGCTCGGGGGCGAGACCACCTTCTCCTACGCGTGGAGCGGCGGGGACACGGTGAGCGTCTCCTCGCCCACCCCGGTCGTTCAGCGCACGCTCGACCCGGACGCCGACGCGAAGGCCCGGCTCGTGGTCGAGAACCGTGGGGAGAATGCACTCTACCCGCGCCTGATCCTCTCCGGCCTCCCCCCGGTCGGGGAGGAGACCGCGGCGTCGAACGGCCTGGTGCTGGCGGTCGAGTACCAGACGATGGACGGGGCCGCCCTCGATCCCCGGCGACTCGACCAGGGGACGGACTTCAAGGCGATCGTCACCGTCACCAGCACCGGGGAGCGTGGCGACTACGAGCAGGTGGCACTCTCACACGTGGTGCCCTCGGGCTGGGAGATCCACAACGAGCGGATGGGTCCGGGGGGCCGGCGTCCACCCGCTGGCATCGAGTACCAGGACGTGCGGGACGACCGGGTCTACACGTACTTCGACCTGAAGGCGGGGGAGACGAAGAAGGTCGAGCTGCTCCTGAACGCGAGCTACCTCGGCCGGTTCTACCTGCCGCCGGTCGGGGTCGAGGCGATGTACGACGCCACCATCAACGCGCGCGTCGTGGGCCGTTGGACCGAGGTGGTGCAGGCGGGGAGCCGCCAGTGAGCCGTCTCCGGCCAGGGAGGTGAGGAGGCTGGTGTCGTGAGGACCTTGGGGCGGTCGCGCGGAGCCCGGCTCGCCGGAGGCCTGCTCCTCGTCCCCGTCGCGTTCTGGTGGCTCGTCCCCGTCGTCCAGCTGGACGATCCCCTCTCCACCGTGATCCTCGACCGCGAGGGCGAGCTCCTCGGGGCGACAATCGCCGCCGACGGGCAGTGGCGCTTCGGCGTGGCGGACGAGGTGCCGGAGAGATTCGTGGCCGCCATCACCTGCTTCGAGGATCGTCGCTTCTTCCACCACCCCGGGGTCGATCCGCTTGCCCTCGCGCGGGCCCTCGCCCTCAACGCGCGAAAGGGACGTGTCGTGAGCGGGGGATCGACGCTCACCATGCAGGTGGTGCGCCTCGCCCGCCGGGGCCGACCCCGGTCGTACGCCGAGAAGGCGATCGAGGCCGCCCTGGCCCTGCGGCTGTGGATGGCGCTCCCGAAGAGGCAGGTCCTCGGCCTCTACGCCGCCTACGCCCCGTTCGGCGGCAACACCGTCGGCCTGGACGCCGCCGCCTGGCGCTACTTCGGCCGGGCGCCGGCCCGGCTCTCCTGGGCCGAAACCGCGACGCTGGCCGTACTCCCCAACTCCCCCTCGCTCATCCACCCCGGGCGGAACCGCGACCGCCTCCTCGGCAAGCGCAACCGGCTGCTCGACACGCTCCGGGAGAGGGGCGTGATCGATTCGATGACCGCGGAGCTGGCGAAGCGGGAGCCCTTGCCCGCCGCCCCCGAGCCGGTCCCGCGCCTCGCCCCCCACCTGCTCGAGCGGGTGCGCGCGGAAGGACGGCGCACCGCCTGGCGCACGGGAGAGCGCAGCCCCTGGGTGCGGACCAGTCTGTCGCGGGACATCCAGGTCCGGGCGAGCCAGGTCCTGGCCCGGCATTCCCGTCGGCTGGCCGACACCGGCGTCCACAACGCGGCCGCGGTCGTGGCCGAGGTCGACAGCGGACGTCTCCTCGCCTACGTCGGCAACCTCTCCCGCTTCGACATCCCCGACCAGGGGCACTGGGTCGACGTCGTTCCCGCGCCCCGGAGCACCGGCAGCATCCTCAAGCCGTTCCTGTTCGCGGCGATGCTCGACAGCGGCGAGGTGCTGCCGGGCCAGCTCGTTCCCGACGTCCCCACCCGGCTCGGCTCCTTCCACCCCGAGAACTTCGATCGCTCGTATGCGGGGGCGGTGCCCGCGGAGCGGGCGCTCGCCCGATCCCTCAACGTGCCCGCGGTGCGGCTCCTGCGAGCCTATGGCACCGACCGTTTCACGGTGCTCCTCCGACGTCTCGGGCTGACGACGCTCGAACGACCCGGCGCACACTACGGCCTCTCGCTCATCCTCGGGGGCGCCGAGGGGACGCTCTTCGACGTGGCCGGTGCCTACGCCGGCCTGGGACGCCTGGTCAACCGCGCCGGGCGCGGCGAGCCGCTCGGGGACACGTTTCACCCCCTGGGCTACCTCTCCGAGCGGCCCGGCCGAACCCGGGCGGCGTCGGACAGCGAGCCACCGCTCGGAGCCGGTGCAGCCTGGCTCACGCTCGAGGCGATGCTCGAGGTGGAGCGTCCCGGCGACGAGTTCGCATGGAGGGCCTTCTCGTCCTCCCGGAAGATCGCGTGGAAGACCGGAACCAGCTACGGCTTCCGGGACGCCTGGGCGATCGGCGTCACCCCTCGCCACGTGGTCGGGGTCTGGGTGGGCAACGCCGACGGGGAAGGCCGGCCCGGGCTCACCGGATACTCCGCGGCCGCACCCATCCTGTTCGACATCTTCGACGGCCTGCCCGGGCACGGCTGGTTCGCGGAGCCGGCGGGCGTTCTCGTCGAGATCGACGTGTGCGCCCACAGCGGCATGCGTCGCGGGCGGCACTGTCCGGCGAGCCGACCCCGCCTCGTGACGCGGGCCGGGCTCGCAACCCCCCCCTGCCGCTACTGCCGCCTCGTCCACCTCGACGAGCACCTCGAGTGGCAGGTGCACGGCGACTGCGAGCCGGTGGCGGCGATCCGGGCCGTCTCCCGGTTCGTGTTGCCGCCGGCGATGGAGACCTACTATCGCCTGCAGCACGCCGACTACCGGCCTCTTCCGCCCCTGCGTCCGGACTGCCGCGTCGCCGTGGGGGCCCGGGGCACCGCGGCCCTCGCCTGCGTCTCCCCGAAGGAGGACGCGACTCTCTACGTCCCGGTGGAGATGGACGGTTCAATCGGTCGGGTGGTGTTCGAGGCCGCGCACCGCGACCCGGGGACGACGGTCTACTGGCATCTCGACGGCGAGTTCCAGGGTGAGACGCGTGACATCCACCAGATGGCGCTGGCCCCCGCACCCGGAGAGCACATCCTGACACTCGTGGACGAGCACGGGGAGTCGGTGACTCGGGGCTTCCGCGCCCTGCGACGAGGCGCGCGACACGCGGCCGGAAGTAGTTGAGGCGTGTTCAGGTCTGCTCGAGGGTCTCCACCCGGCCGCCGAGGGTGGCGAGACCGTCGCGAAGCCCGGAGAGGGCGGCCTGCGCCTCGCGCAGCCGGTCTCCTTCGGAGCGCACGAAGCGCGAGTAGGGGGCGATCGCGTCGCGCACCTTCTGCTGGCCACGGTCCCGCTCCCGCTCGAAGCCCGCGGTCAGGGAGGCGAGGAGCTTCTCCCTGAGCGTGGCGACCCGGGTCGCCAGCTCGGCCCTCGCCCGTCGTCGACGGGCGGGGAGGATGAACAGGCCCATGACCGACAGGGCCCCCGCGGCCACGAGGCCGGTGACGTCGGCGGCGGTGGTGGTGGCGAGCGCCGTCACCAGCGTCCCGACCCCGACCGCCGACACCTGGAGAAGCGCGGTCTGGGCCACGGAGTCCCGGACGCTCTGGGCCAGGCGCTTCGCCTCGGCCGGTGCGTCGTACCCGTCGACCGCCCGCTGCGCCTCGCTCCGCACCGCCTCGAGCAGCCGCTGCCGGTCGTACTCGAAGCGGTCGTCAACCCGCCCCACCATCTTGTCGGTGTGGGCGCCCTGACGGCCTCCGAGCCGATCCATGACGTCCTGCCACTGGCGCAGCTCGGCGCCGACCATCCAGTCCACCATCGCCTCGACCCGCTTCTCGACCTCCCGCGGCAGGTCGGCCACCACCGCGGTCTCGAAGTCCTTCCGCAGCCGCTCCTTGCTGAGCAGCTCGTGGATGCGCATCAGGCGAAGCCGCTCGTCGAAGAAGGCGTTTCCGCGGCGCTCGAAATCGAGAAGGACCTTCTCGACGTCGGAGAGACGGAGCTTGAAATCCCCTTCGAGGTCCGAGGCACGGGCCTCGAGGTCGGCGTCTACCGCCTCGAGGCTCCTGAGGTCCTCGCCGAGCAATTCGAGACGACCCTCGACGAGCCCGGCCAGCTCCCCGTGGACGCGCCGCCCGACGCCGAGGGGGTTCAGGAGCTTCAAACGGAAGCGCTCGGCCTCGTCGAGGGTGGCGGTGACCCGGGCCTCGAAGGCGGGGAGCCCGCTCTCCTCGACGGCGGGGGCGTCGCCTTCAAGGCGGGCCCGGAGGGCCTGCCGGGCGGAGACCGGAAAGACGTCGGGGGCGAAGCCGAGCGTCCGCTGGGCCTGCTCGCGGACGTAGGTGACGACGCGGCCCACATCTTCCGACGCCTCGAGAAGGTCGGCCTTGTTCAGGACGATGATCACCTTCTTGCCCCAGGCCCGGACGGTCTCGAGGAAGGCCCGCTCGCTCTCCGTGAACGGCCGGTCGGACGAGGTGACGAAGAGCACGAGGTCGGCGCGGGGCACGAAGTCGCGCGTGAGGGCCTCGTGCTCCCGCAGCACCGCGTTGGTGCCCGGGGTGTCGACGATCACGAGTTGGCGCAGGATCTCGGAGGGGGCGGTGAGGCTCTCGAGACCGGCCGCGGTCACCTCACGTCCCACCGTCTCGCCGTAGCGGAGGAGACCGATGCGGGCGGTCGTCGGGGTGACCCCCTCCTTCAGGGCGGCCTGCCCGAGGAGGGCATTGATGAAGGCGCTCTTGCCCGCGTTGAACTCGCCGACCACGACGAGCAGGAACGGCTCCTCGAGCTGCACCAGGGAGTCGGCGAGGGCCTGCCGCTGCTCCTCGGGGGCTTCAAGACGCACGAGCCAGTCGCGCAGCTGGCCAAGGAGCCGGCGCTCGTCGGCCAGCAGGGCGCGGCGCGTCTCGTCGAGAGGGATGATCATGGCGCAGACGCCCCGAGCTTAGTACGAATCCCGCGATTCCGCCGCCGGGAGGACACGCGGTGGCCGATCAGAAGGTGTAACCGAGGGCGAGGGACACCTGGTAGTCGTCGGTGCTCGCGCCCTTGGTCGGGGGTCGGGAGTCGTAGCTGAAGTAGCCTTTGACCACCAGGGTGAAGTCCTTGACGAGCTCGCGGCTGAATCGAGCGTCGACGTCCACCCGGTAGCGACCCCAGTCGGTGAGTCCCACGGCCAGGACCGAGCCGACGTCGATGTCGGTCTTGGGGAAGTCGAAGGCGAAGTTGGCCCAGTCGAATGCGACCAGGGCCTCGAGGTTCGTGATCTGTTCTCCGTCCACCGGGATCTCGCGGTTGACCGACAACCCCGCCGCTCCGAGGATCTCGTTTCCCTGACTCCGCAGGAGGTACTGGCCCCAAGCCCCGGCCACGCCGGCGCGGAGGTCGTAGCCCAGCTCGCGGTTCTGGTCTCCCGACAACCGCCCCAGGGCAATCTTCCGGTTCTCGAGGTTGCGCGTGTAGCTGAGCGATATCGAGTTGCGGGTGGTCTCGTTGCCGTCCTGCTGGCGCTGGACCAGGGAGCTCCCGGCGAGCTCGGCCGAGAAGGTCGGTCGGTTGAATTTCACCGAGGCGTCGGCATTGAACTCCGCGATGTCACTGGACTTCGTGTAGCCGAAGCCCATATCGACTCGGCCCGAGAGCCTCTTCCAGAAGCTCGCCCTGATGGGCAGGAGGCGCGCGACCGACGCGAGTGGCACCGTCTTGATCCCGGTGGCCGTGGCCACCTGGAGACCTTCTTCGGGGATGGTCTCCAGGGGGCCGTAGTAGATCTGCCCCCGCAGGTCCTCGATCTCGAAGATGCCCTTTCCCGTCACAGACTCGACCTTGTCCCACTCGATGTCGATCGTCCCCATGTCGTCCGTCTTGGCCTGGAGCTTGCCCCGGCCGAGGCGCTTGATCTCGCAGGTGATGTGGTCGCCGTTCTTGAGGACGACGATGTCGGTCTTGGGGTCGGCGGCCGCGGGGGCGGCGACGAAGAGGTTGACGACCACAATGACGGCGAGGACGCCGTTCTGGAGCGAGGAAACATCGACGACGCGGCGGCAGCTCGCGATCATGGCGGTGGTACGAAGCGAGTATACCCGGCCCGCCGGGGGTGGTAGGCTGATCGTGCCCGGACCCACGGTGGGACGCCGTGGCGCGGCCGGAACCCTTCCTGTGATCCTCGACCTTCTTCTCTTCCTCGGCGGCCTGGTCGTCCTCGTCACCGGCGGTCACGCCCTCGTGAACGGCGCCTCGGCGGTGGCCCGGCGATTCGGGCTCTCCTCACTGGTGATCGGGCTGACGGTCGTGGCCTGGGGGACGAGCGCCCCGGAGCTGGCGGTCTGCCTCGGGGCGGCCCTGCGCGGCCAGGGCGACATGGCCCTCGGCAACGTCGTCGGCAGCAACATCATCAACATCCTCGGCGTGCTCGGGGTCTCGGCGCTGGTGACGCCGCTCGTGGTCTCGCGGCGTCTGGTGTGGCACGACGTGCCGATCCTGGTCGGCCTGTCGGCGGCGGTCTTCGTGCTCGGCTACGACGGCCACCTGGGGCCGGTGGAGGGCGGCGGGCTCTTCCTGGCGGGCGTGGCCTACACCGTCCATGCGATACGGGCCCGACGGTCTGTGGGCGTCGCCGACGCTGCCGATCGTCCCCGAGCGAAGGTCGGCCTGACGCGAGCGGGCCTCGAGGTTGCGGTGGGGATGGTCCTCCTCGTGGTCGGGGCCCACTGGATGGTGAGCGCGGCCACGAGCTTCGCCCGGTTCCTCGGGGTCAGCGACCTCGTGGTGGGCCTGACCGTGGTTGCGGTCGGGACATCCCTGCCCGAGGCGGCGGCCTCCGTCGTCGCCGCGCTGCGGGGCCAGCGGGACATCGCGGTGGGCAACGCCATCGGCAGCAACATCTTCAACATCGTGAACGTCCTCGGGCTCACCGCCCTGCTGGCCCCCGCGGGGGTGCCCGTGCCCGAGCCCGCCCTGCGTTTCGACCTTCCGGTGATGATCGCGGTGGCCGCGGCCTGCCTGCCCATCTTCTTCAGCGGGCACCGGATCGCGCGATGGGAGGGCGGCCTCTTCATCGCGTACTACCTGATCTACGTCTCGTTTCTCGTGCTCCAGGCGGAGGAGTACGCGCTCCTTCCCGCCTTCAGTCGGGTGGTGCTCTTCTTCGTGATCCCGCTGACGGTAGCGACGCTCGTCGTCATCGCCTGGCGCGAGCTGAGACGGTCCGGCCCCGCCTGAGCGGTCCGGCGGCTCGGGACGCGGGGACGGAGATCAGGGTGGGGCCGGCGCGGCCTGCGCCGCCCGTCGCGCGTCGCGCCGGAGGGCCCACAGCAGAGCCGGAGGGGTGGCCATCGTCGTCACCACCACCATGAACACCGCCGCCGCGTAGCTCTCCCCGCTCACCACCGGCTCGCCGCCGAGGGTGAGCTGGGCCCCGATGCCGGCGAAGATGAGGCCGACCTCGCCGCGGGGCATCATGCCCAGACCCACCGTCATGCCGGAGACGCCGCGCGGGGTCCCGAAGGCGCACGCCCACTTGCCGATCGCCGCGGCGGCGGTGAGAAGGACCGCGAAGCCCAGGACCCCCGGCTCGAGGAAGTTCTCGAGCTCGACCAGCATCCCCATCCGGACGAAGAAGACGGGAACGAGGAGCGCGGTGAGAGGACGGAGGCTCTCGTGGAGAGGACGATCGCCGCGCTTGATGTGGTCCTCGAAGTGCACGTCCTCGAGGATGAGACCGGCGGCGAAGGCCCCCACGATCGGGGCGAGTCCCGCCCTCTGGGCGAGCCAGGCCAGGCCGAAGCAGACGCTGAGGGACAGCGCCTGGACGAGACCCGTCGACTGGATGGCGAGGGCCTGACGGAACAGACGCGGTGAGACCGCCGAGCCGATGGCCACCGCCAGGACGAGAAAGGCGAACGCCTTGAAGACGATGAGGGCGATGCCCGCGGCATCGAGGGGGACGCCGCTGGCCGCGGCCTGGATGACGCCGGAGATGATGGCGAGGACGACGAGACCGAGGACATCGTCGATGACGGCCGCGCCCAGGATGATGCGGGCCGCCGGCTTCCGGATTGCGTTCGCATCCTGGAGCACCCGGGCAGTGATTCCCACCGAGGTCGCGGCCAGCATGGCACCGAGGAAGGCGTGGGTCATCCAGGACGCCTCCGGCAGAACCGCCCAGCCCACCCCGTAGCCGAGAGCCATCGGGGTGACCACGCCGAGCACGGCCACGGCGGTGGCCGGGAGGCCGACCGCGAGCATCTCCTTCGGCGTCGACTCGAGGCCCACGTCGAACAGCAGCAGGATGGCCCCCAGCTCGGCGATCACGGCGAAGGTCTCGCTCGCCTCGAGGGCCTCCAGGCTCGGGCCGCCGAACAGGGCGAGGTTGCCCAGGATGACGCCCACGAGGAGCTCGCCGAGGACCGCGGGCTGGCCGAGTCGGGCCACCAGCGCGCCGGCGAGCTTGGCTCCGGCCAGGACGAAGGCGAGGGCGAGGAGGATCTGCGCCTGCTCCCCACTCGCTCCCGCGGAACCAAGGATGAGGGACGGCGTCGTCATGAGAGGCCGCAGTCTAACACCGGCCGCGCCGCCCACCGCGGATGTGGTATAGGTGTCTCCGCGGCCTGAGGCTCCCCGCTCGGAATCCCGCCCGGCAGGAGACCCATGAGCGATTTCCACCAGTTCGGCCCCGTCACTGCGATCCCGCGCCTCGTCTCCCGGGACGCTGAGGAGATGGAGCAGCGTCTCAAGGAGCTGGCCCAGCGCTTCCCGGTGTCGCTGGTCCTCCCGATGGTCCCGGCCGAGATGCACCGCCCCGCCCTTGCCCGGATCGTCGACGAGCTCTGCAAGGTGAGCTGGGTCGACACCCTCGTGATCTCGTTGAACCGCGCGAAGGCCGAGGACTATCGCCGGGCGCTCGAGTACTTCGAGCGCTACCCGGGTCGGAAGGTGGTGCTCTGGAGCGAGTCGCCGGCGGTCTCGGCCTTCGTGTCGGACATGGCGGCGGCGGGCCTCAACACGGGCGAGCCGGGCAAGGGACGGGCCTGCTGGCTGGCCATCGGCCTCGTCCTCGCCGAGGACCGCGCGTCGTACATTGCGTTCCAGGACGCGGACGTCGTCAACTACTCGCGCTGGATGCTGGGCCGCCTCGTGCTGCCCGCCATCGAGCCCACCGTGGACTTCGACTTCGTCAAGGCCTACTACTCCCGGGTCTCCGACCGCCTGCACGGGCGGGTCACCCGCCTGCTGCTGACCCCGCTCCTTGGGGCCTTCACGCGGCTGATCGGTCAGGACCCCTACATCGGGTACCTCTCCTCGTTCCGCTACGCCCTCTCCGGCGAGTTCGCCATCAAGTGCGACCTCGCGGAGAAGCTGCGCCTGCCCTGTGACTGGGGTCTCGAGATCGTGACGCTCTTCGAGGTCCTTCGGCACCGGGCCCCGCGCCGCCTGTGCCAGGTCGAGATCGCAGAGCGCTACGACCACAAGCACCAGGACCTCTCGGAGCGGGACCCGACGCAGGGGCTCAACCGCATGTCGCGGGACATCATGAAGCACCTCCTGCGCACTCTCGCCGCGGCCGGGGTGAACCTCTCGCCGGGGCTGCTGATGAGTCTGCTCGCCGCCTTCCAGCGGCACGCGCAGGACGCGGTCAGCGACTCCTACGCGGTGGCGGTGGTCAATCACCTGAAGTACGACCGCCACGGCGAAGAGCAGAGCGTCCACGTCTTCACCGAGGCCCTGCGGGCGTCGATCGACGAGTTCCTGGCCGACCCCCTGGGGCCACCACTCGTGCCCAACTGGTCGCGGGTGTGGGCCGGCGTCCCCGACGCGAGCGCGCGGCTGCTCGCCGCGGTCGAGCGCGGAGAGGAGCCACCGGTCGGATTCCGCCGGTGAGCGGCCCGGATGACACGCGGCTGGTCGTCACCGACCTCGACGGGACGCTGCTGGACGAGGAGACCTACGACCTCGCCGCGGCCCGGCCCGGACTCGACGCCCTGAGGGCGCGACGGATTGCCCTCGTGCTCTGCAGCAGCAAGACCAGGGCGGAGATGGAGGCCCTCGCCGACGAGCTGGACCTGGAGAAGCCCCTGGGAACGCCCCTCATCGTCGAGAACGGCGGGGCTGTCGTCATCCGGGCGCGGGCGCTCCCACGGGTGCCGCCCGGCGGGCAGCCGGACGGCGACGACGTGGTCTTCCCGATGGGCACGCCCCGGGACGCGCTGGTGGCCGCGCTTCCCAGAGTGGCCCGCGAGGCCGGGGTCGCGGTGCGCTCCTTCGCCGCGATGACGGAGGACGAGGTGGCGGCGCTCGCCGGCCTGGAGCCGGGCGCCGCGGCGCGCGCCCTCCGCCGCGAGTGGGACGAGCCGTTCGTGATCGAAGGCGAGGCCGACGCGGGCGCGGACGCACGCCTCGAGGCGGCGGCCCGGAGAAGCGGGCTGCGCGTCTCGCGGGGCGGCCGCCTCCATCACCTGACCGGGCCCGCCGACAAGGGCGAGGCGCTGCGTGCTCTCCTGAGGCTGCTGCCGCTGGACCCTCACGGTCGGAACGTGGGCCTGGGCAACGCCGCCAACGATCTCTCGATGCTGGAGGTCGTGGACCGACCCATCGTGATGCCCCGTCGCGACGGTGAGATCGACGCTGCTCTCGCCGCGGCGCTGCCGGGGGCGGAGCGAGCCCCGGGGCCGGGCCCAGCGGGCTGGGCGGCGGCAGTGGTCGCGGTGCTCGCCGGGGAGTCTCTCCCAAGGATCGCGGCATGAAGAAGGGAAAGGTCCCGCTCGAGCCGCACGTGAGGAAGCAACTCGAGGACTTGGGGAGTGTCGAGCTCCTCGTGGGCATCCCCAGCTACAACAACGCAGACACGATCGGCCACGTCGTGCGAGCCGCGGCGGCCGGCCTCGCCAAGTACTTCCCCGGCCGCTCGGCGGTGATCGTGAACTCCGACGGGGGCTCGAGCGACGGCACCGCCGAGGTGGTGGCGAAGGCGGAGCTGTCCTCCCCCGGTGCGATCCTGGTCTCCCACCCGGTCAGCACCGTTCAGAAGATCGTGACGCCGTATCACGGGATCCCGGGCAAGGGCAGCGCGTTCCGCACCGTCTTCGCGATCGCGGAGGAGCTGCAGGCGAAGGCGTGCGCGGTCGTGGACTCCGACCTGCGCAGCGTCACCCCGGAGTGGTTCGAGCTGCTGCTCGGCCCGATCGTGGCCCAGGACTTCGACTACGTGGCCCCGATGTACCTGCGCCACAAGTACGACGGGACGATCACGAACTCCATCGTCTACCCGCTGACCCGGGCGCTCTACGGACGCGAGGTGCGTCAGCCGATCGGGGGAGAGTTCGGCTTCTCGGGACGTCTTGCCGCCCACTACCTCGCGCGACCGGTCTGGGAGACCGACGTCGCCCGGTTCGGTATCGACATCTGGATGACCACCACCGCGATCGCGGACGGGTTCAAGGTCTGCGAGGGCTTCCTCGGGGCGAAGATCCACGACCCGAAAGACCCCGGGGCCGACCTTGCCGCGATGCTGGTCCAGGTGGTCTCGGCCGTCTTCGACCTGATGGAGACTTACGAGGACCGGTGGAAGGAGGTCCAGGGCGCGGAGGACGTGCCCCTTTTCGGCTTCCCGCACGAGGTGGGTCTGGAGCCGGTCCGGGTGAACGTCGGGCGGATGATCGGGATCTTCCGCCAGGGCGTGCGCGATCTGGGCGAGGTGTGGGCGCAGGCGCTGGACGAGAAGACGCTGGCCGAGGTGTCAGCCCTCGGAACCGAGGAGGAAGACAGCTTCCACTTCCCCGACCGGCTGTGGGTGCGGGTCATCTACGACTACGCCCTGGCCTACCGGCGGCGGGCGCTGCCCCGCGAGCAGCTGCTCCGCGCGCTGGTGCCGCTGTACCTCGGCCGGACCGCCTCCTTCGTCTCGCAGAACATGGACAGCGGGGCGGAGGCGGTGGAGGGTTCGATCCGGGCCCTGGCCGACGAGTTCGTCCGCGAGAAGGGCTACCTGTGCGAGCGCTGGGAGTAGAGCGCTCCGCGACGAGGAGGTCGCATGAGTGAAGTCTTCGACGAGGTCATCCGCACGACGCTCGTGGAGGTCGGCGCGCGCTTCCAGGACTTCGTCCCCAACCTGCTCGCGATGCTCGTTCTGCTCACGGTTGGGATCCTGGCCGCGGTGGCGATCCGGTTTACCGTGGGTCTCCTCCTGCGGTGGCTCGCCTTCGACCGTTTCTCGGAGCAAACCGGGATCCGCACCGTGCTGCAGAAGGGTGGGATCCGCGCGGCGCCTTCGCGGGTCCTGGCCCTCACCCTGGCCTGGCTCGCCCTCGCCGTCTTCGTGCTGCTGGCGGTCGCCGCTCTCGACCTCACCGCGGCGGTAGACCTCGTGAACAAGGCCTTCGCCTACCTCCCCAACCTCCTCGTGGCGGGGGCGCTGTTCCTGCTCGGCACCATCGTATCCGGGTTCGTGCGCCGCAGCGTGCTGATCGCCGCGGTGAACGCGGGGGTGCCCTCGGCCCGGCTCCTTGCGCGCGGGGCCCAGGCCGCTCTGCTGGTGCTCTTTGCCGCCATGGCCCTCGAGCACCTCGGCCTCGGGCGACAGGTGATCCTGAGCTCCTTCACGATCCTGTTTGGGGGGGTGGTCTTTGCCCTCGCCCTTGCCTTCGGGCTCGCGGGCCGCGACATCGCCAAGGAAACCCTGGAGAGGATGCGGTCGCAGCGACGACCCGAGGACGACAGCCTGAAGCACCTGTAGACCGTCCCTTTCGCGTGGCCGTCGCGAGCCGGGGACGGTGCCGGCCCCGATCCGAGGAAGACCGCGCGGCACCGCCGCATTCGGTGGCGTGGCTGCCGACCCTCGGGATTCGCGGGCTGCCCGGGTTCAGAGACATTCGCCGCCCAA
The DNA here is from genome assembly GCA_022340545.1 of Acidobacteriota bacterium. GTDB lineage: Bacteria > Acidobacteriota > Vicinamibacteria > Fen-336 > Fen-336 > JAJDNS01. Next base: position 11,176 of record JAJDNV010000316.1, on the reverse strand, counting down.
AAGACTCGGATCGGGGCTAGAATCCGCGGACCGGCCTGAACCCCCAGCAGCGAGGAGACTCGATGGCGGAGAGCCAGACCCGTATCGGCGTCCTGCGCGGGCGCGAGAACTCCTTCCCCGACGCCTTCATCGCCAGGGTCAACGAGACCGCCCCGGACGTGGGTGCGGAGTACGTCCAGCTCGGCGGGACCAGGCTCAACGAGGACGTTCCCTACCGAGTCGTGGTCGACCGGATGAGCCACGAGGTGCCGTACTACGAGGTCTACCTGAAGATGGCGGCGCTGCAGGGAACGTACTGCATCAACAACACGTTCTGGCGCAGCGCCGACGACAAGTTCTTCGGCTACGCCGCGGCGGAGAAGCTGGGCATCGCCTCGCCGAAGACGGTCGTCCTTCCGAACAAGGCCTGCGTCGAGGATGTGACGTCGGAGAGCCTGCGCAATCTCTGGCCCGTCGACTTTGTCGGGCTTCTCGACTACGTGGGCACCCCCTGCATCATGAAGCCCGCCTTTGGCGGGGGCTGGAAGAACGTCCACAAGATCCATTCGCTCGACGAGTTGATGCAGCACTACAACGACTCGGGGACCCTCACCCTGATGCTCCAGGAGTTCATCTCGTGGGACACCTTCATCCGTGTCCCCACCGTAGGGCGGCGTTGGGCGCGGGCCATCCGCTACGACCCCGCACCCCTCGCCCAGGGGGGCTATGACCAGGACTACGACGCGCTGCCGTCGCGGCTGCGGGACGAGGCAGAGGAGCTATCGCTGCGCTTCAATCGCGCGCTGGGCTACGACATGAACGCGGTCGAGTTCGCGGTCAGGGACGGCCGCTTCTACGGCATCGATCTCACCAACTACACCCCGGACTTCGACCTCCGCAGCCTCCGGGCGGCCCACTTCCCGTGGGTGGTGGAGAAGATGGCGTCCTACGCGGTGGAGAAGGCCCGCTCCGGCGAGCCCACCCCGCCGGTCCCGGACTGGAAGGGGCTGCTGCTGCGCTAGCGGGACGTCACCGAAGTCGTGTTCACGGGATGGGCGTGGTGGCGCGCAGGCGGCCGGGGCCCCCGACGAGGACGCCGCCGAACTTCGAAGCCGACGCTCGGAGTGCTCGGATCGCGGACGACGGTGTGTCCAGCGCGCCCCTCCGAGCCTGCGGCTCGGCGCGATCCGAGCACCCCGCCGCAGGCGGGGTGGCCGCCGAGCGCCAAACGCTCCAGAGAACGGACGCGACTTCGGTGACATGACACCAGTGGACGAGGCAAGCGACGGGTGCGCGTCGTCCATCCGGCGGACGGCTCAGAACAAGAGGACGGTGGCGAGGCCCGCCCCGAGGAGAAGCCCCGTCGCCAGCACCGCGCGGCGGCGCAACCCGACGCCACCCAGGACCACGATCATCCCGCACTTGACGACCGTGTTCGCGAGCGAGGCGAGCACGATGGTGCCGACACCGGTGAGGGGATCGGTCCCCCCCTCGCGAACGAGCCCGGCCATCGAGAGGGTGACGGCGTCGACGTCGGTCAGTCCGGCCAGCCCGGCCACCACGTAGTAGCCGCCGCCGGGAAAGTGCTGCTGCGCGAGCCTCACGAGGAGGAGCACGACCGCGAAGAGCAGGGCGAACTGGATGGCGGCGGTGAGGCTGAACGGGTTGCGCAGCGGGATGTGACCGGCGCGGGCCCTGGGCTGCCTCCGCGCCCGAGCCGCGAAGAGCGCGGACAGGGCCAGGGTGACGACACCCATCACCCCAAGGGGCACGAGGAGGGGGGCGACGAGCGGGGCGTGGACGACGGCGACTTCGACGATGACGCGCACGAACATGATGCCCCAGGCGAGGAGCAGACCGGAGGCGAGGGCGTCGTCCGAGCGTCCCTCCTCCTCGCGGTTCTGCCGGGCGAAGGCCAGGGTGACCGCGGTGGACGACACCAGACCACCGGCGAGGCCGGTGACCGCCGCCCCCCGCTCCGGACCGAGCGCCCGGCTCGCCACGTAGCCGACGAGGGACAGGCCGGCAATTAGAATGACCAGCAGCCAGACGGAGTGGGGCTCGATCGCCCCCCAGGGGTCGATGGCCTCCCGGGGAAGGAGCGGCAGGACGATGAAAGTGGCCACGAGCAGCTTGACTCCGGCCTCGATGTCCTCGGTGCCGAGCCGGGCCACGAGGTCGTGGAGAGGCTGCTTGTAGGCGAGGACGGCGGAGACGGCCACGCCGAGGGCGAGGGCGATCTCGATGTACCCCACGACGCACGCCCCGCCCAGGAGGAAGACCAGGACGCTGGCGATCTCCGTCGTCAGCCCGAGCGACCGCGGCTTCACCCGGGCCTGGGCCACGTAGCCGGCCACGGTCAGGGCGGCGACGCCGACCAGGCCGGCGGCAAAGACCCAGGGGCTGCCCAGACGCCCGGAGAGCCAGGCCGCGGTGGCGCCGCTCAAGGCGAAGAGGATGAAGGTGCGGACGCCCCCGATGCCGACGTCGCCGGACTCGCTCTTGTTCTTCTCCCGCTCGATGCCGACGAGCGTGCCGATCAGCAGGGCGGCGGCGAGGCCCCACACGAGCTGTCCGTCCGGGCCGGAGGGCACGGGCAGAGTCTAGCAGGCCGCCGGCAAAACGCGCCCGCAGCCGGGCGACGCCCCCTCAGCGCGTGCTCTACTCGAGGCTCGCCTGGAGAACCTTTGCGGTCTGCTCCTCACGGAACGCGCGCAGTCTCTCCTTGAGCTCGGGCCGGCGTCCCGCGAGGATGGCCACCGCCAGGAGCGCCGCGTTCGTCGCCCCCGGGCCCCCGATGGCGAGGGTGCCCACGGGGATGCCCCCCGGCATCTGCACCGTGGCGAGGAGCGAGTCGAGGCCTTTCAGCGACGCGCTCTCCATGGGCACCCCGAGGACGGGGAGCAGGGTGTGGGCGGCGACGACTCCGGCGAGGTGGGCGGCGCCCCCCGCGGCCGCGATGAGGACCTCGAGGCCCCGCTCCTCGGCCCCGGCCACGTACTCGATCGTGGCCGCAGGCGTCCGGTGTGCGGAGAGCACGCGGCATTCGTGAGGGACCCCGAAGCGCGCGAGGGTGTCGCGCGTGCGCTTCATGGTCTCCCAGTCCGACGTGCTGCCCATGAGAACGCCCACGAGGGGCGACTGCGCCGTCATCTCGTTCCCCCTCTCCGGTGGGCCCGGGCCGGGCGCGGCTCCGGGGCGGTCGCGGCCGGGCGGTGTGCGTCCGGAAGAAAGCGCTTGGCGACCTTGGCGTAGACCTTCGGACGGTTCTCCCGGAGCCAGACCAGGAACTCGGCCGGCTCGTTGAACGTGAACGACTCGTGGCCGTGGTCGTTCACCTCGCAGCTCGTATTGTCGAATCCCCGGCAGATGTGGGGCCGCTGTTCGTAGATGCGGCACAGCATGTCGTCCCCGAGGTTGCGGCAGCGTGCCTCGAAGTGCACCGACCACTCCCCGTCACCGTCGAGGTAGACGTAGACGTTCTCGTGGTAGAGGTACCAGAGGATGTCCGTGGCGTAGCGCGCCCGGTTCGGGGTCTCGATCCCCACGCCGACGTAGGTGCAGCACTTGGCACACTCGGTGCACTCGACGAGCGCGGGCTCCTCCCGGAGGACTCTCAGCGGAACTCGACTCACTCTACGCTCCTCCTCGCGGCGGACGCAGCAAACGGGCGGCCGTTCAACGTTGAAGGCCAACAGAATAGCACCTCCCATCGCGGCTTGACCGCCCCGTCTTCGCTGGTTCTAATACTCGGATCGCCCCACCGCGGACTCCGTTTCCGAAGAGATGGTGCGCCACGAGGAGGTCTGTCACCCCGATGAGCCAGAGAAGGGCCTGCATTACCGCTCTCGGGACCTGCGTCCCGGAAAGGGTGCTGACGAACGCCGATCTGGAGGGGATCGTCGACACCTCGGACGAGTGGATCCGCACGCGCACGGGCATCGAGCGCCGGCACGTGGTGGAGCCAGGAACGCCGACGAGCGATCTCATCGTGCCCGCCGCCCGCGAGGCCCTGCGGCGCCGGGGCCTCGGCCCCGAGAGCCTGGACCTCATCATCGTCGCCACCGTCACCCCGGACATGATCTTCCCCGCTACCGCCTGCATCGTCCAGGACAAGCTCGGGGCCTCACGCGCCTGGGGTTTCGACGTCTCGGCCGCCTGCTCGGGGTTCCCCTACGCGCTGACGATGGGTGCCCAGTTCATCCAGACCGGGGCCCACCGGCGGGTCCTCGTGGTCGGGGCGGACGTGATGACTTCGATCCTGGACTACGAGGATCGAAAGACGTGCGTGCTGTTCGGCGACGGGGCGGGGGCAGTGCTTCTCGAGCCGCGAGAGGATGAGACCGGGATCCTCGACTTCTCCCACCAGGTCGACGGCTCCGGGGCCTGCTACCTGAACCTCCCGGCCGGGGGAAGCCAGAGACCGGCGACCCACGAGACGGTCGACCAGAGGCTCCACTACGTCCACCAGCAGGGCGCCCACGTCTTCAAGTACGCGGTTCGGAAGTTCGCGGAGTCGGCCGAGCAGCTGCTCCTGCGCAACGATTTCACCGGTACCGATGTCGACCTCTTCGTCGCCCACCAGGCCAACATCCGCATCATCGAGGCCGCGCAGCAGCGGATGGGTCTCCCGGACTCGAAGGTGGTGAAGAACATCAACGAGTACGGCAACACCACCGCCGCCACCATCCCCCTCGCCCTGGCCACCGCCCTCGACGAAAAGAGGGTCGACCGCGGGGATCTCGTCCTCCTCACCGCGGTCGGGGCGGGGTTCACCGTCGGGTCGGTGCTGCTGCGGTGGTCGGGGATCGCCTGGGACTAGCTAATCGCCTTCGACGAACTCGTGCTCGGCGAGGCGCACCGTGAGCACCGGGCAGGGAGCGCGCCGGACCACGCGTTCGGTGGTGGAGCCGAAGAGGGCCTGGTCCAGCATGCCCTTGCCGTGCGTGCCCAGGACGATCATGTCGATCTGGGTCTCCTTGGCGAAACGGATGATCTCGGCCGAGGGCTTGCCCTGGGCAACGTGCTCGACGACGTCGACCTTCTTCGCGCGGGCCTCCGCCCCGAGCTTGGCGAGCTCCGCCTTCGCATAGCCCGAGATCTCCTGGAACACCTCGGCCATCGGCACGGGGAACAGGTCGCTCGCGTAGCCGACGGTGAGGTTCTCCACCACGTGGAGGAGCTGGAGCTCGGCCTCGTACTCGCGGGCAAAGGAGATCCCGTAGATGAGGGCATGGCGGGCGCTCTCCGAGAAATCGGTGGGGACCAGCAACCTCTTGAGCTTGATCACCTCGCACCTCCTCGGTCTGGCCTCACGCGATTCTAGCCCCGCGGCAGGATCGGGGGAAGCTCGTCTGCCGGGGTTTGACGGCGAATCGGGTGGGGGCTAGGCTTCGAGATGAGCGCCCCGCACCGCCCGGGCGCGAGGCCCCCACACGAATGAGACGCGACACAATCATATTTGGCCTGGTTGGAGCGGTCTTCGGCTTCGTGGTCGGATACATGAGCGCGAGCTGGTCCCGGCCCACCGGCCCGGGCTCGGCCGCGCCCGCCTCCGCGGAGGCTGCCCCGGCGCCGCCGTCGTCTGCGCTCGACCCCAACGAGGCGCGGGCCCTCGAGGCCCTCGCCGGGCGCGACCCCGACGACCTCGCGGTGCGGGTGGAGCTCGGCAACCTCTACATGGACCACGAGCGCTGGGATGACGCGATCCGCTGGTACCGCGAAGCGGTCGCGTTGAGCCCCGCCGACCCCAACGTCCTCACCGACCTCGGGGCCAGCCTGGTTCACTCGGGGCGACCCGCCGAGGGCCTGGCCGAGTTCGAGAAGGCCCTGGTCCAGGACGAGGGTCATCGCAACGCGCTCTACAACAAGGGGATCGCCCTGCTGCAGCTGGGACGGACGGACGAGGCGGTCGCGGCCTGGGAAGAGGTCCTGAGCCGGTACCCGGGTGATCCGCAGCTGAGGGGTCTGCGCGCCCAGATCGACAGTCTGAAGGGCACAGCGCAGGGCACGGGACAATGATTCGCGGCCTGGTCTACCTGCTGTACGTCCTCATCGTGCTGCTGATCGTCCGTATGGTGAGCCGCTCGCTGGCCGGTCTCTTTGGAGCGGGGAACGACGTTCGACGCTCGAGGGCGACGACGCGCCCGACCGCCCGGAAGGCCGAGGATCTCGTTCGCGACCCGGTGTGCCACACCTACATTCCCCGATCCCGGGCCCTCACCGCCGTCGTGGGGGGACGCGAGGAGTACTACTGCTCCGAGGCCTGTCGCGAGCGGGCTCGGACCGGAGCCGCCCGGGCGTCGTGAGCGCGGGGACCTGACGTCGACGGGGGTGCCATGCCGTCCCCCGCGAGCCCGCATCGGCCCCGGACCATACTCCACGTCGACATGGACGCGTTCTTCGCGGCCATCGAACAACGCGACCGTCCCGAGCTGCGCGGACGCCCGGTCATCGTCGGCGCCGACCCGGAGGGCGGTCGCGGTCGCGGTGTCGTCTCGACCGCCTCATACGAGGCGCGACGCTTCGGGGTCGGCAGCGCGATGCCGATCTCCCAGGCCTGGCGGGCGTGCCCGGGCGGCGTCTACGTCCGGCCGGACATGGAACGCTACGCGCGGGAGTCTCGGCGCGTGATGCACATCCTGCGTCGCGTCACCGATCGCGTGGAGCCGGTGTCCATCGACGAGGCCTTCCTCGACGTGACCGCGGGGGCCCGGGCCCTCGGCCCGGGCGAGACCGTGGCCCGGCGCCTCAAGGACGAGATCCGCGGCGAGACCGGTCTCACCGCATCGGTGGGTGTCGCCACCTCGAAGCTGGTGGCCAAGGTCGCCTCCGACATGCGGAAGCCCGATGGCCTGGTCGTGGTGGAGCCTGGAGAGGAGCCGGCCTTTCTCGCCCCGCTCCCGGTGCGCCGGCTGTGGGGGGTGGGTCCACGGATGGAGGAGCGGCTCGCGAGGCTGGGCGTGGCGACCATCGGCGACCTCGCCGCGCTCGATCCGGACCGGCTGGAGCGGCGACTGGGGACGCACGGCCACGACCTGCAGCTCCTGGCCCGGGGGACCGACGAGCGAGAGGTGCACGCGGACTCGGAGGACGCCAAGAGCATCGGCCAGGAACACACCTTCGGGTCCGACACCGCCGATCCCGAGCGCCTCCGGGCACTGCTGCTCGACCTCGCCGACGGCGTCGCCGCTCGTCTGCGAGCCCACGGCCTCAAGGCCCGCACCATCACTCTCAAGTACCGGGACGAGTCCTTCCGCACCTCCACGCACGCCCGCACGCTGCCGACGGGCCTGGATTCCGGGAACGACCTGTTCGAGGTGATCTCCGCTCTCTTCGCCGAGGTTCACCGGGGACGGAAGGTCCGGCTCCTCGGGCTGTACGCCTCGCACTTCGCGCCGGAGCCGTCGCAGCTCGACCTGTTCGGGGACGAGGGCACCCCGTCGGCCGCCGACCGCGTCCGGGACGAGGTGGCCCGCCGGTTTGGCAAGGGCACCCTGACCCGGGCGAGTCTCCTCGGCCGTCGCGAGCGAAGGAACCCCAGCGACCGACCACCGGAGTAGACGCTCGGATCAGGCGTAGAGCGCTTCTATGACGTCGTGGTGCTTCTCGTGGATCACCCGGCGCTTGAGCTTCATCGTCGGGGTGAGCTCGCCCCCGTCCGTCGTGAGCTCACTCGGCAGCAGGGCGACCCGCTTGATCTGCTCGTAGCGGGCGAGGCCGTGGTTGATCTCCTCGACCTGCTTCTCCACGTAGGCCTTGAAGACCGGGCAGCTTGCCGCCTCCTCCGCGGTCCCGGCCGGGCTGCCGGCCTTCTCCGCCTCGGCGGCGACCCGGCTCGGGTCGACAGTAAGGAGCGCGGCCACGTAGGGACGGCGGTCGCCGATGGCCACCGCCTGGGAGACCGCCGGGATCTGCTTGAGCTTGCCTTCGAGGAACTGGGGAGCGATGTTCTTGCCTCCGGCGGTGATGATCAGCTCCTTCTTGCGGTCGGTGATCCGCAGGAAGCCCTCGTCGTCGAACTCGGCGACGTCGCCGCTGTGGAGCCAGCCGTCGGCATCCAGGGTCTCCCGCGTGGTCTCCTCGTTCTTGTAGTAGCCCTTGAAGACGTGGGGGCCTCGGACCAGGAGCTCCCCGTCGTCGGCGAGCTTCATCTCGCTCCCCGGGATGACGCGGCCGGAATAGCCGGTCCGGTAGGAGGACGGAAGGGAGATCGTGGCGGGTCCGGTGAGCTCGCTCATCCCCCAGATGTCCATGATCGGGATGCCGAGGCTCAGGAAGAACTCGTGGGTCTCGACGGCCATGGGGGCGGCGGAGGCAATGGCGAAGCGGGTCTCGTCCATCCCCAGACTCGCGCGCACCTTCGAGAAGACGAGGCGGTGGGCGATGGGGTAGGTCCAGGGGCGGGGCCGGCCCTTCTGGTCGGCGTAGCCCGCAGCCAGGCCGACCCTTCTCGCCCAGGCCGCGATCTTCTTCTTCAGTGGCGAGTTCTGCGCCCCGGCGACCTGGATCCCGGCCTGGATCTTCTCCCAGACCCGAGGCACCCCGAGGAAGAGGCTCGGGCGGACCTCGCGGAGGTTCTCGGCCAGCTTCTCGAAGCTTTCCGCGAAGTACACGCAGGCACCGGTCGACATGGAGGTGTAGAGGGAGGCGATCTGCTCCGCGACGTGGGACAGCGGCAGGTAGGCGACGAGGCGATCCTCCGCGCGGATGTCGAGCAGCTCCACGGCCTTCTCGGCGATCCAGGAGATGTTGCGGTGGGTGAGCATCACCGCCTTGGGGGCGCCGGTGGTCCCCGAGGTGTAGATGAGGGTGCAGACGTCCTCCGGCCTGGCCGCGGCGATGCGGCGCTCGATCTCCTCCGCCTCGACCGACGAGCCCCGCTCGAGGAGCTCGGCCCACGAGATGACCCCCTCCCCCGACGGCTCCCCTTCCATCATCACGATCGTCTTCAACCGCGGGAGCCGCTCGCGCACGGCCAGGAACCGCTCCAAGTACTGCCGGTTCTCCACGATCGCGACCACGGCCTCGGCGTGATCGGCGATGTAGTGGCACTGCGCGGGGGTGTTGGTCGTGTAGACGCCGGCGGGGAGCCCGCCGGCGGCCATGGTGGCGATGTTGGCCACGTACCACTCGGGGCGGCTGAAGCTCATGATCGTGACGCCGGTCCCCGGGCCCACGCCGAGGGCGACGAGACCTCGGGCGGCACGCCGCACGGCGTCGCGGTATTCGGCCCAGCTGATCGGCTCCCAGGAGCCCGCGCGCTTCCGCTGCATCGCCGGCCGGGCGGCGTGGGCACGAGCGGTCGCCTCGAAGACGTCGAATACGGTGTCGGGCATGGGACCCCCCACTGTCTGGGTAGCCGCTGGTGGCCCAGACACTAGGTTCCCGGGCTCGAAGGTGTCAAGGGCAAATGGACGGCCGGTGGTCGCTTCGGAGCATTTGGGGGCCATGGGAGGTCGCCCTCGCCCGCCCGGGCTCCACCCGACGAGGATATACTCCGCGGGTTTCCGGGAGGCTCCATGCTGCGTCGGATCGTCTTGTTCGCCCCCTTGCTGCTGGCCGCGCCCGCCACGTACGCGGTCGCGGCGGACTCCGCGGATCTCGTTCTGAAGAACGCCGTCGTCCACACCATGGACGCACGGCGACCGCGGGCGCAGGCGGTGGCCGTGCGGGGTGGTCAGATCGTCGCGGTCGGGTCCAACCGGGAGCTGGAGCCGTTCATGGGGCCCAGGACCCGTGTGCGGGACCTGGCCGGCCGGACGGTGGTGCCGGGCTTCGACGACTCCCACGCCCACCTGCTCGGCATCGGCTTCGCCCGACTCGACGTGAACCTCGTGGGCACCACGACCTGGGCCCAGGTCGTCGAGCGCGTCGCGGCGGCGGTGAAGACCCGCCCCCCGGGCGAGTGGATCCGCGGGCGAGGGTGGCACGAGGAGAAGTGGACGGCGCCGGCACCGGGAGCGGTCCGGGGCTTCCCCACCCACGCCGCGCTCTCCGCGGTCTCACCCGACAACCCGGTGCTCCTCACGCGGGCAGACGGGCACGCGGTGCTCGCGAACGCGCAGGCCATGGCCCTTTTCGGAATCACGGGGGAAACACTCGCCCCCGAGGGCGGCGAGATCATCCGGGACGCGGACGGGACTCCAACCGGCGTGTTCGTGGACAACGCCCAGGGACTCCTGGGGACCAGCGAGAGGACCGACTCGGAGAAGCGCCGGGCGCTCGAGCTCGCCATGGAAGAGTGTGTCGAAAAGGGGGTCACCAGCCTGACCGACGCGGGCGCCGTCCCCGACGTGCTCGACCTGTACCGCGAATACGCGGCAGAGGGGAAGCTCCGGATCCGTCTCTACGCCATGGCAGCCGGACTCGAGACAATGAAGGCCCTGGAGAGACCGCAGATCGGGCTCGGGGACGGGTTCCTCACCATCCGGGCGGTGAAGCTCTACGCCGACGGCGCCCTCGGCTCGCGCGGAGCGGCGCTGCTCGAGCCCTACGCCGACGACCCCGGCAACACGGGGCTGCTGGTGACACCACCCCAGCGTCTCCTCGAGGCGACGCGGGAGGCACTGGCTCGCGGCTTTCAGGTCGGGATCCACGCGATCGGGGACCGCGCCAACCGGATCGTGCTGGACGTGTACGAGAAGGCGATGAAGGAGAGGCCTTCCGTTCAGGACCCGCGCCTCCGGATCGAGCACGCACAGATCCTCGACGAAAGAGACATCCCCCGCTTCGGAAGGCTGGGCGTTCTCGCGGCGATGCAGGGGATCCACTGCACGTCGGATCGCCCGTGGGCCCCGAAGCGTCTGGGGATGGCACGGGTCAAGGAGGGGGCCTACGTGTGGCGGAAGCTGCTGGCGTCGGGGGCGCGCATCCTCAACGGCACCGACGCCCCGGTGGAGGACTTGTCCCCGATCGAGAACTTCCACGCAACGGTGACCAGACAGGACGCGAGCGGCCGACCGCCGGGCGGCTTCGATCCCGACCAGCGGCTGACCCGCGAGGAGGCGCTCCGGACGATGACGCTCGACGCCGCCTACGGGAGCTTCGAGGAGAAGAGGAAGGGTTCGATCGAGCCCGGCAAGCGGGCCGACGTCGTCGTCCTCTCACAGGACATCCTGTCGGTCCCCGACGAGCGACTCCTCGACACGGAGGTCCTGGCCACGATCGTGAACGGCCAGGTGCTCTACGAGAGCCT
>JAJDNV010000282.1 GCA_022340545.1 Acidobacteriota bacterium | reverse complement strand
TCCTCGGCCCGGCGTCGCGCGGTCACATCCGACTGGACACCGATGAAATGGGTCACCTCGCCACGCTCGTCCTTGACCGGCGTGATCGAGAGCCGATTCCAGAAAGTGGTCCTGTCCTTGCGGTAGTTGAGGATCTCCACCGTGCACGGCTCCGCCCGGTGAATGGCGCGCCGGATCGTGTCCGCCGTCCGAGGGTCGCTGTCGGGGCCCTGAAGAAACCGACAGTTCCGGCCCACCACGTAGTCCCGGGGGTAGCCGGTCAGCCGCTCGAAGCCGGCGTTGGCGTAGATGATGGGCTGGTCCTTCAGTCGAGCATCGGCGATGGCGATGCCTTCCGCGGTTGCGGAGAGCGCCCGATCCTTGAGGCGGACGAGAGCCTCCTCGGCTCCGGAAGGAATCTCGTGTACGCCGTTCGCGGCGCCCTTCCCGGTGCCAGTCAGCTTGTCCCTCCCCGGGCGCCGGTGAGGGTCTCGATCGGGGGGGCGTAGAGGAACCCGAACGACACCGCCCCGTCGCGCCCGAGTGTCTTGTGGTGAATGAGGTGGGCCCGCACCAGGCGCCTCAAGTAGCCCCCACGGGGGGCAAAGCGGTGGCGGATTCGGCGATGGACGAGGACGTCGTGGAAGCCGAAGTAGAACCCGCCGTAGGCGGTCATCCCGAGCCCGGCCCAGAGGAGTCCCGGGTGACCGCGCACCCCGAAGTAGATCAGGATCATGGACGGGATGGCGAAGAAGACTCCGAAGAGATCGTTCAGCTCGAACCAGCCCTGGCGCGGCCGGTGGTGCGATTCGTGGAGGAACCAGAGCGGCCCGTGCATCAGGTACTTGTGCATGAGGTAGGCCACCGCCTCCATCCCGGCCAGGACGCCGAGGAAGATCGCCGCTTGGGTCAGCCCGGACATCGCGCGCTAGAGACGCTCCATCCGTCGGGCGAGGCGCCGCGACGCCAGGAGCCCGAGGACGGTTGCCAGGATCAGCATACTCCAGGGGAGGAGAAGGGCCGAGGCGGGCTCGTCGCGCCAGAAGAGCGCGGTGTAGGCCTCCAGCGCCCAGGCGTTCGGGGTCAGCCACCCGATGTCCTGAAGCCAGGGCGGCATGAAGAAGCGAGGCACCATGCTCCCGCCCAGTGCGGACAGCACGAGGATCGCCACGTTGGACAGGGTCTGGGCCTGGCGCTTCGTGCGGCAGGCGGTGGCCACCGTGAGCGCCAACGCGGCCGCCGCCGCCGAGACGAGGAGCGTGGTCCACGCCCACAGCGGCAGGTGAGAGATGAGGTCGACGTCGTACAGGATCCAGGCGAGGACGAAGATCACCCCGACCTGGGCGAACCCCTGGACGACGAGGAAGAGAAACTTGCCGTCGACCATGACCCGCGTGCTTCCGGGGCCGGCCAGGATCCGGTCGACAATCCCCGATTCCCTCTCCTCGAGGAGCGAGATCGCGCCGTGCACCGCGGAAAAGAGAAGGAAGAGAACAGCGACCGCCCCCGCGTAGTAGGCCACGTGGTTGCGGGCCGCGGACTGTCCGGCGACGTCCTCCCGCTCGAAGAGATCCTGGAAGCCCCAGCCCACCGTCTCGCCGCGCCCCGCCGCGTCCTCCGTTTCCACCTTGAGGTCGAGGAGGCCCGCCTCCAGCTCCTCCCGCTGCTCGTCGGTGAGCTCGATGAACTGGTCCTCGACGAGGCCGACCACGCTGCCGAGCGCCACGTCGGGAAGCGCGGAGAAGTACGCCTTCTGCACCTGGCCGGTGAGCATCGGCACCGCCACCCCGCGCACCGGATCGCTCACGATGACGATTGGGGCGCGCCCGAAGCCGCCCATGGACTCGAGCGGCTCCGCGTCGGACCGCAGGACGAGACCCACGTCGGCGGTGCCCCGCCTCACCAGGTCGCGGACCTCGTCGGCGCTGAGGGTTCCCTCGCCGACGGGGACGAGCGCCGGGTCGAGGGCGAGGGCGCGCAGGAGGCGCCCCGAGGTCTCGGTGTGGACCTCGTCCGCCATGGCGATCTTCAGGCGGAGCTGCTCGCCGGTGGCCCCCGCGAAGATCGTCGCAAAGATCATGAAGAACACAGAGGGCAGGAGGAAGCTCATGGCGAGGGCGGCCCGGTCGCGCACCAGGCCGAGCAGCATGGCCCGGAAGACGGCAGCGCTCACGAGGGCAGCTCCTCGCCGGTCAAGCGGAAGTAGACGCCGCGGAGGCCGGGCTCACGCACGCGGAGCTCGCCCACGGCCACGCCGGCCTCGGACAGCCGTTGGCCGAGATCGGAGAAGGCGTCGAGCCCGCCGCCCAGCGGGCCGATCCAGGTGGTCCCGTCTCCTACCGGCTCCAGCCCCGCGTCTTCGAGGAGCGCCCGGCCGTCCGCGGCCAGTGGGCCGGAAAGGACGACCGCCACCTCCTTCGACTCCCCGAACGTCTCCCGGATCAATGTCTCCGGCGGGCCTTCGGCTCGGATGCGGCCCTCGACGAGGAGGCCAACCCGATGAGCGAGCTCTTCGGCCTGATCCAGGTCGTGGGTGGTGAGGAGGATGGCGAGACCGTCCTTCCACAGACGGCGCAGGAGGTCGTGAATGGCCTCGCGGGCGGATGGGTCGACGCCAACCGTCGGCTCGTCCAGGAGAAGGACCTCGGGCCGATGCAGGATGCCGGCCGCGATATTGACGCGGCGCCGCATGCCCCCGGACAGGGTCGCGAGCCGGTCGTCGGCGCGATCGGCCAGGCCGATGGTTTCGAGGGCGTTCGCCGCCGAAGACCGGGCCTCGCGGCTCGCGAGCCCCAGCAGCCGTCCGAAGACCTCGAGGTTCTCCCGGGCCGTGAGGTCAGAATAGAGGGCAACGTCCTGGGGCACGAGGCCCAGCCGGCGCCGCGCTTCCGGGCGGCGAGCGGGGTCCCGGCCCCGCAGGCGGACGGATCCTCCGTCCAGTCGCAGCCGGCCGCAGATCGCCCGAACCAGGCTCGTCTTGCCGGCTCCGTTGGGGCCGAGCAGGCCGTAGATCTCTCCGCGTCGCAGGCAAAGGTCGACACCGCGCAGGGCCGGTCGACCGTTGAACGCCCTCTCGACGCCACGGACCTCGAGTAGCGGCGCGTCGGCCTCGCTCGTGCGAAGGTTCGAAACGACGTCCGAGCCCACCGACACCCCTTTCGTCAGCCGCGCAGTGTCGCCGCCATCCCGGGGCCCAGGAGAGACCGCGCCATCTCGTCGAGGGGCCGGCCGGCGGGGCCAAGGGGGTCGAGGGCGCGCTCCGCCGCCTCGAGCCGGTGGCAGGCCTCGGCGCGGGCCTCTTCGGGACCCAGGACCGAGACGAGCGTCGTCTTCCCGTCGTCCTGTCCCACGTCCTTGCCGATGGACTCGAGGGTCCCGAAACGGTCCAGGAGGTCGTCCACGATCTGAAAGAGGAGGCCCATGTTCATCGCGAAGTCGCGGATGGGAACGATCCACTCCGGCGGGACCCGCGCGATCCGTGCGCCCGCTTCCGAGGAGGCCACGAAGAGCGCCCCGGTCTTCTGCTCGTACATCTTTTTGAGCCTCTCCGGATCGGGCTCCCTCTCCTCGGATTGAAGATCGTGCAGCTGGCCGGCGATCACTCCTTCGCCGGCCAGGGCCTCGGAGAGCAGCCGGACCAGCTCGGTGCGCTGCGTATCGTCGAGGCCTCGAGCGCCGGCCAGCGTGCCAAACGCCCGGCTCACCAGATCGAATGCCGCCAGCGCGGCCACGTCCTGGCCGAAGACCCGGTGATTCGCCGGACGGCCGCGCCTCATCTCGGCGTCGTCCATGAACGGCATGTCGTCGACGATGAGCGAGGCCGTGTGGATCATCTCGACGGCGCAGGCCGGGTCCAGGCCGACCTCGACGTCTCCGCCGAGCCGCGTCGCGGTCAGGAGCGTCATCAGCGGTCGGATCCGTTTGCCGGGTGCCACGAGGCTGTAACGGATGGCCTTGTGGAGCTGCTCCGGGGGGGCGTCCTCGGGGGGGACCAGTTCCCCGAGGCGCTCGTTCACGCGCTCGCGCAGGCGAATGACCTCGTGCTGGAGTTCGGAACACATTCTCGGGGTGTCCTGCCCCTGCATAACCTACCACGACCGCATGAGGGGGCTGGCTAGCGCGCTCGAGGGCCCGTCGGGCGCGGCACGAGCGCCGCGAGGCGCGTGGTGCGCTCGTCAACCTCGGCCTGGAGGGCCTCCCACCGGGCCATGAGGTCTCCGGTCTCCCACATCAGCGTCTGGTGCTTCTCCGCGGCCTCGGTGGCCCGGTCGCGGTCGTCGTAGAAGCCGGGGGTCGTCATCTCGGCCTCGAGGTCCTTGACCGCCTGCTCCGTGTCCGAGATGCGCCTCTCGAGCTCGACCAGGCGGGTCTTCATCCGCTTGAGCTCGCGCTCGAGACCCTGCCGGTCGAGCCGCTCGCCCCGCTTGCGGAGGCGGGGTGCCATCGGATCGGTGGGCGGGGAGGCGACGGGCTGGCCGTTCGAGCGCGGGGCCTTTCGCCTCGCCGACTTGCCACGCTTCGCGGCGGCGGTGGGAGCCGTGGCCGACGCGGGCGAGGGCGGGGCGGAGGAGGAGGCGGGCGCGGTGGTCCGGGAGGCGACGCCGTCCTCCTCCTCGCGGCGCGAGGGGCGCGTAGCGGGGAGGGTGGTGTCCTCCCCGGCCTCCCGTCGCTTCTTCCAGTAGAGGAAGTCCTCGTAGCCGCCCGGGTAGAGAGGCGCCTCGCCGCCGCCCACCTCGATCACCTTGCTAGCCAGGCGGTCCACGAAGTAGCGGTCGTGGGAGACGAAGATGAGCGTGCCCGCGTATTCGGCGAGGGCGTCGAGGAGGACGCCTTTCGACTCGAGGTCGAGGTGGTTGGTGGGCTCGTCGAGGAGCAGGACGTTGGACGGCCGCAGCAGCATCCGGGCGAGGGCGAGGCGGTTGCGCTCACCGCCGGAGAGGACGGCGACCTTCTTGTAGACGTCATCACCCTCGAAGAGAAAGCCCCCGAGGAGGGTCCGGATCATCGGCACCATCGTGAGAGGGCTGGCGGTCGTCATCTCCTCGTAGACAGTGCGGGTCGGGTTCAACGTCGTGGCCTGGTCCTGGGCGAAATAGTCGGCCACCACGCGGTGGCCCTCGAGCCGGACCCCCTCGTCCGGCCGGTCCACGCCAGCGAGGATGCGCATCAACGTGGTCTTGCCCGCGCCGTTCGGGCCGACGAGGGCGATGTGGTCGCCGCGCTCGATCAGAAGGTCCACGTGGCGGAGCACCACGTTGTCCCCGTAGGCCCGGCGGACGCCCCTGGCCTCCAGGACCACCCGCCCCGGCCGCGGGGCCTCCGGGAACCGGAACCGGATCTTCTTCCGCTCGGGGGGGATCTCGATGCGCTCCACCTTGTCGAGCATCTTGATACGGCTCTGCACCTGCTTGGCCTTGGTCGCGGTGTACCGGAAGCGGTTGATGAAGACCTGGGCCTTCTCGATCTCCTCCGTCTGTCGCCGCCAGGCGGAGCGGAGGCGCTCCATTCGTCCCTCGTGCTCGTCGACGTACTTCGAGTAGTTCCCGTGGTAGTCGGTGAGCGTCTTGAGGCCCACCTCGGTGATGCGCTTGATCGTGGCGTCGAGGAAGTAGCGGTCGTGGGAGACGAGAACGACTGCCCCCGGGTAGTCACCGAGGTACTCCTCGAGCCAGTTGCGCGCGGGCAGGTCGAGGTGGTTCGTGGGCTCGTCCATCAGAAGCAGGTTGGGGCGGGCGAGCAGCAGCTTGGCCAGCGCGATCCGCATCTGCCAGCCGCCGGAGAACTCCTCCGTCATCCGGGCCTGGTCGGCGAGAGAGAAGCCGAGCCCCTTCAGGACCGCGGCGATCCGGGCGTCAATCTCGTAGCCGCCCTGCGCCTTGAAGCGCTCGGTGACCTCGGCGTAGCGCTCGAGGACCTTGTCCAGCCCGCCGTCCTCCTCGGTGGCCTCGGCGAGGGTCTCCTCCAGGCGGTGTTGCTCGTCGCGGAGGGCCAGGAGCGGCTCGAAGGCCAGGACGACCTCGTCGTAGACGGTGCGGCCGTGGTGGACGATGCCGTCCTGGGGCAGGTAGCCGATCGTGGTGCCCGAGGCCATCCGGATGGAGCCGGCGTCAGGCTCCTCCAGTCCCGCCAGCATCTTCAGAAGTGTCGTCTTGCCCGCCCCGTTGGGCCCGGTGAGCCCGATGCGGTCGCGCTTCTTGACGTGCCAGGAGACGTCTTCGAGGAGGATCCGCTCCCCGTAGCGCTTGCTGAGGCCTTCGACGTGGATCATGCCTGGAGGTTCAGGAACTCCAGGCAGGTGCGCTGCAGCATGTCCCGGTGCTGCGGATCCATGAAGTTGAGCCGGTACTCGTTGATGACCTTGATCTCCATCCCCTCCCATTCCTTCCAGCACGCGGCGCAGACGGAGGAGAGCACCTTCTCCTTGACCTCGGGAGGGAAGGGAACACGGTGCGCGGGGGGAGCTTCACCCGCCTGGGAGCAGCGAACGCACGAGTCGGGCATGTCGATCTCCGTCGAAACGCCGATTATAGCGTCGAGGGTCGAGAGTTGCGAGGAGGCCGGGGCGCCCCAATAATGGACGATCATGGACATCACGACCCCGAGCCGCAGCTTCGGCGCCTACCACCTGTCGGTCGACACCCTCCGCAGCCTCGAGGCCAAGGGGTACCGGTCTCCGACGGACGTCCAGCACGAGGCGATCCCCCTCGCCCTCGAAGGCAAAGACCTCGTCGTCCAGTCCCGCACGGGCACGGGCAAGACCGCCGCCTTCGGCGTTCCCATCATCGAGAAGACCGACCTCGACCAGGTGGGCGTCCAGGCCGTCGTGCTCACCCCGACCCGCGAGCTGGCCATCCAGGTCTCCAAGGAGATCACCGAGCTCGGTCTGGGCCGAGGGGTCAAGGTCGAGACCATCTACGGGGGCGACTCGATGGAGCGCCAGCTCGAGGGTATCCGGGCCGGCGCCCATGTGATCGTGGGCACCCCGGGCCGCGTCCTCGACCACCTCCGGCGGCGCACCCTCGACTTCGGCGGTGTGAAGACCCTCGTTCTCGACGAGGCGGACCGCATGCTGGACATGGGCTTCGCCGTCGAGATGGGCCAGATCATGGACTACGTGCCGGAGGAGCGACACACCATGCTCTTCTCGGCCACCGTCCCCATCGGAATCCGCGGCTTGATCTACCACTACATGGCGGAGCCGGAATGGGTGCTCCTCTCGGAGGACCAGATCTACGTCAAGGAGGTCGAGCACGTCTACTGCCTGACCACCCGCTTCCAGAAGGAGGCGACGCTCTACAAGCTCATCGAGTACGAGAACCCGGCATCGTCGATGATCTTCTGCAACACCCGGGAGGAGACGCGCAAGGTCGCCACCTTCCTCGGCAACAAGGGTCTTGCCGTGGCCATGCTCTCCTCCGATCTGCCGCAGAAGAAGCGCGAGAAGGTGATGGGCCGCTTTCGCAACGGGGAGATCCGCCACCTCGTCACCACCGACGTGGCGTCGAGGGGTATCGATATCGAGGACCTCTCCCACGTCTTCATCTTCTCGAGCCCGGACTCGCCCGAGCAATACATCCACCGCGCGGGCCGCACCGGCCGGGTGGGGAAGACGGGCCGGGCCATCAGCCTCCTCTCCGCCATGGACCTCATGAACTTCAACCGCCTGGTGAAGCGCTACCACGTGGAGGTGAAGGAGATCGCCGTCCCCACGGACGAGGACGTGCTGTCCCGCAAGGCGCAGCGCGTTGTGGAGTCGCTGGTCGAGGCGGGGCGCCGTCTGTCGCTGGAGGACCTCGCCGAGCTCGGGCCGGTCGCCCGACAGGTGGCCGAGCACGAGCTGCACGATCGGATCGTGGCCGCACTGCTCAAGGAGGTCCTGGCGAAGAAGGCGGCGGTCGAGGACGACCCGGACGAGGCCGAAGAGCAGGCTCTGCCCCCACGTCGTCGCTACGACAGTGGCGGTGGACGGGGTCGCGGCGGAGACGGCGGGCGGCGGGACGGTGGGCGAGGGGGTCGCCGGGGGGGGCGGCGGAGATAGTCGCCGAAGTCGCAGAGATCCCCGCGGACAGAAGCCCACGGCTCAGGTGACGACCTGGGACGCCGCCAGCCGCCGTCGCCCGCGGCGTCGTCCCGAGGTTCCGAGTTCGCTGTCCCCGTCGGCGAACTCGGAACTAGAGGCGCCTCCTCATCCACCTCTCGAAGAGCCAGTTGCCGAGCCGGTAGGCCTCGCCGTCGCGCGTGAGATAGCCGAGCATCGTCAAGCCGTAGAGGGCGACGTCGACCGCGTCCTCGGGGTGGCCCGTGGCGGAGGCCAGCTCGCGCCGGGTGCGTGACCCCTCGCGAGCCACCTCGGACAGGAAGACGCGCTCGTCCTCGGAGAGGGTCTGGAAATCCACCGTGAAGAAGTTCGCCACCATCTCGTCGGCCCCGAGCTGCTCGAGCGTGGCCGCAAGGTCGCCGCTCTCGAAGAGCCGGCTCGCCAGTAGCTGGATGAGGAACGGGTGGCAGGCCGTCCGCGCGACGATCGTCTCCATGTCCTCCGGCGAAAACTCGCCTCGAGCGAGAAGCGGAAGGCTCTCCTCGGGGGTGAGGGGGGTGAGGTAGACCGGTGGGATGAACCCCTGGAGGAACGGCGAGGTCGCGAGGCGGGCCTCGTCGTCGAGCCTCGCCAGGGTCCGGGTGGCGGTGACGACGGCGCGGACGTCGCCGCCCCGGGAGAGCACGCGGCGCATCCTCGCCAGCGTGCCGGGATCGGACCGGCCGACCACCAGCAGCTCCTCCGCCTCGTCGATGAGAAGCAGGAGACGCCATCCGCTGCGAACCGTCCGCCGCACCAGCGTGGCGAGCATGTCCGCGACGGGCAGGCTCTCCAGCTCGTCGATCGTCACGTCGGTCGCCCGGCAGAAGGCCTCGGAGTCCTCGACGCTCGCGACCAGCGTCTCGGCCAGGCCCCGCGCGTCGGCGCTGCCCTGCAGGTCCCAGTAGAGGGCCACGAAGGGGGTGTCCCGGCTTCGCTCGACCCGGTGCTCGATCTCCTTGAGCAGGCTCGTCTTCCCCAGGCGGCGGGCGCCGAGCACCCAGATGGAGTGACGCTCGCCCTCGAGGATCTCCTGGATGACCCCGGAGCGGCCAAAGAAGTCCTCGCCCCGGACCCAGCTGCCGACGATGAAGGGGTTGCGTCGGATGGACGTGGGGATCGACACGGGACCCCTAGTCTGCCACAGGCTCGGCGGCGGGGGGAGGCGCGTCCGGGTTCGCGGCCGCGGCCTCGAGCTCGACCGCGGGCCTCGCCGTCTCGACGTCCTCGGAGCGGATGGTGCCGCGACGCTCCTCCAGCATGCGGTTGACCGCGTGGATGCAGTACTTCTGGATCAGATAGGGGCGGAGGCGAGACAGCTCGAGGATGCGCTCGACCGCCTCTCCCTTCCACCGGAAGACTCCGGCCACCGGCTCCCGGATGAGGGCCTCCGCCTCCTCCCGGCTGAAGGGAGGGAGCTCGATCTCGTCGAAGAAGTTGTACCAGGGGCTGACTTCGCTGTTCCAGCGCCGGCGGATGCCCACCCCGCTCATCACCGCCACGAGGTTCTCGGAGAAGCTCTTCATGAAGATCCCTCGCAGGCGCTGGTTGACGCTCTCCGAGTATTCGTTGAGGACGTCCACCTCGTCGATGAGCAGCGCAAGCTTCACCCGCTTTGCGGTGCGCGTCTTGAGCTCGGCGATCACGCGCTGGAGATCGTGGCTGAACTCTCGCGCCTCGTAGCCGCCGCCCTCCGGCGTCAGTCGCAGCGTCTCGCGCGTCTGCGGGGTGATCGCGAGGGCGTCGACGACCTCCGCCATCAGGGCGTGAAAGAAGGCCTGCTCGGGCACCCCCTGAAGGTCCACGAACACCGGGAAGAAGCGCCACTCGCCGGCCTCGTCCGCAGCGAGCACCTTGGCCAGGTGGTGGAGGAAGGTGGTCTTTCCGATCCGTCGCTCCCCGGTGATCATCAGGCTGTTGCGGTGCAGGGTGCTCAGCATGCGGGCGGTGAGCTTCTCCCGTCCGTAGTACATGTCGTCGTCGAGGACGGGGGCGCCGGCGATGTAGGGGTTGAAGCGCCGACGCATCGCCCGCCGCCGACGCACCCTCTGGGCGATGAAGCCGATTCCGACCAGGCCGAGGGCGAGCCCGCCGGCCGACGGGAGGAAAAGGGGGGTCTCGTAGAACCGGAGCTGACGCTGGACGGTGAACGAGACGGTGTCGGTCAGGCCGCCGGAGTCCACGGTGGTGACGGCGACCGTGTTGGGGCCGGGCTCGAGCGGCAGGGTGAGCACGAACGGGAGGATCCGCACCGGGTTCACGGCGTCGTCGGAGGTGGGCATCTCCTTCACCAGCTCACCGCCGACCCGGACCTCGACCTTCTGGATGGCCCGATCGTCGGTGGCCACCCCCTGGAGGAGGTACGTCGGTCCTTCCACCACCGGACCCTCGCCGCCGAAGAGCGCGAGCTTCGGCTCCCGGTTCGGGACCCAGCGCGCGAAGAGCGCCTCGCCCGTCCGCCGCTCCGCCTCGGCGAGCCGCTCACGGGCCCGGGCGTGCCCGGGATCGAGCTGGAGCAGCGCCTCGAAGGCGACCTGGGCCTCGGGGAACAGGCCCTGGCGCATGAGCTCCTCGCCGCGCGCCGCGAGCGCCTCGATCTCGGCGCGCAGCTCACGTTGCCGACGAAGGCCCCCGATGATCTGTCGGGTGCGGTCGAGCAGCTCGCGCGCCGCGGCGAAGTCCGGATCGGCGGCGGCATCGGTGAGGGGGCCGAGAGCGGCTTCGTAGTGCCCGGCGTCGAAGAGCTGCCTGCCTTCGGCGAACGACCTTTGCCGCGCCGCCCGGGTCGTGGACGCGAGGATGCGCTCCTGGGCGATGCGCTGGCCCTCCCGCGCCCGTGCGTTGTCGGGGGCCAGGTCGAGCACCTCGGTGTAGGCCTCCATGGCCTCCGTCGACTTCCGTTCCTCGAGGAGGCGGTCCCCGTCCGCGAGCCGCTGCTGGATGCGCCTCGTCCGGGCGGCTGCCGTCCGCTCCGTGCGCTGGGCATCCAGAAGCCTCTCCTGCTCGCGCTTGATCGCCTGGAGGGTGTCGGCGTCGAGGTCGCCGGCCAGGACCTCGGCTTGCTCGAGCAGGGCCAGGGCCTCGTCCCAGGAGCGACGACGCCCGAGCGCTCGGGCCTCGGTCCGCAGGCGCTGCACCTCGGCCCGGACGCGGCGGGTGATCCGGGCCTCCTCCGCGCTCCGCGCCTCACTTCGCAGCCGGGTGAATTCCGCCTGGTTCGGGCTCCGACCGACCGCACCCGCCTTCTCGGCCAGGTCGAAGGCGTCGAGGGCCTCGCGATACTTCTCCTGGCCGAGGAGGCACTGGCCGAGGAGGAAGTGGGGGAGGTAGTCGATGAACTGCAGCCCGTAGGTCTGCACGTTGATCGCGGAACGCGTTCGCAGGCGGAGCGCCTCGCGGACGTTCGTCACACAGCTGTCCCAGTCCTCCGCCGGGATGTCTCGGTCACGGGCCTCCAGGTAGTAGTCGTACCACTCGCGGACCGCCAGGGCGGGCCGCGGCAGGAGGAAGAGGAGACCGGCGAGGAGGATCCTGGTGGACGTCTTCATGTGAAGCGGGAGACCGGCGTCGCCGGTCGCTGGGCCAACGGCCGGTCATTCCGAGCCTGGAACAGGGAGTAGCCGGTCTGCCTGGTCCTTTGTCGGACGTCGGTGTCAGCTGAAAGCACCTCGTCCGCCGGCTACTTCTCAAACATCGCGGCGATGTGGGCGCCGCGCGCGGTGGAGGTCAGGGGGTCGGCCGCCATCCGGATCTCGGAGATCTCGACGGGGAACTTCCGGCCCCGCAGCGTGCGCTCGAACAGCTCCCGGAAGCCCCGCGGCTTGGCCGTGCCTCCGGCGAGGACGATGGGCAGGGCGCGGTCGGTCTTCGGGAGGTTCTCGGCCCTCGAGGTCTCCCTGCGCATCGTGTCGACGAGCGTCTCCACGACGTCCTCGTAGTAGATGTGGAGCGCCTTCTCGAGCTTGTCCCGCGGGGCTCGGGTGAGGTCGAGCCCCTCCTCCTTGATGGCCTTCACTCGCGTGGCGTGCTCGCCGACCGCCTCGCCCACCGCGCGGTCGATGAAGTCCCCTGCCTTGGGGACCGAGACCATGATCGAGGGGATGGACAGGAAGGCGAGGGTGGCGTTGCACATCCCGCCGCCGCAGGAGACACCGATGCCCGTGAAGTTGTGGTCCTCGAGCTCGGAGAAGATCACGGCCAGGCCCTCGTTGATCGCCATCGCCCGATAGCCCCCCGCCTGCAGGTGCTTGCGCAGGGTGGCCTCGTGGTAGGTGAGCTGCGCCTCCTTGCCCGGGGGTGCGGCGGGAACGGAGAAGGCCAGGACCTCGTTGGCGGCGCGCGGCTTGGGCACCAGGGTCCTCAGGATCTGCTCCAGCACCGGCCAGGCCAGCTTCTCGCTCGGGTTGATGAGCCCGTCCGCCATCGTTCGGTGCGTCTCCGCGTTGAACATGTTCGCGAAGCGCTCGGTGGCCGACCCGAAGATGACGATGTTGTCGCCGTCGCGAAAGTGGTGGATCTCGCTCTGCTGCTGGATGGTCCTCTCCGTCACCGGCGAGTAGGGAACGGGGATGAACGCATTGAGCTGGACCGCGCAGGCCACGTCCTTGCCTCCGCGGCGCGCCGACACCACCTTGCTCGTCCCCACGTCGAGGCCGACGGGGTGGCCTCCGGTCTTGACGAGCTCCTCCAGCGGCTCTGGTTCCCCCGGCTGGGCCTTCCAGAGTTGGTCGTTGGTCTCCGTCATCTCAGTCTCCTCCGCTCCGCTACCGCCCGCGCGCGATCCTCGCCGGGTCGGCGCGGGCCCGCTCCGCGCTCTCCTCCGCGTCGCGGGTCTGCTCGGCCAGCCAGCGATCGTAGAGTTCGGACCTCTCTCGCCGCACGTCCTCGACCGTCCGTCCCGTGGACAGGGCCTCTGTCTCGAGTCGATCCTCCGCCTCCCGAACGCCCGCCCACGGCTCGCCGCCCATGACCTCGAGGAATGGCTCGTCGTAGCCGAAGCCGAACAGCTCCACCGCCGGAGCCCTCCGCTGATACAGGTCCGGCAGGCCGTAGGCCTCGAAGGGGAAACCCCTTGCCCAGTCGACGTGGTGGCCGATCAGGTGCCGGCGCGCGTTGACGCTGATCAGGCCGTGCGTCACGCACATGTCGGGGGCGATCGACCACTTGTCCCTCAGGTAGTCGGTCAGACGGCGGCCCGACTCGAGCTGCGCCTGCGTGATGGGCAGCGCGCGGCCCCCCTCCCAGCGGGTCTCGAAGCTGACTCCGATCGTGGGACCGTTCAGGTTCAGCCAGATCCGCTCGCCGCTCCTCCAGATCGACATCCCGGCGTGGTCGGCGCGGTCCGCCTCCTCCACCACACGGAAGGCCTGCCCGAAACGGTCGATCAGGTAATGGTAGACGTGCCGCCGGCGAAGGTAGCGCAGCAGGTTCTGGCTCGAGTCCTGCAGCTTCTCGTTGTACGACTCCTCGAGAGGCCAGATGTCGCTCTCCGACGTGTGGTACACGAGGCCGATGGGTCGGTCGAAGACCTCCGGCTCCATGCCGCCGTCGATCGAGAACACGCGGTAGCGCCGAGGCTCGCCGGCGATCGCGTAGGTCGTGTCGATCCGGAGGCCGTTGCTGTAGAGCTCGAAATCCTCGCCCGAGTCGACGAGCCACACCCCCCGGGGCGGCAACGTCGCCTGCGTCGCGGGCAGATGCTCGGCGACCGGGGTCACACCCGGGGCGGGCGCATCGTTGGGCTGCGAGCGGGGGTAGGAGGCCAGCGCGAGGCCCGCCGCCACCACCAGCAGCGCGGCCGCCCAGTTTGCCGCCTGCCGCACGCGGGGCGCGACCGCCGAAGGCCGGTGTGGCGGCGCGTTGAGAGCGCCGTTGGGGTTGGGGGAGAAGAGCGCTCGCGCCCGGTCGACGCGGCTCATCCGATAGAGCGCCCAGCGCACGGGAGCCAGCGGGACGGCCTGGAAGCGCTCGTCCAGGGATTCGTAGCGCTGGAGCGAGCGGCGAACGTAGCGAAGCTTCTTGACCGGATCGCGGATCGTACGGCACCGCTCCTCGATCTCCGCGATCGGATCGGGGCGCAGGCCGAAGACGCGCGGAGGGCGCACCGGCCCCTCCGGTCTTCTCGCCGCCGGTCCCCGGGCGGCGACACGTCGGCCCGACCGCACTCGCGCCAAACTACTCTCCGACTGTGGATTATAGGGTTTGGCGGCCGCTGCTCACAAGGCGTGCCAACCCTCGGCCGCCCAACCGGTCATCGACCGAGCGATCGAGGAAGGGCGGCAAGGGCGGCCGGGCTGCGCAGCCAGGGCAGCAGCACTGCGCAGGACGGCACCTGGACGAGGCTCATGACGATGACCGCGGTCGGGAACCGTATCGGAGCCTGGGCCAGGGCGAGTCCGAGGACGACCCCGTATGTCACCAGCGCGGCCAGGCAGTAGACGAAGGCGAAGACGCGGCACAGGGCGAGACGGTGCCACAGGCCTGCGGCCAGGAGCCAGTGCAGGAGCGCCTGTCCGGTGCCGCTCCAGAGCGCGTCGGGAGCCGGCGTCTCGAGCAGGGGGAAGACGAGCTCCAGGGCGCCGCTCAGGGCGAAGAAGCCCGCGCACAGGTGCGCGGCCAATGGGAGTCGGGGCTGGCGTCGACGTTCCATCGGCTTCGGGGCGGCATTATAGGGCCTGGCCGCGATGCAGGTCGGGCCAACCCCTGGGATCGTTCGGGCTACAATCTGGTCTGATGGGGGCCAATCGGTGATCGAACACGCGAGCTCCGGAGGTCTGGACGGCCGCGACAGCCGCCGCGCGCGCCGGGTGACGGTCGACCTCCCCGCCTCGGTCGGTGGTCGGTTGTCCCACGCGGCGCGCGTCGTCGACGCCAGCCTCGTGGGATGCCTGCTCCGGTGCGAGGTGGACCTCGACACGGGAGCGGTGGTCGACCTCCAGCTCGAGCTGCCGGACGGCCCCGTCCGGACCAAGGCGCGGGTGGCCCAGAGCTCGCTGGATGGGCAGTCGCTGCCTGGCCCCGAGCGCTACCTCGCCGGTCTTCAGTTCCTCGGCCTTGCCGCCGCCGACGAGCCGCGGCTGCGGTCGTTTCTCGAATCGGAGCTCAGACGGAGAGCGGGTGCGGGACCGGCCCCTTCGTGAGGCGTCGATCCGTCAGATCGGGGCGCTGCTCGACGAGGAAGCTGCGCACTGGGAAGCGGACCTGCACTGGGACTTCTCCGCGGTCCGCGCCGCAGTGGCGGGGGGCGTGGAGCGGGGGACCCTCAACGGACGTGTGCTGAGCGACGGGGTGCGGCCCGTCGCGTACTGCTACTACCTCGCGGACAGCGGTCGGACGATCGTGGGCTCCATCTTCGCGGGCCGCCGGCACCGGGGGAAGGGCCTCGAGGAGCAGCTCGCCGAAAGGGTGATCGCCGACGCCCGTGCGGAGAGCGGGTGTGGCCGGCTCGAATGCCAGACCCTGTTCTGCACCGCACCCGGAGCGAATGGTCGCTTTCGCGAGGCCGGCTTCGCGGGACGACCGCGTCACTACATGCTTCTCGATCTCCGGCGGGATTTCCCGGCCGGGGAGCCCCAGATTCCGGCCGGCTTCCGGCTGCGGCCAGTCCGGCGGAACGATCTCCACGCCGCCGCCGAGATCGTCTACCGCAGCCACCGTGGCTCGGTCGATGCTGCCCTCAACCTGACGTACGCGACCCCGTCGGCCTGTCGCACGTTCGTCGACACCCTGGTCCTCCGAGCCGGCTGCGGTCGCTTCGACCCCGAGGCCTCGCGGCTGATCGAGGGCCCCCGGGGCCCGGCCGGGGTCCTGCTGGCCAGTCGGCTCGCCCGCACCAACGGGCACGTGTGCCAGGTCTCGGTCGTTCCCGAGGTCCAGGGGCACGGCCTCGGGCTCGCGCTCATGCTGATCGCGCTCCGGGCCTTCGACCGCCAGGGGCTGGCCACCGCCACGCTGTCGGTCACCGGGGACAACGAGCGTGCGCACCGCCTGTACGATCTGCTCGGCTTCCGCGTCTGGCGCGAGTTCGCCGCCCACGCCTGGCTGAGGCCGCCCGGCCGCATCGAGCTGCCGCGCTGAGGCGTGCGCAGGCGCCACACCCCCGGCGCCTATAATGCCGACATGAGCGGCCTTGCCCTCGGCTTCGGCCTCCTCCTCGCGCTGCAGGCCGCCGACGTACCCCCCGCCGACCCCCGCCCCGCCCCCACACGCCCTGGCCTCAGCTGGGAGGACGCCGACACCGTGGCCCGGCACCTTCGACGGATCGGCCGGCGTCTGCGCTCCGGGCGACCCGCGTCGAAGGACACCATCGTCGTGACCGAAAGCGAGCTCAACTCCTTCGTCAACCTGTCGCTCGCCGAGGAGATCCCTCCGGAGCTGTCGGATCTCGAGTTCCAGCTGGGTTGGGATTACCTCGGGGCCCGGGGCCTGGTCGACCTCGATCGTCTGCGGGACAAGCTCCCGGAGGGAGGGCCCGCCTCCTTTCTCTCCATGCTCTCCGGCACTGTCCCGGTGGAGCTCGGGGGCCGCCTGGTGAGCGCTGAAGGCCTGGCCCGGGTCGAGCTCGAGACGACTGTCATCGGAGGGGTCAGCGTTCCCCCGTCCCTCCTCGCCCAGATGGTGAGCTTCGCCACCCGGAGCGAGGAGCGTCCAGAGGGAATCGACATTGCTGCCCCGGTGGCTCTCCCGTGGACGGCGAAGAGCATCCGTATCGAACCCGGCCGCGCCCTGTTTGACTTCTATTAGAGAGGTCGGGGGGGTATCGGCCCCAGCCTCACTAGGCGAGCGAGGAGGCGACGCTGTCGCGTCGCGCGTACACCCGGGGTCGACGCTCGTCTCGCGAGCTCGACTTCGCGTCCCCCGAGCCCCGCGCGCATACGCGCTCCCCCCCATGCCGCTCACGGCGAAGTGAATTCGCCGTTCGCTGCTTGTTCGTTCGGAAGGCCTGGGCCCGCGATGGGGAGGACCACGACCCGTCCCTGACTGCCGCT
>JAJDNV010000278.1 GCA_022340545.1 Acidobacteriota bacterium | reverse complement strand
CCGGAGTGCTTGCCGAAGAAGTTGTCCTCCTGGGCGGTGGCGAGGGCGGTGTGGCTGTCGGTGGAGCCGATCATGCCGAACTTGTAGGGGTTGACGCCGAGCCTCTGCTCGATCTGTAGCCCGAGCTGGAGCGCCGAGCGGGCGTACTCGTACTGCAGCATGTCGTTTTCCTTCGCGACGCTGAGGTCGAGGTTGCCCTGGTCCCACGTCTCGTAGTCGGCGAACTCGTCGTTGGGGGAGAGGAAGGGATGCGTCTCTCCGTCGCCCTTGATCTGGGTGGCCTCGTACAGGGGCTCCCAGCGGGCCCGGGTCTCCGCGTACTCGAGGTCGACGGGCCGGTTCGTGAAGGACTCGATCATGGGGAACATGATCCCGTTGGACAGGTTGCCGTTGTGGGCGATGGCCAGGAGCTGCCCGCCGGTCTTGTCCTCATAGGCCTGCATCCACTTCCAGAGGTCCCGGGGGTTGTCGCTGCCCAGCGGCTTGAGGGTCGTGTAGGGCTCCACCCGCCCCGCCTTGTCGGCGCCGTCGCGATAGACCACCACTCGATGCAGGTTGTTGCCCCCGGTGTTCGAGGTCCACTCGTAGCCGATGAAGGCGGTGAATCGGCCGGGGTCGTTGTGCTTCTCCGCCGCCTTGAGGGCCAGCTCCCAGGCCGAGCGGTAGGCCGGGGTCCCCGGGACAGACGCCAGTGCCGGCGGGAACGTGTTCTGGGAGAAGGCGACGATGATCTCGACCGCGGCCTTGACCCCCTCCTGGCCCCCGGCCTGCACCATGTCGTACCACTTCTTTCCGGTGGGGTCGGCCAGCATGTCGGGGTCCCCGGCGAAGAGCCGCGGGAAGAAGCCCATGTTGTCCGAGTGGTCGGCGACGACCAGGAAGTCGAGGGGGCGAGAGAGCTTGACCTGAAGACCCGTCGACGAGGTGAGCTCCTGGCCCTTCGCGAACTCGTAGGCATCGTTCGGGTCCAGGCGGGCCCCAAAAGCCCCGGCGTCCATGGACATGCCGGTGTGCAGGTGCGTGTCTCCCCAGTAGACGTTGGTGGGGAAGCTGCGCCCCGCATAGGGTGAGTAGTGCTTCTGGGCCGGGAATCCGCCCTCCAGGCTCTCAGCGGGGGGAATCGGGTCCTGCGCTGTCGCAGGGAGGGCGACCAGCGCGAGTGCGGCCACGGCCAGGATGGCAACGGCGGACTGCCTCATACGAGCAACCTCCTGTGAGAGCACGTCACGAGTACGACGGTGTGCCTGATTGAATCCGCCATTCTACCCCACGGTGGAGCGCGGCCGAGCGTCGGTCACGGTGGAGCTCTCGGGATGTTGGCTCTCGGGATGACAGGGATTCCGGGAACGTGGTCTCACCCTGCGTTCCCGGAATGAGTGGGTTGCGGTAACTCCATGTCGGAGCTAGGATTGGGGCTTTGAGCGCTCCGAGCTATTCGGAGCCTGTGCAACGGTCGAAGCCGGCGAAGCCCTCCCATGGCCTGCCCGCCTGTGACCGTCCGAACTCGACCATCTGACCGTCCAGCAGGGGGCCCTCATGGCACGACTCGACGCCGAGATCCTCGACCAGATCCTCGAGACGCTGAACGACTACGCCGAGAAGCACCTGAGCGCCGAGAAGCTGCTCGAGATCGAGCACAAGGACGAGTTCCCCGAGAAGGTCATGAAGGACCTCTACGACCCGGGACAGATCGGACTGCATCTCCTCACGATTCCCGAGGAGATGGGGGGGCTTGGCGGTGGGGCGTACGACATCTACCGGGTGTCCGAGGACATGGCGGCCATCGACCTCGGCATCGCCACCGGCGTCCTGGCGACGTTCCTCGGCACCGACCCGATCAACGTGGGAGGGACGCCCCAGCAGAAGGCCGAGTGGCTGGGTGAGCTGGCGGAGAAGGGGCAGTTCTACGCCTACGGGGCCACCGAACCCCAGGCGGGCAGCGACCTCGGGGCCCTGACCACGAAGGCGGAGCCGGTCGAGAAGGACGGGAAGGTCGTGGCCTACCGCATCAGCGGGCGCAAGCAGTGGATCAGCAACGGTGGGGTCGCCGACCGCTACACGATCCTGGCCAACGCCCCCGGAGGCGCCAGCTGGTTTCTCGTGGATCGGGACGCGGAGGGCTTCACCCATGGGAAGCCCGAGGACAAGCACGGGATCCGAGCCTCGAACACCGCAGCGCTCTTCCTCGAGAACGTCGAGGTCCCGGCTGATCGCCTCATCGGGGGGGTGGAAGGGCAGGGTCTCCAGCAGGCCCAGGCCGTCTTCGGGTACACGCGCCTCATGGTCGCGGCCTTCGGGCTCGGGGCGGGCCGGGAAGCCGTGAAGCGGGCCGTCCGCTACTCGCAGGAGCGGGTGCAGGGCGGTGGGCCCCTCAGCCAGAAGCAGGGTTACACCCACAAGCTGATCGTCCCCAACGCGATCCGGCTCGAGGCCGCCCGCGCCTACATCGAGTGGGTGGCGGAGAGGCTGGATGGCGGGGAGGAGGGCCTGGCCACCGAAGGCGCGGTGGCCAAGTACCTGGCCACGGAAGCCGGCAACAAGGCGGCGGAGGACGCGATCCAGGCCCTCGGAGGATACGGGTACACCCGCGAGTACATGGTCGAGAAGATCAAGCGCGACGTGCGCATCACCACGATCTACGAGGGCACCTCCGAGATCATGGAGTGGACGATTGCGCGCGATCGCTGGCAGCTCCACCTCAAGAGCCGGGGCCAGTACTACCAGGAGTGGGCGGCGCGGGCGGACGCCCGCCACGCCGAGAGCCCGAACACCGGCTCGGGTCTCGCCGCCGCAGCGCTGCGCGCGCTGGCAGTGCTGCTCGAGCGGGCGCGTCTCGATCGCCTGACGCGCAACCAGCACGTCCTCTTCCGGCTCGGAGAGCTGATCGCCTACGCCGAGACCGCCGCCCTCTTCTCGGAGCGGGCGGCCACCGCGCCGTCGAAGGTGTTCGGCCTCGAGCCGGGCACGCTCGAGGCCATGGCCCGCGTCCACGCCCGCGAGGCGGTGCACAAGGTCGCGGTCGAGGGCCTGCGCTGGGCCAACGCCGCCGGGCAGACCGACCCCGGTCTCGGAGCCGCCCTCGGCGTCGAGGCGGCGGCGGCCGCCCAGGCCGGCCTCGTCGAGGACATGGACAGGATCGCCGGCGACCTCGTCCGGGCCTTCCCGGCCAAGTGAAGGAGCAGCAACGATGAGCACCGATCGCAGCGAGCGCGCCGTCGCCATCGTGGGCCTGGGGGCCGTCCTCCCCGATGCCCCGAATGCCCCGGCCTTCCGTGACAACGTCTGGGCGAAGCGCTACAGCATCATCGAGGTCCCCCCGGACCGGTGGAGCGCCGACGACTACTACGACCCGGACCCCACGGTCCCCGACAAGACGTACTCGAAGATCGGTTCGTGGGTGCGCGGCTTCGAGTTCGACTGGAAGCGATTCAAGATCCCGCCGAAGGTCGCGGCGGCGATGGACGAGGGGCAGCAGTGGGCGGTCACGATCGCCGCCGAGGCCCTCGCCGACTACGGCTGGCCCGACCGGAAGCTCGACACCGAGCGCACCGCGGTGATCCTCGGCAACGCCATGGCCGGGGAGCACCACTACCTGACCACGCTGCGCATCCAGTTCCCCGAGTGCGCACGCTGGCTGAACGAGGCGCACGAGTTCCTCGACCTCCCCGCCGACGTGCGCCAGCGCATCCTGTCCGGCTGGCACGAGAGGATGAACCAGACGCTGCCACCCGTGACCGAGGACACGATGCCGGGCGAGCTGGCCAACATCCTGTCCGGGCGAGTTGCGAACGTGCTGAACCTCCGCGGGCCCAATTTCGTCACCGACGCCGCCTGCGCCTCCAGCTTCGCCGCCCTCGACGCCGCGGTGGACGCCCTCGTGGAGCACCACTGCGACGCCGCGATCACCGGCGGCATCGACCGCAACATGGGCGTCAACTCGTTCGTGAAGTTCTGCAAGATCGGGGCGCTCTCCGCCACCGGCACGCGCCCCTTCGGCGACGGGGCCGACGGTTTCGTCATGGGAGAGGGCTCGGCCACGTTCGTCCTGAAGCGCCTCGCCGATGCGGAGCGGGATGGCGACAAGATCTACGCCGTGGTGCGCGGGGTCGGCGGCTCCTCGGACGGCAAGGGAAAGAGCATCACCGCGCCCAACCCCATCGGCCAGGAGCTTGCGGTGGAGCGGGCGTGGAAGGACGCCGGCCTCGACCCTGCGACGGCCGGCCTCGTCGAGGCACACGGGACGAGCACGAAGGTGGGCGACGTCGTGGAGGTGGAAAGCCTCAACAAGGTCTTCAGGGGAGCGCCGCGGGGCTCGATTGCCCTGGGCTCGGCCAAGAGCAACATCGGCCACCTGAAGGCCGGGGCCGGGGCCGCGGGCCTCCTGAAGGCGGTCTACGCGGTGCACGAGAAGGTGCTGCCCCCGACTCTGAACGCGGAGAAGCCCAACCCCGGAATCGACTTCGCCTCGAGCCCCTTCGCCGCGAACCACGAGCTGCGGGAGTGGAAGTCGACGAACGGAACCCCGCGGCGCTGCGGAGTGTCGGCCTATGGTTTCGGCGGGACGAACTTCCACATCGTCCTCGAGGAGCACGTGCCCGGCGCGCTGACGAAGAAGGAACGGCCAGCGCAGGTCTCCGTGCCCGCCCCCGGCGGCCCGGCCGGCGGCGGACCGTTGTCCTCGGGAGGGGGTTCTTCGGCGAAGACGCCGCTGCGCGGCCTGGCGATGATCGGTGCCCTGTCCGTAGACGGGCTGCACAAGAAGGTCGATGCCCTCCTGGAGCTGGCGCGCGACGGCCAGGTGCCGGCGGTGGCCCCGCCGGATCCCGCGGACCTGCGGGCCCCCGAGCGGATTGCCATCGACTACGGGGACGGCAAGGAGCTGGTCGACCGGCTGAAGAAGGCGCAGAAAGGCCTCGCCACGGACGCCGCCGCCACCTGGAAGGCCTTCCAGGCGCAGGGGGTCTTCCGGGGCAGCGGCCCCGCCCCCGGCAAGATCGCCTTCCTCTTCACCGGCCAGGGCAGCCAGTACGTCAACATGGGCCGCGACCTCGCCGCCCGGGAACCCGTCGTCGCCGACGTCTTCAAGGAGGCGGACGCGGTCCTCGACCGCATACTCGGCCGACCCCTGACCAGCTACATCTACGTCGACGGAAAAGATGGGGAGGCGGTCAAGCAGGCCGAGGAGGATCTCAAGCAGACGGCCATCACCCAGCCCGCGGTGCTCAGCATGGACACCGCCATGTCGCGTCTCCTCGGGGAGTTCGGCGTCGAGCCCGACATGGTCATGGGTCACTCCCTCGGTGAGTACGGCGCCCTCGTGTCGGCCGGCGTCCTCACGTTCGCGGAGGCCCTCGAGGCGGCGGCGGCGCGTGGCCGCGAGATGAGCCGGGTGAGCCTCGGCGACAACGGGGCCATGGCCGCGGTGATGGGCCCGATCGAGCTCGTCACCGAGGTGCTCGCGGAGGTCGAGGGCTACGTCGTGCCCGCCAACCTGAACGCCCGCGGTCAGAGCGTGATCGGGGGGGAGACAGAGGCGGTCGAGCGGGCGGTCGAGGCGTTTCAGAAGCGCGGTTACCAGGCGCAGCGACTTCCGGTGAGCCATGCCTTCCACACGAAGATCGTCGCCCCCGCGGCGGAGCCGCTGGGCGAGGTCCTCGCCCGTTTCAACATCCAGCCGCCCAAGCGCAAGCTGGTCGGGAACGTGGAGGCCGACTTCTATCCCTCCGACCCCGTGGCCATCCGCGATCTGCTCTGCCGTCAGATCGCTTCACCGGTGCGCTGGGTCGAAGGCCTGGAGAAGCTGTACGCGGCGGGGGCGCGGGCGTTCGTCGAGGTGGGTCCGAAGCGCGCGCTCAAGGGATTTGTGGACGACGTCCTCGGCGACAAGACCGACATCACCTCGCTCTTCACGAACCGGCCCCGCCCCAAGGAGCTGGCCGCCTTCAACCAGGCGCTCTGCGGCCTCTACGCGGCGGGATACGGCGCACGTCCGGAGGCCGCCGC
>JAJDNV010000264.1 GCA_022340545.1 Acidobacteriota bacterium | reverse complement strand
TGTGCTGGGCGTCGGCGCCCTCGGGCTGCTCGGGTTCGCCGGGTGGCTGGCGTTCGCTCCGGGCGGGACACCCGGGCCCGCGGATTCGCCGACCCCGGCCGCCCCAACGCCCGCTGCGTCGGAGACGCCTCCCCCCCCGAGCCCCTCCGCCACCGCCGCGACCGCGGGGGAGGCCGCCCCGGCGACACCTCCCCCCGCCACCCCGGCCCCGGTCCCGACGCCTACCCCGACCCCTGACGCCGCTCCGGCCGCGCCGACCCCGGCCCCCACCCCCGCCCTGACCATCGAGGAGCGCCTTCTGCGCGCGGACGAGCTCCTGGCCAGCGGGCATTTCCGGCGCGCCTACGATGAAGCCAAGTCGGTGCAGCGGGACGATCCGGGCAACGAGCAGGCGCGAGTCATCGCGCAGGATGCCGAGCTGGCGATGGTCGTCGAGGAGCACATCAAGAGCGCCCGCGAGGCCCTCGACGCGGGTGACCGGGACACGGCCCTCCGGGAGATCCGGGAGGGAGGCGAGCTCGCCCCCAACGACCGGCGCCTCCGGGAGCTGTTCGAGGAGGCGATGCGGCAGTGACCCCCCTGCGGGACGAGCGGGCGGTTTTTGCGCTAGGATTCCCTTCTCCCGGGAAGACCGGGGGAACCCACCGCCTAGGAGGATCCGTAAATGGCCTACACCATCGCTGAGCCCTGCATCGACACGAAGGACACCGCCTGCGTGGAGGTGTGCCCCGTCGACTGCATCCACCCCAAGAAGGACGCGCCGGAGTTCGAGTCGGAGAACAAGCTCTACATCGACCCCGAGACCTGCATCGACTGCGGGGCCTGCGTCCCGGTCTGCCCGGTTCAGGCCATCTTCCCGAATGAGGAGCTCCCCGAGAAATGGGCGAAGTTCGCCCAGATCGACGCCGACTGGTTCGCCAACAGGTGAGGGCGGCGGCGCGTGCGGCCTGAAGCGTACGATTCTTGACGAGGGCAATCCCGCTCTGCTAGCTTCAGCCGCGCACTGGTGGTCGTCTCTCTGGCGTTCGTTCGGACAAGCCGCCCACGGTGGGCGGCTTTGCTGTATGGACGGACAGTAGCAGGCAGGCATCAGGCAGAGGCGAAGGAGGCCTGCAGTTCATGGTCGAAGGCACGGTGAAGTGGTTCAACGAATCCAAGGGTTTCGGTTTCCTCTCTCGCGAGGGTGGCTCGGACGTCTTCGTCCACCACACCGAGATCAAGGCCGAGGGTTTTCGGACCCTCAACGAGGGTGATCGGGTGCGCTTCGAGGTCGTTGACAGCCCGAAGGGCCCCCGTGCCGCAAACGTCGAGAAGGTCGGGTAGGGGACTCTTCCAAGAGCCACTGAACCGAACCGCGCCCGGAGCCACGAGGCCCCGGGCGTTTTCATTGCCCCCGATGAGCGTGCCCCCCGACGACGACGGGCCGGTCGCGGACCCGCCCCGGCCCCCGGTCGCGAAGACCCTCCCAACGGTCAGCGAGATCCACGGCGACCGCCGTGTCGACGAGTACGCCTGGCTCCGCGAGAAGTCGAGCCCCGACGTGAGGGCCCATCTCGAGGCCGAGAACGCCTACACCGAGGCGATCCTGGGGCCCTTCCGCGCCCTGCGGGAGGAGCTCTACGACGAAATGCTGGCCCGCATCAAGCAGACCGACGAGGACGTCCCCTACCGGTACGGCGCCTGGCTTCACTACTCACGGACGGTCGAGGGCAAGCAGTACGCCATCCACTGCCGGCGCCGGAACCGACCCGGGGCGCGCGAGGAGATCACCCTCGATCTCAACGAGCTGGCGAAGGGCGAGATGTTCATGGCCCTCGGGGTGTACGAGATCTCCGACGACGACCGCCTCCTGGCCTACTCCACCGACACCACCGGGTTCCGGCAGTACACGCTGTTCGTGAAGGACCTCGAAACGGGCGAGATCCGGGAGACGGTGGCCGAGAAGGTGGGCTCGGCGGCCTGGGCCGCCGACAACCGGACGCTCTTCTACACGGTCGAGGAGGAGTCCACCAAGCGCCAGCACCGGCTCTACCGCCACCCCCTCGGCGCCGCGGCCCACGATCTCGTCTACGAGGAGCCGGACCCCGCCTTCAACGTGAGCGTGAGCCGCACCCGCAGCCGCGCGTATCTGGTCCTCGACGTCGACAGCCTCACGACCTCGGAGGCCCGGATCCTCGCCTCGGACCGCCCCCACGACGAGTGGCGTCTCGCCGCCCCCCGCGTGCCCGATCAGGAGTACGAGGTCGGCCATCGCGGGGACGAGCTCTTCATCCGGGTCAACGACGCCGGACGCAACTTCCGGCTCGTCCGGGCTCCGGTCGCGGAGCCGGGCCGGGAGAGCTGGCAGGAGGTCCTGCCTCACCGGGCCGAGGTCATGCTGGAGGGCTTCGACCTCTTCCGCGACCACTGCGTGGTCTTCGAGCGGGAGGAGGGGCTCCCCCACGTACGGGTCATCGACCTCCGCACCGGCGCGTGGCACCGCGTCGCCTTCCCCGAGCCCGCCTACTCGGTCTACCCGGATGAGAACGCGGAGTTCGACACCGTCGTTTACCGCTACGGCTACGAGTCGCTGGTGACGCCTCCCTCGGTGTTCGACTACGACATGGAGGCTCGCACCTCGACGCGCCTGAAGCAGAAGGAGGTGCTCGGCGGGTACGACCCGGGGCTCTACGTCACCGAGCGCGTCTGGGCGCCGGCCCAGGACGGTGAGAGGGTCCCGGTGACCCTCGTGCGCCGCCGCGACGTGGCGACCGACGGCACCGCACCGTTGTACCTCTACGCCTACGGCTCATACGGCTACCCGCTGCCAGTGACGTTCTCGTCGAACCGCCTCAGCCTGTTGGACCGGGGGGTGGTGATCGCCCGCGCCCACATCCGGGGCGGGGGCGAGCTCGGCAAGCGCTGGCACGACGCCGGCCGCATGCTGAACAAGCGGAACACCTTCACCGACTTCATCGCCTGCGCGGAGCACCTCCTGGACGAGGGCTACGGGGACCGGGAGCGCCTGGTGATCGAGGGCGGGAGCGCCGGTGGCCTTCTCATGGGCGCGGTCGTCAACATGCGGCCCGACCTCTTTCGGGCCGTCCTTCTCCAGGTGCCCTTCGTCGACGTGGTCAACACGATGCTGGACGAGACCCTTCCCCTCACCGTGGGCGAGTTCGAGGAGTGGGGCAACCCCAGGGAGAAGACGGCCTACGAGTACATCCGGAGCTACTGCCCCTACACCAACCTCGCCCGGCGCGACTACCCGGCGATGCTGGTCCGGACCTCGTTCAACGACTCCCAGGTGATGTACTGGGAGCCGGCCAAGTACGTGGCCCGCCTGCGCGCCCTCAAGACCGACACCCGACCGCTCCTTTTCGAGATCAACATGGGCGCCGGCCACGGGGGCGCCTCGGGACGGTACGACCGTCTCCGCGAGATCGCCTTCGACTACGC
>JAJDNV010000256.1 GCA_022340545.1 Acidobacteriota bacterium | reverse complement strand
CTCGGGCTGCTGGCGGTGTCCTTCGCACCCTTCCTGGTCCGGCTCGTCCTGATGTACGCCTCAACACGGTTCCCCGACCTCCAGCAGTGGCTCCCGGTCGACGGACGGGTCTTCGGCGAGTTCCTGAACCAGCAGGTTGGCTTCACGATCCTGCTGTCGATCTTCGGGGCCTCCGGTCTCATCGCCAACGACCTCCGGACGGGGGCGATCCTCGTCTACCTCTCGCGCCCGCTGACCCGGCGCGACTACGTCCTCGGCAAGCTGGGCGTTCCCCTCGCCCTCAACCTCGCGGTGACGCTCGTCCCGGCTCTCGCGCTCTACGCGGCGGCCCTCAGCCTCGAACCACGGAAGTTCTTCGCGTGGGAGCTCGCCTGGGTTGCCCCCGCCATCGTTCTGCACGCATTCGCCATCAGCCTCTTCGTGAGCCTCCTGGCCCTCGCGGTGTCGGCCCTGTCCCGCAGCGCGCGCGTCGCGGGTCTGGGCTTCTTCGGCCTCATCTTCGGTCTCGAGATGGTGCGGCTCGTCATCCAGCACGGGTTCGGCCGCCGCGAGGCCATGCTGATCTCGTTGCAGGCGGATCTGCGCTCGCTCGGGGTGGCGCTGTTCGGCCTGGCCAATCAGGAGTTCGCCATGATCTGGGCGGCGCCCGCCGCCGTCCTGCTGCTCGTTGCGCTCGGCTGCCTGGCCATCCTTCGGGCCCGGGTGCGAGCGGTGGAGATCGTCACGTGACGGCGGCTGCCCCCATCGTCTTCACGCGCGTGTCCCGCTGGTACGGGCCGGTCATCGCCTTGAACGACGTCAGCCTCGAGATCCCGGCCGGGGTGACGGGCCTGCTGGGCCCCAACGGGGCCGGCAAGTCGACGTTCCTGAAGCTGGTGGCGGGACAGCTCCGACCGAGCCAGGGCGAGGTGCGGCTGCTCGGGCGTCCGGCCTGGGGCTCGCCGGAGCTCTTCCATCGCGTGGGCCTGTGTTCCGAGACGGACGCCTTCTGGGAGCGCCTGACCGGGCTCCAGTTCCTGCAGACGCTCCTCCGCTTCACCGGCTACGACGAGGCGGAGTGCTCCCGACGGGCCGAGAACGCGCTCCACCAGGTGGACCTCCTGGACGCGAAGAACCGCAAGCTCGGCGGGTACAGCAAGGGGATGCGCCAGAGGATCAAGCTCGCCCAGGCCGTCGCCCACGAGCCGGACGTGCTGCTGCTCGACGAGCCCGTGGCGGGCATGGACCCGGTGAACCGCCGGCGGGTCATCGAGCTCGTCCGTCGCCTGGGGCGCGAGGGGAAGACGGTCCTCGTCTCGAGCCACATCCTCCACGAGGTGGAGGCGATGACCCGTCGGGTGCTGCTCATTCACAACGGCCGCATACTGGCCGCGGGCGACGTCCGTGAGATCCGCGATCTCCTGGACGAGCACCCGCATACGGTGGCCCTCCGCGCCCGCGACCCGCGTAAGCTGGCCGAGATCATCGTGGCCTGGCCCACCGTGCTCTCGCTCTCGTTCGGGTCGGAAGGGGAGTGGCTCACCGTGCAGACCGCCCGCCCGGACGAGTTCTACGGTGCGCTCCCCGAGGCCGCCCTCGAGACGGGGGTGACAGAGATGTACTCGCCGGACGACGACCTCGAATCGGTCTTCCGGTACCTGGTGACGCGATGAGGGACACGACGCGTCCGCTCCCGTTCCTTTCCGCGGCGCGAGCGGTGTTCGACCTGTCCTTCGAGGGGATGGTCTGGAGCCGGCGGAGCCTGCTCATGGGTCTCCTCGTCGGACTGCCCGTCGTGCTGGCCGTCGTCTATCGCGTCATCCTCGCCGCCGACATCCCCAACCGCGCCGTCCCGCCCCTCGACCTCTACGCCATCTTCGTGGCCGTCTACTGGGTCCGGAACGTGCTTCCACTGATGGCGCTCTTCCACGCGACCGCGCTGGTCGCGGACGAAGTGGAGGGCCGGACGCTGACCTACGTCCTCACCCGTCCCCTGACACGCTCCTCGATCTTGGCCGGCAAGTTCGCCGCCTACCTCGCCACGTCGCTGGGCATCGCCCTGCCCTCGGCCGTCCTGACCTTCTTCCTCTTCGTGACCGCGCGGGGATGGTCCGGGGTCGGGGCGTCGGTCCCCGATCTCTTCCGCGACCTTGGCGTGATGGCGCTGACGCTGCTCTCCTACGGGGCCCTCTTTGCGTTCCTCGGCGTGCTGCTGCGCCGTCCGGTGATCCCCGGCCTGCTCTTCCTCTTCGGCTGGGAGCTGCTGGCGAACCTGCCCGGATACCTCCCGCGCCTCACCCTGAACTCCTACCTGCGGTCTCTCATCCATCACCGCCCCGCCCAGGAGGGTCTGGCCGGGCTGTTCAACCAGATTCAGCCCGTGGGGCTCAGCCTCGCCGTCGCCTTCGTCGCGACGGCGTTCTTCCTGGGCGCGGCGGCCTGGCTGTTCTCCGAGCGTGAATACGTCCTCGAGCAGTGAGGGGCTAGACTGAACCCGGAGGCTATTGCATGAACCGAAGTCGCGTCGTCCTCATCGTCTCGGCCACCGTCGTCGCCCTCGGGGTGATGGTCGCCCTCGGCGCGCTGTACTTCGACTCCGCGCGGGCCGCCGTCGGCCCCCTCCCCGGGGAGGGGCTCGTCCTGCCCGCGGACACGCAGTTCGTGATGGGCGTCGACGTGAAGCGGCTCGTCGCGAGCCCGGTGTGGGAGCGCTACGCCTCACGCCAGTCGATGCGTCCCGAGGCGCTGCAGAAGCTCGAGAAGTGGACGGGGCTCGACCCGGCCCGGGACATCGACCAGATCGTGGTGGCCGGCCGTGGCCGGACCGGAAAGAAGCAAGCCCAGCCCCTGGTCATGGCGATGGGGCGCTTCGACCTGCAGAAGCTGGGCTTCAGCCTCGACAAGGCGGAAGAGGGCACGACGAGCGAGTTCGAGGGGGCGACCCTCTTCACCATGGAGCAGAAGGGCGAGTCGTCGTCCCTCGCTCTCCTCGATGCCCGCACCGTATTGTTCGGGCCGACCGAGCGGGTGGAGGCGGTCGTGGCGAGCCGCGCCCGGGGGGAGACACCCCTGGAGCAGAACACGGGGCTGCTCGAGCTCGTGGCGAGTGTCAAGCCCGGCTCCACGTTCTGGGTGGTGGGCGACAAGGGCCTCCTCGCGGGGATGCCGCAGGGGATCCCCGCGCCGGGGATGGGCGGCTCGGGCACCAGCGCGACGATGAACCTTCCCCCGCTGCAGAGCCTCATCCTCACCGGTGACCTCGGGCCCCAGCTCTCGCTGGCCCTCACCGGCGTGGCCGCC
>JAJDNV010000213.1 GCA_022340545.1 Acidobacteriota bacterium | reverse complement strand
CTGAACGTCGCCATCACCCAGACCCTCCTGTTCGCGGAGTCGATCGAGACCTTCCTGCGCTTCCTGGACGAGCACGAGGGGTTCCTGCTGCGCCTGAACAACCCCCACACCGTCGCCGAGCTCGTCGCGCTCCGGCAGATGCTCAAGGTCTTCACCGGCGAGACCGTGTCGCCGGAGACCTTCGACAGCGAGGGTTTCCGGCAGGCGGACTTCGAACGGTTCCTGTTCGATCTCGATGACAAGATCCCGGTCGGGTTCTACTACGCCTTCCGTCTGCGGGCCCTCGTGACGATGCGGCTCCACCGGCAGGCGCTGGACCTCGTGGCGGAGGCGGACCGGAGGGTGCTCGGTGCGCGCGGGCAGGTCGTGTTTGCAGACCACCTGCTCTACTCGTTCCTGGCGCTGTCCTGGGCCTGGCCCGGGACCTCGCCAACGAGAAGGCGCCGTCTCCGACGCGCGCTCAAGAAGAAGGTCGCGCAGATGGAGGAGTTCGCCGGCATGGGGCCGGAGAACTTCCGCCACAAACACCTGCACATGCAGGCCGAGATGGCGCGCCTCGAAGGCCGAGACGAGGAGGCCCTGCGCCTCTATGACGAATCCATCGCCTGCGCCCGGCAGGACGGGTCTCCATTGAACGCGGCGCTCGCCACGGAGTGGCTGGCCCGCTTTCTGCTCGACCGGGGCCGGACGGACGATGGCCGCGCCCGCCTGGCCGACGCCCAGGCGGGCTACAGCGCTTGGGGCGCCCGCGCCAAGGCCGAGGCCCTCGACAGGGAGCTTGACGAGAGCGACCTGCCACTACCACACCTCGGCGGCCCGCGCTCCCCCGCCTCATCCTCTCCCACGGAGGTCCCATGAACAGGAACTGTCGTCTTCTGCTGCTCGTCCTTCTCCTCACGCAAGTCGTGCCGGCATTCGCTCAGCCGAACAACCGATTTCGCCAGCCTCATAGTCGTAACCAGTTTCAGGTGCTTCTCTACACCAGCCCCGACCGCTGGCATAACCTCACGGAGCCGGTGGCCATTCTCAGACTCCAGGAGCTGGCCAACCGACACGCGTTTGGGCTCGACCACACAACGATCACCAGCACGTTCAACGATGAAGACCTTGCCAAATACGACGTCATCGTCTTTCTTCACTCAACCAGCCGGGATCTTTCGGACGCGCAGCTGGAGAGCCTGAAGACCTTCATCCGCAACGGCGGCGGGTTTGTCGGTATCCACGGAACGTCGGCGTGCAGAAACGAAGGCGCCTGGTTCAAACAGCTGGTCGGCCGTACGCTGACCGACCACCCTGAAGAGCAAACGGCTGTCCTGACCGTCGTCAACAAGAACCACCCGGCGACCATGCATCTCCCGGACCACTGGATCTGGACCGACGAGTGGTATTCCTACACCGACGCCCTGACTGAGAATCAAACACTTCTCCTGACCGTGGATGAGTCGACCTACGATCCAGACCGGACATGGGG
Organism: Acidobacteriota bacterium; assembly: GCA_022340545.1. Classification (GTDB taxonomy): domain Bacteria; phylum Acidobacteriota; class Vicinamibacteria; order Fen-336; family Fen-336; genus JAJDNS01. The sequence continues at coordinate 5,179 of JAJDNV010000213.1, read as the reverse complement.
AGACGAGAGCAGACACACCGCAATGGGCGAGCTTCACCCCATCGCATGGTGTCAGCAGTATGACGGCGGTCGGTCGTTCTATACGACGTTGGGCCACATGCCGGAGCTCTTCAATGATGTCTGGTTTCTCGATCACATCTATGGAGGGATCTACTGGGCGGCAACGGGTCTGGGATTCCATGAATGACAGACCGGGGCGGGGAGCCAATCCATCCCCGAACCACAGTCTTGGGAGATAACGATGGACAAGAAGACTCGGAGATCGTTCCTCAAGCAATCGACAGTCGCGGCCGCCGCAGCGGGCGTGTATTCAGCGGTCCCGCGGGCCCTTCGTGCGGGCAATGCACCTGGCGATCGGCTCAACATCGCTGTCATCGGCCTTGGCTTTGGCGCCACCAACATGAGATACATGCTGCAAGCGGACCCCTCGACTCACTGTGTCGCCCTCTGCGATGTGGACGAAGTCGTTCTGAACCAGCGTTCCACCGAGCTCAGGGAGGCATTCCCGGAACGTGCGGGCAACGCCGCCCTCTACGGCGACTTTCGCCGGGTCCTTGACGACAAGGACATCGACGGGGTCATCGTCGCGACTCCGGACCATTGGCATGCCTACATCTATGCGGAAGCGTGCAGGGCCAATAAGGCGGTCTACGTTGAGAAGCCAATCGGAAGGACGATTGCAGAGTGTGATCTCATGCCCGAGCTGCAACGCAAGCAGCAGAACGTCGTGACCACGGGCTTGTGGCACACCAGCCTGGAGTATTTCAGGCACGCGTTCAGCATCTTGCGGACCGGCGTGTTGGGGGACGTGTTCAAGGTCCACGCCTGGATCACCGGGGGAACGGACCCCGTTGTCTACAGCTCCGCGCCACAGGAGGTCCCCGAAACGCTGGACTACAAGATGTGGTTGGGGCCGGCGCCCTCACATGCCTACGTCGAGGACCGGGTTCAAGCCTGGAGACACTACTGGGACTACGGAGGTGGGCGCCAGACAGACTGGGTCCATTACCTGGACTCGGCCTTGGATGGCATAGCTGCGCTGGGCCATAAGAGGAGCTACCCCAAGTCCGTCTACTCCGTTGGCTACAAGCATCCGGAGACCATGCGGGAGGTGCCGTCGCTCCAGACTTCGGTATTCCAGTTTGACGATCTGCACATTGTGTGGGAACACTCGGCAAGCCCTCTCTACAACCGCCGCGATGGAGTGGCCTGGATTGGCAGCAAGGGTACGCTGGTCTGCAACCGTACGGGTTACGAGCTCATTCCGGTGAGGGGCGGGGATGGGAGTCCCGTCATTGGGCCGGCGAAAGAGGAAGGGCCGTACGGCAACCAATACAACCACGTGGCGAATTGGGCACAGTGCATCAGGGAGAAGAACACAGAAACGAACAGCCCCGTCGAGAAGGGGTGCTACGCCACGGTGTTGGCGAATGTTGCGAACATCTCCCATAGATTGGGTGGCGAGCGCCTCGAATACCTGCCGGATGAGCAGCGGTTCGGCAACAACGACGAGGCTGACGCCTTCGTGCGCCCGCAATATGAGAATGGCTGGAGATTCCCGGAGGTGTAGTGAAGGGGGTGGTCGCCGGCGAACGCGACCCCGGCGAACGCCCCGGAAGGGCCGCGGCGACGACACCGACACCGTAGCGATCGATGGACCCCCTCGTGTGTCCTCGGTCTGGCGCCGAGATGCGCGTGATCGGCTTCATCACCAAGCCGAGGGGTCCGGCCCGGGCTGACGCCGCGCCTCGCCTACCGCTCGGGGGATATCCGGGTTCCGCGGCCGGCGTCGTCCTCCCCGGAGCGCTCGATCCAGTCCCAGGTCGCCTCGGCGCGCTTCAGGACGCGGAGCACGTCCTCGGGGAGGAGCAGCCTCTCCTCCACGAGCTCAGCCGCCGCGAGCGCCGCGGCGGCCCGGTGGTCCTCGCGGGTGGGGTACAGGGTTTCGACGCTGGGACGCGGGTCCCCGGTCCGGCGGCGCTCCTCCTCGGTCCGCGGCAGGGGGATGAAGGTGCCGACGAAGTCGCTCAGCTCCTCCGCCCCTCCGGCGCGGCCCGTTCGGAGGCTCCAGGGCGTGTAGGTGCCCAGGGGCACGAGCACCTCCAGCGCCCGGACCCCGGCCACTTCGTTGCCCACCTCGTCCACCTGGGAGACCAGGGACCGGAAGGCGGGACCCAGCCGGGGGGGCTGCACGTCGACGATGCCCTCGCTCCACCGGGGTCCGTAGTCCGCGCGGTAGGCCTCGTGGATCACCGAAGGAAAGGCCACTCCCGGGATCGCCGGGAAGCGGACGCCATCGATGGGCACGAGGGTCCCGGCCCGTACGGTCGGGTAGGCCGACGCCGGAGGCTCGACCCCGTCCGTCACCCACTCCACGAGGGCGACGAGGAGGGAGCGGAGGGTCACGAGGAAGTCGAGGGGGTTCCCCTGGAAGGCCGACGACTTCTCGATTCGGTGTTCGGGGTCGGGGGGGAACGGGCCCACGTAGTGCTGCCCGCTGGAGAGATGGTAGAGGCGCTCGTTGGGGAAGAGGGGCACGTCCGCGCTCGCGTCCACCGTCGTGTGGATGAGCGAGGCCGCCCGTCCCCAGTACTCGTACCCGGTGTTGGTGTAGACGACCTTCGGGAGATGTGCGGGGTCGAACGGGTGGGCGAAGAGGCCGTCGGTCGCGCCGGTCTCGGGATCCCTCTGGCTCCAGGAGGTGAAGGGGAAGATGTCGGTGGGGTAGAAGAAGGCGGAGTAGCGGTGGGCATCGCGGGAGGGCTGGGCGAAGCGGTGGTTGAAGCTCCCGCGGCCCGCCCCCGCGGTGTGGATGAGCAGGCCGTCGTAGACCTTGCGCCCCTCCTCGTCGGTGTTGAAGCCCTTGTAGAGGAAGTAGCGGAGGAACCGCCCGGTCTGGGAGACCCCCCACGCGAGCCCCTTCTCGACGGGGAAGACGGCGTCGTCGTGGTGGCGCGCGTAGGACATCACGTCCCGGATCGCCGCGGGCCCGAGGCCCACGACCCGGGGTTCCTTCGCGCGATACACGAGCTCGTAGATCCGGCCGGCCTGGAACCCCGAGGCCATGTAGACGTGCTCGGTGTCGCGAACGACTTGGCCGTCCTCCTCCCGGGCGAACCGCCACTGGTCGCGAGGAACGACACGGCGCGGGGCGAGGCGACCGTCGCGGACGGTGAGGACATGGTCTTCGTGGGTCGTCGCCGCCACCGGGTAGGGGACGTGGTCGCGGTGCCCCAGGCCCAGGGTGGTCACCGTCTCGTCCACGGTCCAGTCACAGCGCACCAGGCCCTGGATCGTCTTCCCTCCGTCCGTGACGACGGGGACGTGGAGCCGGAGGAGACCCTCGCGCCGCGGCACGTCGAACTGCCACCCCACCCAGATCAGGGTGAGCCCGTGGCGCATGAGCAGGCCGTCGCCGAAGTCCTCCGCGCTCGTGGGGTCGAGGCTCCGCGTCGCCCGGTTGAAGTAACCGAGCGAAGCCTTGCCTCCCCGGTTGCTGACCTCGACCAGGCCGATCCCCGTGCCCTGGCGGGCGGCCTTCGGCTGCAGCACCATGAAGTCGGCCCGCGCCTCCACGCGGCCCTCGGCGTTCCGCGGCGCCAGTCCCAGGTCGACGACGCGGGCGTTGTACGGGTTGTCGGGGTCGAAGGCGAAGTAGATCTCGCCCTGCAGCTTCTCGTACCGTCCCGCCGGGCCGAAGCTCCGTCCTCCCAGGACGTCGGAGCGCTCCCGCACGTCGACCCGGACGACCTCCGCGGTCACGGGCGTGGCGAGTGTGAGGAAGAGGGCGATGGCGAGGGGCGTCCGTCCGCGTAGCGTCATCGAATGGGCTCCTCCGTCGGGCTACGACGGGTCGATGGGCTCCACCCGCAGGTTCTCGCTGGCACTTCCCAGGGAACGTCGCATCGCACAAGTATAGGGCGGGGATGGCGAGGTGTGCGGAGGGCGCTTCGAGCGCGAGACCCAGAGCCTCGCCGCCTTCTCCGTTGAGGATTCTTTTGCAGCTGTTGACATCCCGCGACCTGTGAGGGGCGGACGGGCCGAGACATTCCGGGTCCGGCGAGCGTCGCAAGAGAGTGAGAGTGTAGATCACCGGGCCGAGGCCCGTACTCGCCTCCGCCCGGAAGGAGGTATGAGATGAAGGTCCGGTTCCTTTCCGTCCTGGCCACCGCCGTGCTTGTCGTGGCTGGCGCCGCATGGTCGTCCGCCGCCGCCCGCCACTCGGCGGCCGTGACGCTGCTACAACCCACCAGCGTGAGCGGCACGGTTCTTCCGGCCGGCCGCTATCACTTCTCCTGGACGGGAGACACCGACAAGGTAGACGTCACGATCAAGAACGAGCACAACGTCGTTGTGAAGACCGACGCGAGGCTCGAGGAGCGCTCCCAGCCGGCGCCCAACCAGGAGCTGATCACCAAGACGGCGAAGAGCGGCTCTCAGGTTCTCGAACAGCTGCGTCTGGGAGGGCAGAGGACCGCGCTCGTTTTCTCGGCGGCCTCCTGACTCCAGGTCCGCAGCCTCCCGCTCCTTCACCGTCGCCCCCATCTCCACCGCGGCCCGCGGGAGCGAGCTCGCCGGGCGGCCACGGGATCGAGCCGGCCGTGGTCCAACAGGCGATCGGGCAGGGACTGAAGGATCCCGCGGACCCACTCGACTCCACCCGACGCGGAACACGGTCACGAGGTCGTGACTGACTAGGAAGTCCGCGGGCGGCTCTGGCCGACCACCGGGCAGCCCTGCTCGAGGCCAGTTCTCGAGGCCGAGATTGCAGCTCGTGCTGGCGGACGAGGAGCTCGGTGAGCTTCTCCATGGAAAGGCCGTCCATGTCGGGCATGGTTCTACACCTGGGTCCCGGGGCCGGCCGCCCGTGGAGGGGCGCCCGCTCCCGGCGCTCGGCGCGGGACGGTCGACGTGCGCCCGAACGCCCGCGCCACTGGGGACACAGCTTGTGACGAGCCCAGCCACCGGGTCAAGAGCCCACACGTTGCGTGGGGCGACACAATCTCCCCGCTCATGCCGGATCCACTGGAAGGCCGCACCCTCGGGCACTTCCGTGTCCTGGCCAGGCTGGGCGAGGGTGGCATGGGCGTCGTCTACCGGGCCCGCGACGAGCGGCTGCAACGGCCCGTGGCCCTCAAGATCCTGCCCGAGGAGGTCGCGGCCGACGAAGGGCGGCGCG